>NZ_JBITJH010000023.1:0-100671 GCF_044459745.1 Micromonospora sp. NPDC050187
GTATATTCCCCCGCCGCCCTCTTGGCTATATCACGGGGGTTGACACACACCCCCCGCCCCCTGTATTCGTGGGTCAGTGCGCGCCCCCCCCCCCCGCGGGGGGGGGGGGGGCCCCCCGCCCCCCGGCCGGCCCGTGGTCAGCGGTGGTCAGCCGTTGTTGTCGATCAGGCTGGCGATCTCGTTGTAGATCAGGTGCGCCTTCGCGCCCTGGTTCGACGGGCAACCGCCGAGGTGGTGCAGGGCGATGACCCGGTGGCTGCCGTTCAGCACCGGCGAGCCCGAGTTGCCGCCGGAGGTGTCACAGCTGTAGCTGATGTTCCAGGTGTTGTAGTTGGCGTTTCTGACGGTGCAGTTCGTGCCGTTCTGGGTGTCCTCGAAGATCGACAGTCGCTTCGGGCTGCCGTCACCGTGCCCGGGGATGTACATCCGCGTACCGGTGGTGGTGGCGGTCGTCGCGAGGTACAGCGTGCCGAAACCCTGGATGCTGGCGAAGTTGTTCACCGAGTACAGGGCGTAGTCGAGCTCGCCGGAACCGCCGCTGCTCACCTTGTAGAGGGTGGCACCGCTCACCTTGGTGCCGGCGCCGGGGTTCGAGCCGCCGCAGGTGGCGCACTGGTAGTTGAACTGCGTCTCGCTGGCGCTGACGGCGGACTGCGTCGAGAAGCAGTGCTTGTTGGTCAGCAGGCGGTTGGTGTTGCCGACCCGCCAGGCGGTGCACATGCCACCGCCGCTCATCAGCAGCCGCGCCACCGCCCGGCCGCGGGCGTACTCGGTGGGGTGGCTGTTCTGGTAGCAGACCACGTCGCGGCGGGCGTCGGTGCTGCACACGGACTGCGTGGAGAAGTTGTACTGCTTGATCTCCGCGTGGTCGTAGCCGCGCCAGAACCGGTCGATGGTCGCGGCGCCGCCCCGGCCGGGGCGGCTGCTGTGCAGCGTCACCACCGCGGTGTCACCCTCCACCGACATCGCCCAGAAGCCCGGTTGGCCGTCGGTGGTGTAGTCCGAGCCGGTGGCCCGGTCGAGGTTGCGGTCGTACCGGTAGCTCTCCCGGCCGTCGGGGCTCGACACGGTCACGTAGTCGCCCTGAGCCAGTCGCAACGAGCTGAAGTGCACCTTGACGTACGACGCGCCGGGATGCCGGATGATCTGCGTCCGGCCGTCCCGGGCGTAGGACAGCGAGCCGTCGACGGTGCGGAGTTCACCGACCGTGGTGACGCCCTCGGCCGAGAACTGCTCCGATTCGGGTGCCCGCTCGGACTGCGGTGCGAGAGGCTGCACCGAGGCCGCCTCGGCGGCGGGCATCGACAGCAGGCTCAGCCCGAGTGTGCAGGCGCTGAGCGCGACCGCCGCCGTTCGCAGGCGGCGCAGGGTCTTCTTCATCGTCGCTCCTCCCCAGGAACCAGCACCAGACGTGCTTGCAGCCTTCATACACGAAAGGACCGAGACATGCAAATGTATCAATGCGTGGCGGTTGACGAGGAGGGACACCAGTTGTGGATCAAGCCGCTACATCGCCTCCAACTCCCGCCCCCTGGTTTCACGGACGAAGCGTCGAACGAAGACGAGGGCGAGGCCCGCGAAGGCGGTGTACATGCCGTAGACGAGGGGGAGGCTGACGTGGGCGAGGCTCGGAAAGGAGATGGTCACCAACCAGTTGGCGATCCACTGCGCGGCCCCTGCGACCGCGACTGCGGTGACACGGATTCGGTTGTTGAACATCTCGCCAAGCAGCACCCACAACGTCGGTCCCCAACTTGCCGCGAAGAACACCACGTAGAGGTTGGCCGCGAGAAGAGCGGCGACGCCCACACCGGGAGGGAGGGTGAGGTTTTCCCCGGTACCGGAGGCACGGCTGAAACACCAGGCGAGGGTCGCCAGGGTGACGACCATGCCGGAAGCGCCGACAGTGAGCAACGGCTTACGGCCGACCCGGTCGATGAGGGCGATCGCGAGGAGGGTACCGGCAATGTTGATGACACTCGTGATCACGCTTGTCACCAGGGCCTCGTTCTCGGTGAAGCCGACGGCGCGCCAGAGTGTGGTGGAGTAGTAGAAGATGACGTTGATGCCGACAAGCTGCTGAAGGGCCGCCAGGACGATTCCGGTCCAGACGATCGGCAACAGCCCGAAGCGCCGGTCACGATCAGAAGCGCCGCGCAGGTCGGACAGGGCTACCGTCTCCTTCGTGCCGGCCAGTGATCGGTCGATCTCGGCAAGCCGCACACCGTCACCGACATACCGTTCCAGTACCGCACGGGCCTGCTCACTGCGCCGGCGCCGAACCAGATAGCGCGGAGACTCGGGCAACCGCAGCGCCAGCACGACGTAGAGCGCGGCAGGAACCGCGGCCGAGGCGAACATCCACCGCCATGCCTCACCACCCCACGGAACGTCGTTACCGGCACCGCCGGCCGAGGCCGCCAAGGCGTAGTCGGCAAGCAGCGCGGCGAAGATACCGGTCACGATGGCCAGTTGCTGCAGCGAGCCGAATCGGCCTCGCTTCTCCGCAGGAGCGATCTCCGCGATGTAGGCGGGCACGATCACGCTGGCCGCCCCGACCGCCATGCCGGCAGTGGACCGCCAAGCGGTGAGGCTGACCGGACCCACCGCCAACGCCGAGCCGACGGCACTGACCGCGAACACGATCGCGGTGATGAGCATGACCCGCACCCGACCGATCCGATCCGCCAGTGGACCCGCGAACCACGCGCCGACCGCACCGCCGAGCAACGCGGTGGAAACCGCCGCCCCCAAGACCAGCGCGGACAGGTCGAACCTGGCTTGTATCGCATCCACGGCGCCGTTGACCACCGCCGTGTCGTAACCGAAGAGGAAACCGCCAATCGCCGCGGCTACGGCGATCAACAACGCCCCGCCTGGCTTCTCGGGCGGGGTTGTGGCGGCACCATGGCCGGACGCAGCACCCCCTTGGCCCATGCTGCTCATTTTGCCTCTTTCGGCAATGTTTGTTCGGTTTTAGCCTCAGCCAACGACGGTGGCCAGGGCCGTGACGTTCTGGAGGTAGATTTCGGTCCGACCGTTACCGCCGCAGACAGACGCGTCGGTCAGCAGCTCTCCGGAGTTGACGCCGACGCGTCGGTGAGCTGTAGACGCGCGCGGAGCCGGCGCGCCTCACGACCCCGGTAAGCACGCAGGGCGCTGCCGAGGGTGTCGCGTACGCGCGGATCGGGATGGTCTGCCAGGTACGCCAGTTCCTCGGCGCCACCGCGCCGGCCACGGCCCAGTTCCCACAGCACGTCGATGATCTCGTCGGCGGTGGTTGCCGTCCGCAGCTGAGCCATCAGTTCACCCTTCGGCCCGGGCGGCTCGTCGTACGGGAACCGGCGGCGCAGCCTGGCCACGTTCCGGGCCCCACGCGGCAGACAGGCTGGGCATGGGCAGGGCCGCCGTCCGTGAGCTCCCGGCAGGTACCGCCAACCGACTCCCTGCGGGACGTCACGGATCCGGTGTACCTCGGCGGTGGTGACCGCGCGGGGCACGAACACCTCCCAGCCGCGCGGGTCGTCGCGTTCGCGCACCGCCGCGACCGCCTGTGCGGCGGTGACCGCACGCGGTGGGGCACCGTAGTGCCCGACGGTCACCCGCTCGTCGTCGGACAGCCGCAGATGCACCGCGACGAGTACGCCCGAGTGCCAGCGCCGCAGCTCACGCACCCACTGATAGGTGAGAGTGAACGACGGCAGCACCGGCATGCAGTACACGCCCCGTCCACCGTCGTGCCCAGCGCTGCGCGCCGCGATTCCCGATCGCTGCATGCGTCGAGCCGCCCCTGCCCGGGTGATGTGCACGAACTCCGCCATCGCCACGGATGGTAGCCGGCGGGCGGACGGCGGTGGTCACGATTTACCCCGGGCTCAGCACACCCGTGCCGACGTCGAGGTCGCCGACGAGCGAGTCCGGGGCACGCATGTGCCACGCGTCGGTGACGAGTTCCTCCAGGCGGTCGACGTCCACCCGCGCCAGCAGCACCATGACCAGGGGCAGCCCGTCGTACGCGGGCGTCGTGAAGAAGACCTCAGGCTCCCCGAGGAGCAGTGCCTGCTTCTCCGCTTCGTCGCCGACGTACAGCACCGCGATGTCGGTGCGGATGAGGCGCGACGCACCGGGTCTGCGTTCGGGGTAGGACCAGACGAACCCCTTGTCGGCGACCCGGAAGTCGAAGCCGTCACTGTCGATCTCGACCACGTGAGGCAGTGCCCGCGCCAGGCGACGGACGTCGTCGGCGTCAGCCATCGAGGTTGCTCCAGAGAGCCATTTCCCGCACGCGCACAGGTTACAACCGCCCACCGACATCGCCCGGCGGCGCGGGTGCGGGGCCTGTCGGTGGGATGGGCCACGGTAAATCCCTGGTCGACGAACATGGGTATCACCGATGATGGCGGCCATGGCCACGACTCAACGAGCCGACATCGACGGCTACGTCAGTGGCCCCGACGCCCCGACCCGGGCGACGGCCCGCGCTCTGACAAAGGTCGACGACGCGGTGGCCGTGGTGCTCGTCGAGGGGATCAGCGACCAGATCGCCCTGGAGACAGCCGCCGTGGGCCGTGGCCGGGATCTCGCGGCGGAGCGGGTCGTGGTCGTGCCGATCGGCGGGGCACACGCGATCGGTCGCTTCCTGACGAGGTTGGGCCCGCTGGGCGCCGGGGTACGGCTTGCCGGCCTCTGCGACCTGCGTGAGGAGGAGCTGTTCCGGCGCGGTCTCACCGCCCAGGTCGGCTCGACCCCCACCCGCGCCGACATGGAACACCTCGGGTTCTTCGTCTGCGTCGACGATCTGGAGGACGAGCTGATCCGCGCCCTGGGCACCGCGGAGGTCGAGGCGCTCTTCGACTCGCAGGGCGACCTCGGGTCGTTCCGTTCGATGCAGAACCAGCCCGCCTGGCGCGGCCGGCAGCCCGATGCGCAGATGCGGCGGTTCCTGGGCAGCGGCTCGCGTCGCAAGCTGCGCTACGCACGGCTGCTCGTCGAGGCGGCAGTCGGCCGGGACGTCCTGCCTCGGCCGCTCGACGCGCTGCTCACCGCCGTGTGACCTACCGGTCGTCCGGACCTCGACCGGCCCGCCAACCGGCCGGGTCGACACCGCCGGGCACCGGCGCCGCCGGGTCGTAGGGCTGCCGGGTGAAGACGAAGGTGCCGAGGTCGAGGTGGCTCACCGCGCCTGCGGCGTCCCGTTCCACCAGCAATCGCTCGCCGGCGAAGTAGCCGTTGATCCCCTCCCACCGGCCGTCGCCGGTGGGGCGCAGCCGGGTGCCGCGCCCGCCGCCGGACATCGAGGTCAGTTCCAGGAAGCCGTCGGCGAGCGGTCGCAGCAGGTAGGGGGCGGGTCCCCAGTACCACGGGCCGGCGAGGTCCAGCAGCTCCGGATCGACCGCGGGCAGCGGACGCCACGGCTCCGGGATCCGCGGCTCCCGCTCGGCGACCGTCCGCAGCAGGTCGGCGGCGACAGCACCGGCGGCGAGGCCGGCGGTCACGTTACCCAGCACGACGGTGCCCAGACCGTCGTCGGCGCTGACCCAGACGGTGGCGACGAAGCCCGGCATCGAGCCGGTGTGGCCGGCCAGCAGTCGGCCGTCCCGGCGCAGCAACTGGGTGCCGAGTCCGTAGCCGCTGTCCCAGCCGGTCGCCTCCGGAGGGCAGGCCGGGGCACGCATCTCCGCCAGAGTGTCCGGATGCAGCACCCGCTCGTCGCCGTCGGTGAGGAAGGCGGCGAACCGGGCCAGGTCCGCCGCCGTGGACCAGAGCTGCCCGGCCGGCGCCATCCGACCCGTGTCCACGGCAGGCTCCGGCAGCAGCACGTCGGCCCAGGGGTGGACCGCCCAGCCGGTAGCGTGCGGCGCGACCGGCAGCGGGGTGGTACGGGTCATCCCGAGCGGCTCCAGCACCTCGCGCCGCAGCACCTCGCCCCACTGCTCGCCACGCATCCGCTCGACGAGCGCGCCGAGCAGCGCGTAACCGGGGTTGGAGTAGTGGTGGCGCTGCCCGGCCGGATGCACCTGCGGGTCGCTGCCGAGCACGTCGGCCAGGTCCGGTCGCAGCGCGCCCGGGGTCCGCTCCCACCACGGACCGGGCGGCTCGGCGACCAGCCCGGCGGTGTGCGCCAGCAGAGCGCCGACGGTGGCCTCGCCCACCACGGTGCCGGGCAGGTGCTCGGCCAGCGGATCGGTCAGGGCGAGCCGCCCCTCGTCGCGCAGGCGCAGGACCAGCAGCGCCACGAAGGTCTTGGTCACCGAGCCGATCCGGTACTGGGTGTCGCCGTCCGGCGGGCCACCGTCCACGCTCCCCCGACCGTCCATCCACACCGGACGGCCGTCGCGCACCACGGCGGCGACGATCGAGGGCACCCGCCCCTGCACCTGACGGGTGGCGAGCAGGTGACGCAGCGCGCGCCGCGTCTCGGGCAGCAGATCCGTCTCGGTCGGCGACATGCCGGCAAACGTACCGGCAACGGGTGACACCCCGCCCCGGATTACCGTCCCGGACCGAGCTGGTCGGGACGGGAACCCGACAAGATCTGTCCACCGCCACAGTCGAGAGGTTTTCATTGCCAGGCGCCGGGTCACCACCCGGCGCGTTTTGACGAGGAGGCCTTGGGTGCGGAGGATTGTCGTGGGGTGGCTGGCGGCGTTGAGCGTCGCGGGCACGATGCTGGTGGGCGCGCCGGCGGCGGCACAGCCGGTGCCGGACGGCGCGGCGCTGGAGGGGATGAAGGTCCGGCTGGACCGTGCCGCCAGCGTGCCGGACGAGGTGACCGGCTGGTACGCCGACGTGGACGGGCGGACACTGGTGGTGCAGGCGCTGCCCGGTGGATCCGGGCCGGCCCGGCGGTTCGCCGAGAACAACGGGACGCCGAAGGGCACGGTGCGCGTCGTCGAGGCCGCCGGGCGTCCGCAACCGGAGTCGGACCGGCTGGGCGCCGGCCACGGTTACCTGATCGGCGGGACCGCCGGCTGCTCGACCGGGTTCGCGGTGACGGAGAACCTCACCGGTGACGCCGGGTTCCTCACCGCCGGGCACTGCGCGCTCGAGACGCCTCCTGGGGCGCTCACCGCGGATGGCCGGCCGCTGGGCGTCTGGGGCGGCTACTCCTACCCGTACGTCGACATGGCCTGGGTACGCACCTACACCGACTGGCGCCCGACCGCCGAGGTGCTCGGCCTCGGCCCCGTCAACGGCGACGAACCCGCCTCCGAGGGCACCACGGTCTGCCGTAGCGGCGTCACGACCGGCGTGCAGTGCGGGACCATCCTGGCCAAGAACGTCACCGTCATCTACCACGGCAAAAACGGCGAGCCGGACAAGGTGATGACCGGCCTGACGATGACCGACGCCTGCTCCGAGCCGGGCGACTCCGGTGCCCCGTACGTCGCCGGCGACCAGGCCCAGGGCATCCACTCCGGCGGCACCGAACTGTTGTGCGGCGACGATGACGACCGGTCGTACTTCCAGCCGATCCGGCCGATCCTGCACACCTTCGGTGTCAGCCTGACCCGCTACTGGCAGGGCTGGAACGAGGTGCCCGGCGGGCAACTTGTCGCCTCGGGCCCGGCGGTGACGACCTTCGCCGGCGCCGAGCACCTCTTCGCCCGTCGGGGCGACGGCCAGATCATCCACAACGTCCGCACGGGCACCCAGTGGTCGGGCTGGTCACCGGTGCCGGGCGGCCGCACCACCCCCAGCGCGCCGACGGTCACCGTCCACAACAACATGCTGTATCTCTTCGTGCGGGACTCCGCCGGCCGCATCTACGTCAACACGTCCACCGGCACGGCGTGGTCCGGCTGGGCCGAGGTGCCCGGCGGCGGCACCACCCCGAGCGCCCCCACCGCCGCCGTCGTCAACGGCGAGCTGCACCTGATCGTGCGGGCCGGTAACGACAAGCTCGTCGAGAACGTCCACAGCGCCACCGGCTGGTCCGGCTGGAACGTGCTGCCCGGCAACGGCAGCACCCCCGACGCGCCCGCCGTGACCGAGTACAACGGCACGCTGCGCCTGGCCGTACGCGCCGTCAACAACCTGATCTACCTCAACACGTACACCGCCGGGGCCTGGACCGGCTGGATCCCGGTGACCGGTAACGGCTGGACCGCCAGCCCGCTCGGCCTGGCCAGTTACGACGGCCTGCTGCGCCTGTTCGCCCGGGGCGGCAACGACCAGCTGTTCACCATCGCCTCCGACGGCACCACCTTCAACCGCTGGACCGAGCTGTCCGGCAACCGCCCGACCCCGAGCGGCCCGGCCGCCAACGTCTACGACGGCGAGCTGCACCTGTTCGTCCGTGGACTGGACAACAGGGTCTACGTCAACACCGGGCGGGCCTGACGTCGCGGGGCCGTTGCCGCCGGTTCCGTTCTCCGTGTCCCCGGGGATGCGGTCACGACCCCGTCGGCAACGGCCCCGCCGGATGCGACGATGCCCCCGTCCGGGTGGACGGGGGCATCACGCACCCCGCCGGCCGACGACGCCGGACCCGGCATCGATGTCCGGACCTGGCCCCGCTCCCCGCGTACCGGTCAACCGATGCGGCACTGCTTCACCCTGCGGCTGCCCGAGGTCTACCGGCGGCGCGGACCCGACCTGGTGGCCGTCGCGGTGTTCCTGTGGGACGACGAACTCTACTTAGAGGACGGCCGGCGTGTCGTGCCTCGTGACCACGGCCCGCGCACATTCCCGGCACATTCGGCGCCCATTATCGACGAGCGTCTTGACTGCCCTTCCGCGCGCCCCGATAGTCGGGCGAAAGCGACCTCCGGCTATCCGGCCGAAGAATCGCCATGGCTTTCGACAGGAGGTCGGTCGAGGAACGTCCCACGCGCCTGCTCGCGGTCACGCTCCTCGTCGCGGTCGGCGGACCGCCACCCCGGGCGCGCCGGCACTCGCAGCGCCCACGTGGCGTTCCGCGCTGCTGACCGTCCACATCGCTCACCTCACGGAGAACTTGTGATCACGAGAAGAAGTCTGCTCGTCGCCGCCGGCGCCGCCGTGGCAACCGCCGGGCCGTTGGCCCGCCCGGCGGCCGCCGCGCTGCCCGAGGTCAACATGGAGGCGCTGATCAAGGCGGCGCAGGTCGACCCCCGCCGGCCCGACACCGCCCTGACCGAGGGCGCCAAGAACAGTGTCCTGCTGGTGGAGCGCGCCCTCCAGGCCCGGGGCCTCCTGTCCGCCACCTACGTGGACGGACACTTCGGCACGAGCACGGTCGCCGCCTACGCCGCCTACCAACGGTCCCTCGGCTACACCGGCCTCGACGCGACCGGGCTGCCCGGTCCGTCGTCACTACGGTCGCTCGGCGAGGGGCGCTACACCGTCGTCCGAGCCATCTCGCCCGGCACCGTCGTGAGTCTGCGCGGCGTGCGCGTCAACACCCGGACCAGAGCGATGCTGTTCGAGGCCGAACGCCTGCTCGGCCGCCAGCTCAGCATCACGCAGGGGTCGTACAACACCGGGGTCGGCGCATCCGCCGGCACCCACGACGGCGGCGGCGCGCTCGACCTGTCGGTCAGCGGCCTCTCCTCGGCCACCCGGACCGACATCCTCCGCCGGCTGCGTACGGTGGGCTTCGCCGCCTGGCTGCGTACCCCGAGCCAGGGGGACTGGGGCTACCACATCCACGCCATCGCGCTCGCCGACACCGATCAGTCGACGGGTGCGCAGAACCAGGCCGGCGACTACTACCTCGGCCGCAACGGACTGGCGAACCGTGGTCCCGACGACGGTCCCGCAGTCAGCCCCAAGCGGACCTGGGAGGAATACCAGCGGACGCTCTGACGGGACGCTGCGATTCGACACCGGCAGTTCAGTGCGCTCAGGAGGAGAGTTGTCCATTCGTACCAGCCGCGTCGTACGCGGTGCCGTCGCCGTCTTCACCACGGTGCTGACGACCGCGGTGGTCGGCCTCACCAGCACCACCACGGCACAGGCCGCCGTGAACACCTCGCCGAACCATCTGGTGGTCTACAACAACAACATCGAGAACTGGCTGCCGGCCTCCTGCGCCGACGGCTTCATCTGGGATCGGCTGATCACCTACCTCAAGGGCCGGCCGCTGAGCCCGGACATCTTCACCGTGCAGCAGATCTCGAACCAGACGCAGCTCAACACCCTGACCCAGCGTCTCTCCGACGAGCTGCCCGGAACCTATGCCGGACAGATCGCAATCGCGAACCCCGGCTCGATGGGCTACACCAGCACCTGCGGCAAGATGAAGAACCAGCAGACCAACGCGGTCATCTACCGCTCCGACCGGTTCACCTACGAGGCCGCCACCCGATGGCGGTCCGACGCCCCCGAGGACTACGACGCGGGTACCGGCCCGTGCCGGAACCTGGAACCCACCAGGAGCAGCCAGGACCGGGTCCACAACATCGCCATCCGGTTGCATGACAGGGTCGCCGACCAGGATGTCTCGGTGGCCTCGATCCACTGGCCCACCAACACCTGGCACGCGCCCAAGTGCGCGGACGAGAACATCAAGGAGGCCGACGAGGCGATGGGCCGCCTCGGCGGCGACCTCAAGATCGTCGCGGGTGACATGAACGCCGAGCCCGACGACGCGGGCTGGTGGAACGACGGCAAGGGGTACGGGTACCGCGACCCGATCGCCGAGAAGTGCGGCAGCCGCAACTGCTCCTCGGCCTACGACACCCTCAACAGTCGGCGAATCGACTTCCTGCTGGTCAAGAGCGGCAACGGCTTCAGCAACGTCGCCACCATCACCGAGTCGATGACGGGCGGCGCGTACTCCGATCACCGCGCCGTCACCGCCTACGTCAACTACTGACGGCTGGCGTCACCCCCCTGCCCGCACCGGCTGACCGGGTCCGACGCTGACCGGCCGGCCGACACCCGACGCCCTCCCGCCGGCGCGCACGCACCCGCCGGCGGGAGGTGCGGAGCCGGACCCAGCACCTCCCGGCGGGAGACCGAACGTCTAGGCTCACCGCATCCATGGATGGATGGCGATCGGATCTCCAGGGATCGTGGGAGGTTCGCGGGTATGACGATCGAGTTCGGCCTGTTGGGACCGGTGACCCTGCGCATCGACGGTGACCACGTCGCACTGCCGGGCGGTCGGCCTCGACTCCTGCTGGCCGCGTTGCTCCTCGGCCGAGGGCGGCGGGTGTCCGCCGACCGGCTTCTGAGCGGTCTGTGGGCCGATCCCCCACCGTCGGCGCAGGCCAACCTGAGGACCTACGTGACCCGGTTGCGGACGGCGCTCGGGCCCTACCGTGACCGGCTGACCTGGGTGAACTCCGGTTACATGGTGGTGGTCGAACCGGGCGAGCTGGACCTCCACCGGTTCGAAGCCGACCTGAAGGACGCCCTCGGCGCTGGCCGTGCGACCCATCCGGAGCAGTGCGCGGACCTGCTCGCCACCGCGCTTCGCCGGTGGTACGGCGAGGCCGCGGAGGGACTGCCCCGCCACGGCGCACTCGGCCACAGCCTCGACGCACTCGACGAGAGCCGGTGGATGGCGGTCGAGCGGTACGCCAGGGCGTGCGTCGACGCCGGCCGGCATCAGGCGGCGGTCGCCGCCCTACGCTCGCTGCTCGCCGACCAGCCGGCGCGCGAGTCCGCCTGGGAGGGACTGGTCCAGGCTCTGATCCGGTCGGGCGACCGGGCCGAGGCCATGGCGGCCCTGACCGCGGCGGACGCCGCGCTGCTCGGCGAGGTCGGCCGGCGGGCTGGGCAGGTCCTCCGGGAGATCGAACGCGAGTTGCTCGACGCGGCGTCGGGGCCGGCTCGCCGTCCGTTGCCCGGGGTCGGTGACGCGTCGTCGGCGGGGGCGCCGTCCACCCTGCCGCCGTCCGTCGTCCTGGTCGGCCGGGAATGCCTGCTGGCCCAGGTCGAGGCCCAGCTCAGCAGGGCGGACATGATGGTGCTGCACGGACCGGCGGGGGTGGGCAAGTCGGCCCTGGCCGGCGCCATCGCCACCCGGCTGGCCCCGTCGTGTCCGGGTGGACAGCTCTACCTCGACCTGTGCGGCAGCAGTCCCGGCCTGGCCCCGATGACGGTCGAGGAGGCGATCGGCAGCCTGCTCCGCGCGCTCGGTGGTGACCTGTCCGGCGGTACGTCCGGCGCGGAGGCGGCCGAGCTGCGGGTGCGGGCCGGCGAGCGCCGGGTGCTGGTGGTGCTGGACAACGTGGTCGACGCCGGTCAGGTGCGACGGCTGTTGTCGATCCTGAGCAACGCCACGGTGATCGTGACGAGCCGGACGACGTTGCCGACGCTGGACGTCACCCACCTCGCCATCGGCGAACTCGGTCCCGACGACTCGGTGACGCTGCTCGCTCGGCACGCGGGCCCGGACCGGTTCACGGAGTCCCCACCGGAGGCCGAGGCGCTGGCCGCGTTGTGCGGCCACCTTCCGCTCGCGCTGCGGATCGTCGGCGCCCGGCTCGCCAGCCACCCGGAGTGGACCCTCGCCGCCATGGTTGCCCGGCTCTCCGACGAGCAGTACCGACTCGACGAGTTGAGCTGTGACGACCTGGCCGTGCGGGCGAGCCTCGCGGTCACCTGCGACGTTCTCGCCGAACGGCCCGGCGGGCTCGAATCCCTGGACCTGTTCGACCGCTGGGGCATGATCTGCTCGCCGGTGCTCGGTCTCGACCTGGCCCGGGTACTGACCGGGGCCACGGCGCGTGCGGCGCGTGCGGCGTTGGACCGGCTCGCGGACGCCGGGCTCGTCGAGGCGTGCGGGATGGACCGCTACCGCCTCCACGACCTCGTACGGATCTTCGCGATGGAGCGCGGCCGTCGTGATCCGGCGGCGCGGGTGGCCGCGCTGCACGCTGCACGCTGCTACTTCCTCGACACCGCACGACGCGCCCGGGACCAGATCCGGCCCGTCCCCCATCGGCTGCCGGACGGGTTCGTCGAAGCGCCCGCCACCGTGACCTTCGCCCACCAGCGGGAGGCCCTGGAGTGGCTGGAGACGGAGCGGGACAACCTCGTCGCCGCGGCACGGGTGGCGGCGCAGGACGGCACGCCTGAGGGGGACCTGTTCGCGGTCCGGTTGTGCGCGGAGCTCTACCCGTTCCTGCCGATGCGGGGTTACTACCGCGAACTCCGGGAGGTGGCCGGGGGTGCGTTGCGGTGTGCCCGGCGGCTGGGCAGCCGTCCGGACGAGGCAGCCTCGCTGACCTACGTCGCGGTGGCCCAGTCCCGGCTGGGCGAGACCGGGCAGGCGGTCGACGGGCTTCTGGTGGCCCTCGCACTGCGGGAGGCCGACGGGGACAACTACGAGGTGGCGGTGACCCTGGACCATCTCGGTGTCCTGCTGGCCGCCGCCGGCCGCCTCGACGAGGCCCGGGCCGGCTTCCTCCGGGCGCTGGAGATGCACCGCCGGGGCGGTGACCGACGGCGGGTGGGGCTCACCCTGAACAACCTCGCCGACGTGCTGCTGCAACTCGGCCAGACCGGCAGCGCGCTGGTCCACCTGCGGGAGAGCCTGCGGTTGCGACGGGAACTCGGCGACGAACTCGGCGTCGGCATCACCATGCTGACCATGGGTCAGGTCTATGCCCGCAGAGGCGAGTGCCGGCAGGCGTACGGGTGGCTCGGTAAGGCCCTCACCGCTGCCCGCGCCACCGGCAACCGTGAGGCGGAATCGCGGGTGCTCACCGTACGGGCGGAGGTCCACCGCGCCACCGGGCAGCGGCGGGCGGCCCGCGACGACCTGCACCTGGCACTCGCTCTCTCCGAGCAGATCGGCGACGCGAACGGCACCCGCGAGGTACGCCGAGCCCTGGTGCTCTGTCAGCTTCCGTCGGGTTCTGCGACGGCGGCACGCACGGTCGTCGGCAGGTGAGCCGGCCGCGCGACGGGGAAAGCCGCCGGATGTCCGACCTGACCCTCTTCCTCGGTGGCGACGTGATGACCGGCCGGGGTGTGGACGCGATCCTGCCCGCACCCGGCCCTCCCGAGCTGCGCGAACGGGCGGTACACGACGCCCGCGACTACGTCGACCTCGCCCGAACCGCCAACGGGCCGATCCCGTGCCCGGCACCCCCGGCCTGGCCCTGGGGCGAGGCGCTCGCCCTGCTCGACGAACTCGGGCCGGACGTACGGGTGGTCAACCTGGAGACCGCAGTGACCGCCCGGGGCGCGCACGCACCGGCCAAGGCCATCCACTACCGGATGCACCCGGGGAACCTGGCCTGCCTGACCGTGGCCCGGCTCGACGCCTGCGCGTTGGCCAACAACCACGTCCTCGACTTCGGCCCGCTGGGGCTCACCGACACCCTCGACGCCTTGTCCGGCGCCGGCATCGCCACCGCTGGCGCGGGCCGGGACGCGGCGTCGGCCGGCGGACCCGCCCGGGTGCCGCTCGGCCAGGGCCGCGACCTGCTCGTCTGGTCGGTGGCCGCGCCGTCGGCCGGCGTGCTCCCGTCCTGGGCGGCCACCGCCAGCGCGCCCGGGGTGGCGTACCTGCCGGAGATCTCGGTCGCCTCGGCGGACGCGCTGGCCGGGCGGATCACCGCCGTGGCCGGGCCGGGCGACCGGGTGCTGGTCTCCGTGCACTGGGGCACCAACTGGGGGTACGACGTGCCGCCCGGACACGTCGACTTCGCCCACCGGCTGATCGACGCCGGCGTGGACGTGGTGCACGGCCACTCGTCACACCACCCGCGACCGGTGGAGGTGTACCGCGACCGGCTGGTCCTCTACGGCTGCGGCGACCTGATCGACGACTACGAGGGGATCGGCGGGCGCCAGGAGTACCGGCCGCGGTTGCGGCTGCTGTGGCTGCCGACCCTCGACGCGACCACCGGCGCGCTGCGGCGACTGCGTGCCGCCCCGGTGCGGATGCGCCGGATGCGGTTGGAACGGGCCGCGCCCGACGAGGCCCGCTGGCTGGCCGAGCTGCTCGGCGGTTTCGGCCCGCCGTTCGCGCCCGGTTTCACCGTCACGCTCGACGGACTGCTGGCCCTGCGCCGGCACTGACCCTGTGCCCGCCGCTGACCCTGCGTCCGCGCTGACCTGTACCCCTGTCCGCCGGGCGGACCGGCTGGTCGAGCCGTGGCCCACGCCACCTGCGGGACGGGGCGCGGCGGTGCCACGACAGGGCGGGCTCACCATGGTTGCATGACGCGTCCCTCGCCGCCGTGCCGGACGGCCACGCCCTCGGCCGCCGAGCGGGTCCGGCCCCGGCGGGTGGCGCGGTGACGACGCTGCCCGCGCCGGGCGCCCCACGCCGGTCGGCGGCCGGCGTGGTCTGGGGCGTGGCGGTGGCCGCGTACGTGGCCGCCGTGTTCCATCGCAGCTCGCTCGGCGTCACCGGCGTCGACGCGGCGCACCGCTTCGACATCAACGCCTCGGCGCTGGCCACCTTCTCCGTCGCCCAGCTCGCCGTGTACGCGGTGATGCAGGTCCCGGTCGGCGTACTGCTCGACCGGTTCGGGTCACGCCGGCTGCTGATCGCCGGCGGCGCGCTGATGGTCGCCGGTCAGCTGTGCTTCGCCCTCGCCACCGACGTGCCCCTCGCGGTCGCCGCCCGGATGCTGATCGGGCTCGGCGACGCGATGACCTTCATCAGCGTGCTGCGGATCGTGTCGCTGTGGTTCCCGGGACGGCGTTACCCGATGATGACCCAGCTCACCGGCACACTCGGTCAGCTCGGGGCGATTCTCGGCGCCGTACCGCTGGTGGCCCTGCTGCACCGGGCGGGCTGGACCCCCGCGTTCCTCACCGCGGCGGCGGTGGGGTCGACGGTGCTGATGATGATCGTCGTCACCGTCCGGGACGCCCCGGGCGGGGAGGTCGCGACCGTTCCGGCGCCCGCCCTCATCGACGTCCGTCGGAAACTCGCCGACGCGTGGGCCCACCCGGGGACCCGGCTGGGGCTCTGGACGCACTTCGTCACCCAGTTCTCCGGCGCCGTGTTCGGCCTGCTCTGGGGGTATCCGTTCCTGGTTCAGGGACAGGGACTCAGCCCGACCACGGCGGCGTCGCTGCTCACCCTGATGACCGCCGCCATGCTGGTGACCGGGCCGGTGGTCGCGCACCTCTGCGCCCGGCACCCGTTCCACCGGTCGGCGCTGGTCTTCGCGATCACCGGCGCCACCGCCGTGGTCTGGGGCGTCGTGCTCGCCTGGCCGGGACGCGCGCCGGCCTGGCTGCTGGTCACGCTGGTGTTGGTGCTGGCGGTCAACGGACCGGGCTCCATGATCGGGTTCGACTACGCGCGCAGCTTCAACCCGGTCAACCGGATCGGCAGCGCCACCGGTGTCGTCAACGTCGGGGGGTTCGTCGCCTCGATCGTGCTGGTGCTGGCCGTCGGTGTGGTGCTCGACCTGGCCACCCCGGCGGGCCGGGCCGCCCCGGACCTGACCGCCTTCCGGTGGGCGTTCGCCACGCAGTACGTCCTCTGGGCGCTCGGCGCGGTCCAGGTGCTGCGCTACCGCAACGCCGCCCGCCGGGACCTCGCGCGGACGCGGGGCGCCTCCACACCGGGCGGCGTTCCGTGAGCAGTTGTCCCTGCTCCCGCGCACGCCGGCGTCACTCCACGACAGCCTCCCAGATCTCCGCCACCGCCGGCGCGTCGGGCGGCAGACCGGCGACCTGGGCGACGAGGAGTCGGCCGGTGTCGACGAGGTGTCGGCGCATCGCCGCCTCGGCGGCGGCCGCATCGCCCCGGGTGATCGCCGCGATCACCGGTTCGTGCTCGTCCCGGATCTGGTGCAGCGATCGGCCTTCGGGCGAGGTGGGGGGCGCGAGCAGTTCGGTCGTCGCGCGGAGTGCGGCGACGATGTCGGCTGCGCGTCGGTTGCCGGCTCCCCGCAGGATCCGGTCGTGGAGCATCCGATCAGCCGCCCAGAAGGCGCGCTCGTCGTCACGGCGCAGGGCGGCGTCGAGGGCGTCCAGAGTGTCGGCGACGTCCAGGCCGGCACCGGCTGCCCGTCGCGCCGCCGGCGGCTCCAGGGCGAGACGGACCGCGAAGATCTCGGCCACGTCGCGAGGGTCGGGCAGGACCACGCGGAAGCCACGGTTGCGTTCGAACTGCACCAATCCCGTCTCGGCCAGCCTGAGCAGCGCCTCCCGCACCGGGCTGCGCGACACGCCGAGCAGTTCCGCGAGCTGGTACACGGAGTACAGCTCGGAGGGCACGAAGCGTCGGGACCTGATTCCGTCGCGTACGGCCTCGGCCACCCGGTCCGAGAGGTTCGGCGGCAGGCTCAGGGACAGGTCAGGCATGAGTAACATGTTACATGTGACGCGCAATCCATCCCGCTCGACCGACCTGGTCGGAGAACTGCGCCGCGCCGGGCTCGAGGTACGAGACGACACGGGAACCAGAGCCATGTACTCCACCGACGCCTCGCTCTACCGCATCCCGCCGATGGCCGTGGTCCGACCACGTGCGGCGGACGAGGTCGCGGCCACTCTGGAGATCGCCCGCGCGGCGGGCGTCCCGGTGACCTCGCGGGGAGCGGGCACCTCCATCGCCGGCAACGCGGTCGGACGGGGCATCGTGCTCGACTTCAGCCGCCACATGAACCGGGTGCTGAGCATCGACCCCGGGGCCCGCACCGCGGTCGTACAGCCCGGCACGGTCCACGCCGCCCTGCAGAAGGCCGTGCTGCCGTACGGAGTCCGCTTCGGCCCCGACCCGTCGAGTCACACCCGGTGCACGATCGGCGGGATGATCGGCAACAACGCGTGCGGCAACCGCGCGCTCGGGTACGGCCGGACCTCGGACAACGTCCGGGGTATGACGCAGCTGCTGGCGTCCGGCGAGTTCCTCGTGACCTGGCACGACGACGACGGCACTCCGGTCGCCCACGGCCCGGCGGGGCTGCTGGCCTCCCTCCGGCAGGTGATGGGGCGCCACCTCGCCACCGCCCGCACCGAGTTCGACCGGTTCGGCCGACAGGTCAGCGGCTACGCGGTGCAGCATCTGCTGCCGGAACGCTTCGACCTGAACCAGGCCCTGGTCGGATCCGAGGGCACCCTCGCCGTCGTCACCGAGGCGACCGTCCGTCTGGTCGAGGATCCCGACCACCGCGTCCTCGTCGCGATCGGCTTCGAGGACATCGTCCGCGCCGGTGCGGCCGCCCCCACGGTCAAGGCCTTCGGGCCGACCGCCTGCGAGGGCATGGACGAGCGACTCGTCGCGGTGCTGCGGTCGTGTCGGGGCGACGCCGCCGTCCCGCCGTTACCCCGGGGCCGTGCCTGGCTGTTCGTCGAGATCGCGGGGGACGACCGGGGGGAGGTGCTCGACCGCGCCCGCGCGCTCATCCGGGCCGGACTGGGCGTCGAGTCGATCCTGGTCGACGATCCCGCCACCGCGGCGCGACTGTGGCGGATCCGCGAGGACGGTGCCGGTCTCGCCGGTCGGGCCCCGTCCGGCCGTCCGGCCTGGCCGGGGTGGGAGGACGCGGCGGTCCCGCCGGAGCAGCTCGGCTCCTACCTGGCCCGCTTCGACGAGCTGGTCACCTCCTACGGCATGACCTCGGCACCGTACGGCCACTTCGCCGACGGCTGCATGCACGTCCGTCTCGACTACCCGCTCGACCGGCCGGACGGCCTACGGCTGCTGCGCCGGTTCCTCGTCTCCGCCGCCGAACTGGTCGCCGAGTACGGCGGCTCGCTCTCCGGAGAACACGGGGACGGTCGGGCCCGTGGGGAGCTGCTGCCGAAGATGTACTCGAGCGACGCCATCGCGCTCTTCGGCCAGATCAAGCACGCGTTCGACCCCGACAATCTGCTCAATCCCGGAGTGCTGGTCGACCCCGACCCGTTCGACGCCGACGTGCGGGTCGCGGCGGTGGTGCCGTACCGCTCGCGGCTGGCCTTCGCGTACTCCGACGACGACGGGGATCTCGCCCAGGCGGTGCACCGGTGCACCGGAGTCGGAAAGTGCCGGGCGGACAACTCGGCGGCCGGCGGGGTGATGTGCCCGTCGTACCTGGCGACCCGGGAGGAGAAGGACTCCACCCGTGGTCGGGCCCGGGTGCTGCAGGACGTCGTCCGGGGTGCCGTCGACTGGCGGGACCCGGCGGTCGCCGACTCCCTCGACCTCTGCCTGGCCTGCAAGGGCTGCGCGTCCGACTGCCCGACCGGCATCGACATGGCGACGTACAAGTCGGAGGCCCTGCACCAGAGGTACCGGGGCAGGCCGCGTCCGCTCTCGCACTACACCCTGGGCTGGCTGCCCCGGTGGAGCCGGCTGGCCGGCCACGTCCCGAGGATGGCGAACCTCGCCCTGCGCCTTCCGCTGCTGCGTCGGCTGGCACCGGCCCTCGCGGGCGTCGACCGCCGACGATCGCTTCCGGCCTTCGCGCACACGCCGTTCCGGAGCTGGTGGGAAGCGCGGGTGACCCCCACCGCCGGCACCGGCAGACCGGTTATGGTCTTCGTCGACACCTTCACCAACTCGTTCTCGCCGGTGGTGGCCGAGGCGGTGGTCCGACTGCTCCGGACGGCCGGCTTCGAGCCAAGACTGCCGGCGACGCAGGTGTGCTGCGGGTTGACCTGGATCAGCACCGGTCAGCTCGACTCCGCCCGGCGCGTCCTGGGCCGGACCGTCGCCGAGCTCGCCGTCGCGGCACGGGCGGGTGTGCCGGTGGTGGGCGTCGAGCCGTCCTGCACGGCGGTCCTGCGCTCCGACGCGGTCGAGCTGCTGGCCGGCACCGACCGCGCGGCCGACGCCCGCGCCGTGGCGGCGGCCACCAGGACCGTCTCCGAGCTGCTCGCGACCGTCGACGGCTGGAGCCCGCCCGACCTGACCGGCACCGTCGTGGTGGCGCAACCGCACTGTCACCACCACGCCGTTCTCGGCTGGTCCGCGGACCGTGCCCTCCTCGAACGGACCGGGGCCACCGTGACCACGGTGGCCGGGTGCTGCGGACTCGCCGGCAACTTCGGGGTCGAGCGGGGCCACTACGAGGTGTCCGTCCGGGTTGCCGAGCAGAACCTGCTGCCGGCCCTCGACGCCCACCCGGACGCGGTCGTGCTGGCCGACGGTTTCTCCTGTCGTACCCAGATCGCCGACCTTCGTCGCCGGCCGTCGCTGCACCTGGCCGAACTGCTGGCCGGGCCGGGCGACGCCCGCTGACGGCGGGCCATCGGATCCGGGTCCACAGTGGCACTACGATGCGAGTGTGGCTCACGTTGCCCGGGTCCGGAGGCCGTACCCGCTGCTTGTCGCCGCCGTCGTCCTGTTGGCGCTCGGCGCGGGGGTGGCCTGGGGCGTCGGTGACACGCTCGGGCTGAGCCACTCCCCCGCCGCCGTGCCGCGCGAGGAGGTCACCGCCGCGCCGCCACGGGTGGCCGCGCCGGCACCGCCGTTGGCGTCCCTCGTCGTACCCGACGAGCCGCGCACGCTGAAGGCCGCGACCGCCGTCGCCGACGCGCTCGTCTCCCGTGGCCTGCCCCGCCCGGTCGTCACCCCGGCCGCGTCGCGCCCGGTCACCTCCGGGACCGCCCCGGGCGCGCCGGCAACGGCCGGACCGGCGACCGGCCCCCGTCGGACCGGCGCGGCGCTGTCGGCGGTGACCACTCTGCGGGCGACCGTGCTCGCCGGCCCGGCCGGGTCGCCGGAGTCGTACCGGCTCGCCGTCCGGGGGACCGAGCTGGCCGTCGAGGGGGGCGACGTCGCGGGCGTCTCGGCCGGGTTGTACCGGCTCGCCGACCGGATCCGCTCCGGCGCCGAGCCGCTGCCCGCCGCCGACGCCGGCCGGGTGGTCACGCCCCGGCTCGGCCTGCGGCTGACCGACGCGGGCTCGGTGGGCCGCGAGCCCGACCCGGCCGCCTTCGCCGCCGGCGACGACTACAACCTGAACACCGACGTGGTCGGGCAGGCGCTGCTCCCGCAGGCGCCGTGGGTGGACGCCGGCGCGGTGGCCCGCATCGACGCCCAGTTCCGGCAGTTCGTCGACCACTCGGTGGCGCAGGGCTACAACGGGATCGTCGTGCCCGGCTTCCTGGAGTACGTCACCTTCGCGAAGGTCGGCGACGGGCGGGCGGTCTACCGGCCGGGCGACCCGCACGTCGACCGCGCGAACGCGATGGTCGCGGCGTTCGGCCCGGTCTTCCGGTACGCCGAGGAGATGGGCGTGAAGGTCTTCCTGCTCACCGACATGCTCGCGGTGTCGCCTCCGTTGGAGGCGTACCTGACGAGGACCGTCGGCGGCCTCGACGTGGCCGATCCCCGGTTGTGGGCGGTCTACCAGGCCGGGCTGGCCGAGCTGTTCGAGAGCATGCCGTTCGTCGACGGCCTGATGGTCCGCGTCGGTGAGGGCGGCGAGGTGTACGCCGAGGACGGCTGGGACTACTCGTCGAAGCTCGTGGTCACCACGGAGGCGTCCGTGCGCGCGATGCTGCGGGCGCTGCTGGACACCGCGGGCGAGGCGGGCCGGGAGGTCGTCTTCCGCACCTGGACGGTGGGCGTCGGCGCCGTCGGTGACCTGCACACCAACCCGGAGTCGTACGCGCAGGTGCTGGGCGGGTTCGACGACTCCCACCTGGTCGTGTCCACCAAGTACACCCTCGGCGACTTCTACAGCCACCTGCCGCTGAACACCACCCTGCTGGCCGGTGGGCACCGTCGCATCGTGGAGTTCCAGGCCCGGCGCGAGTTCGAGGGGTTCGGTTCGCTGCCCAACGACCTCGGCCCGCTGCACCGCCAGGCGTTACGCGCGTTCCTCGCCGCCAACCCGAAGGTCGAGGGCGTCTGGAACTGGACCCAGGACGGCGGCCCGCTGCGCGCCGGGCCCATGTCGCTCCACCTGCGCGCCGGATTCTGGCAGCTGTACGACCTCAACACGTACGCCGTCGGCCGGCTGGCCTGGGACCCGGACGTCGACCCGGCGCAGGTCACGGCGGACTGGGCGTACCGCACGTTCTCCGCCGACCCGGCCACCGTCGCCGCGATCGGCCAGGCCATGGCGCTGTCCCGGCCGGCCGTCACCAAGGGCCTCTACCTCGGGCCCTACGCCGACCGGTCGGTGCGGGCGCTCGGGCTGGAACCGCCTCCGATGATGTGGATCTTCGAGTGGGACATCCCGACCGGCGACTCCGCCGCGCTCGGCAGCGTCTACGCGGTGACCGGCGGTCGCGTGGACGAGGCGGTCGACGAGGGCGGGCAGGCCGTCGCGCTGGCCCGACGCATGCGCGACCTGGTCGCCGCGACGGATCCGGCGACCTGGCGGGACGCCGGGCTGCGCGGGCACTTCACCAGGACGCTCGACTACCAGGTGAACCTGTTCGAGACCCTGGGCGCCTACCGGACCATGGTGCTGCGGCACGCGCAGTGGCTGGACACCGGCTCCCCGGCCGCGTACGACGACTGGCGGTCGGCCGGGACGGCGTACCGCGCTGCACGCGACGTGCACCGGCAGCGTCACGGCACCGACCTGGACCTGCCGGCGTACAACTTCACCGCCGCCGACCTCGGGGCGGCGCGCGCGGACCGGGACCCGGCGATGGCCTGGGCGGCCCGGGTGCTGCTCGGGTCGATCCTGCTGGTGGTGCTGCTCGGTCTGCGCGGGCGCGGCGTCGGCGGCGCCGCCGCGCGGGGGCTGCTGCTCGGCGCGGTCCGACCCTGGCGGGTCGCCGCGCTGCCGACGCCCGCGTCCCGGGTGGACCGGGTGCTGGTGTGGCTGGTCCCGGCCGTGGTGCTGGTGGCGAGCCGGCTCGTCCTCACCTGGTTCGCCGCCCCGGCGCACCTGCTGGTCACGCTCGGCGGGTGGGCGCTGTTCGCCCTCGTCGCACGCCTCGTCGTCGGCCGGCGGGACCCGTTCCACCTGTGGGCCGTGGTCGGCGGCGTCGCGTTGCTGCGCAGCGTGCTGCTGCTGACGGCGCTCGCCGGACGCGGACCGGGGAGGTACTGGTTCGCCTTCTGGACCGAGCCGACCCCGCGCACGGTGTACGTCACCGTCGCCTTCGCGGCGTTCTGCTGGCTGTTCGTGGCCACCGCCGTGGTCCTGCGGGACCGGTACGGTCTGCGGCGCCGCAGCGCCGTCGGGCTGACCGTGACCGCTGCGGGCGTCCCGCTCGGCGTGCTGTCCGGCCTGGTCGCGGCGGTCGGCCTGGAGCGCGCGCTGACGGTGTGGAACGACCAGCTGGTGCTGCTGCCCTGGGGCCTGTCCCGCATCCTCGGCATCACCGTCCACCTGGGCATTCCCGTCGACCTCCCCGGGTACGCCGCCGGCGTCGGCGTCGCCCTGGTCGCCGTCGGCCTGCTCCTGTCACGGAGCCGCCGCCGCCTGACCGCTCCGGTGGTCCCTCCGTCCGGGTGACGACGACGGGGGCGATCCGTGCCGCGTCGTCGCCGATGGTGCATCTGTCGGCATCGTGGGACGCCGACGAGACGGCACGGGGCCCATGGTCGCAGAACGATCATGGGCCCCGTGCCTGCCGCAGCCGAGCTCTGGGCCTCGGCGGTCGAGGACACGAAGGGGAAGCCCTCTACGAGGGCACGCCCGAGGTCGGCGGACCGCCGGATCTCATCGGCTCACGACCGTCACGCCCTTGACGTAGTGGGCCTTCACCTGGTCCGGGGTGAGCGCGCGATCGTAGACGGCGACCTCGGACAACCACCCGCCGAAGGGGTTCCCCGCGTCGTCCCCTCGTGCCCCGATCTTCAGCGAGGCAGCCCCGTCGGCCGGCATCCTGCTCATCGGCACGGACGCGCGCTCGGTGCCGTCGAGATAGATCTTGAGCGTCGAACCGTCGAAGACGGACACCAGGTGGTGCCAACCCCACTGCAGCACGGGGGCATCGGCCGGACCGGTGGTGGACAGGGTGTCGGAGAGGTTCATCGCCGCCGGCCGGTTCTTCGCGCCCAGGCGCAGGAGATACCCGTTACGCGCGGGCGGATCGTACTTCTCCAGTACGCCCTGGTCGCCGCCCTCCCGGACGTAGACCCACGCCTCCAGGGCATAGGGACCGGTCAGGCTCAGGCTCGGCGAGTCGGGTACCTCGATGTAGCCGCCCTCAAGGCTCATCGACCGGCTGTTCTCATCGGCCAGCGGTCCCGGCTGGCCCTGGACCACGGTTCCCCGAACGACCCCGTCGTTGCCGCGCCCGGACCTGTCGAGCGCTGTCGTCCCGCTGTCGTCGAGCCGCCAGTAGCCGACGGCGCCGTCGGCCCGTACCAGGTCCGAGTAGGTGCCGGAAGTCGGCCGGGCCACCGTCACGGTCTTGGTGAACGCCCTCGGCTGCCCGCCGTCCGGGCGTGCGGTCATGGTGATCCGGTAGTCACCCGGTGCCGCGTCAGCCGGGACCGAGACGCGTGCGCGGACATTCTGCCAGGTGAGCCCGCTCTTGGCGTTGCGGGCGAACGGGGTCTGCCCGGACCGTGCCGTCCATCCGTTCGGCAGGTCCACCGAGATCCGGCCCTTGACGACACCGGTCCCGGACATCTCGACGAGCATCCCGAGGTCGGCCGTCGCCCCTGGCGCCACCATGGTCGCCAGGTCCGCCGCGACGATCTGTGCCCTGGACACCGGGGCCACCGGAACCGGCGTCACGGTCGCGCGAACGGTCGTCGTCCCGGTGGTCGGGACGGTCACGACATCGTCCTGGACGGCCACCGCCCGGCCGTTGGCCGTCGCACCGTCCAGTCGGTAGCCCGCGGGCAGTCGGAGGTGCAGCTTGACCCGCTGGAGTTCGGGCCGTCCCGCCGCAGCGGGTGGTGGCGTGATCGTGGCTTCGACCGTGCCCCGGGCAACCGTCGAGGTGATCGAGTATGTCACCGGACCGAACAGGGTCGGCAGCTTGGTGACCCCGACCGTCTGGCCGTCGGACAGCCACGGCTTGGGCGTCGCCGGGGCCAGGTCGAGCTCGGTCGGCACACCTGCGGCGTCGAGGGTCTCGTTGACGAGCATCCCCCGCAGCGCCTTCAGGTACGTGGCGTTGTTCGGTGACAGGGGTGCCCGGAACTGGGAGCGGTAGTACTCCATCGGGCACGGCGCGACGGTTTCGCCCTCGCCCCCGATGAAGGTGTTGCGGGTGAAGCCCTGGGCGAGCATGCCGTAGAACGTCAACCCGATCCGATCGGCGTCACCGATCTGGTCGAGGTACTTGAGGTAGGACCAGCCGTACTGCTGGTCGACGCCGCTCGACCGGTAACCGTCCGCTGCGGGCCACGGGCCGGCAGGGCGCGTCTGGCACGCTTCGACCGGCTCACCGGAGAGGTTGAACCGGGTCAGCCCGAGGAACAGGCCGCCGTGGTTGTTGAGGAAGGCCGTCAGGCCCTTCCCGAGAGTGCTGTCGGGATCGATCAGGCCGCTGCCCAGCGCATACGGCATGATGAGGTTCCAGTAGCTGCCGTGCTGCGAGTCCGTGATCATCCCCGCCGGGTCGAAGTCGTTGGGATCGAGCAGCGCGATGGGCACGAAGATCGAGCCGTCGGGCAACTGCGTCTTGCTCCGGTTGATCGCGTCGAGGGTCGCGGCGCGCAGCCCGTCGGCCTGTGCGGTGAAGGCCGCTGCGTCGCCGGGGCGGCCGATGAGGCGCAGCACGACGCCCATGTCACGCAGGCCCCGCCACACGTCGGACTGGTGGTGGATGCCATGGGCCTTGGTGCTGTTGTCGGAGTAGAGGCTCGTCTTGGCGAGCAGCCCGTTGGGGTCGTTGGTCCGCTGCTTCGCGATGTCGGCGAACCACGCCTTGAAGTCGGCAAGGTGAGTGGTGATGAGCGCGGAGTCGCCGGTCTGGAGGACGTACCGTGCGGCTGCCTGGAGCTTGATGCCCCGCTCCCAGGTCGTGAACCCGTCGAGGTACTGCCCCCGGACGAGGAACTCGTCCATCGTCTGCCGGGTGCGCGGCGCGTAGCCGAAGTCGCCGAGCGACCCCACCGTGGCCACCACCTCGGGGATCCACGCGAACTTCGGGTCGTCGGGCAACTCGTAGCCGTTGCCGATCGTGAGGTTGTAACCCATGACGAGGTTGGTCAGCAGCATGGACCGCATGGCGTCGGCGGCGTACTTCTCCGGAATCTGCACCCCGCTCCCGGTGTCGAGCTGGCCCTTCCAGTAGGCGATCATCTGTGCCCGTTTGGTGTCGTATCCGCTCTTGTCCATGACGACCGTCCCGAGCGCCTGGGGCTGGTTCATCAGGAGCAGGTGGACCTCCGCCGGGCCTCCGCTGAGGTCGAGGGTGTAGGTCAGGTCCGGTGCGCTCCACGCCGCCTGGCCGCTGTGGGCGAGGGCGAGCTTGTCGCCCACCTTGAGGTTGTTTCCGGTAGCCACGGCCCCGGCGACGTACATGCCGTTCAGGTTGACGCGGAGTTTGGCCGACGTCTGGCCGGAGTTCCCCGGCCGGACGGTGAAGCGGACCATGCTCATGAGCCGCGCGGAGTCGGAGAACCGCGTGACGAAGGACTCCCGTTCGTAGATCCGTCCCTGGCGGTCGGTGTAGCGGTTCTGCAGCACGGGCTGGTAGCCGTCGGCGAGCGTCGGCTCGTCGAGCCTGGTCTCGGCCGACCCGTAGAGTTCGGCCCCGTCGCCGACGTAGAACTTGACCCACTGCCGGGTCCGCCCGTCGGCGAAGTCCGAGTTGATCTGGCTACCGTCGGTGAAGTGGAAGCTGAAGTCCCGCTGCGCGCTGAAGTTCTTGAGGTCCGGCATCGGGTACGTCAGTGGAAGGTTGTTCCACCGGGTGTCGTGCCAGAAGTCGTCGCCGTGGCTGGCCGGCACGAGAAGATCCTGCATGTTCGCCATCGTCGGGCCGCCGGGCAGCGCCATGAGCTGCTCGCCCCACGTGTCGGTCCCCTGCCGTAGGGCCGCCTGGACGCGCTGGACGTATCCGTCCGGGAACGCCGGCTGGTCCGGTCGACCGCCGACCGGCCCGTCCGGCATGGCGTCTCCACCTGACGGCCCACCCGTAGCCGGGGGTGAAGCCGGCGCCACTGCCGCAACCGGCGCCTGGACGGCTCCCCCGGCTGCGAGACACACCACCAGGAGTGCAGCCACACGTGTCCATCGATTCGTACTTCGTCTAGTAGCCATCAGCCCTTCTCCTTATCGAGTCGGTGACCGCGACGCAGGCTGGCGGGCGTGCGCTCGGTATCCAGAGGCCGCCCGCACCTCCGGGCAGATACGGCGCAGGCTAATACTGGTATAGACCAATGGTCAAGGACCGCCCTGGCGGGAACGACAGGCTGGCGTGGGTGACCGCCGAGCCCCGAGAGTTCGAGGTGCGGGCCGCAGGGGCCGCCCGGCGGGAACGGCCGTGGTCGCTGTCGTACTAGGGTGGCTTGCATGGCACGGCCTTCCGCCGACGGCGCCGCGAACCCGAATCCGCTCACCTCGCTGACGCTGGACGAACTCCGGCAGCGCACCAGCGTGAAGTGGCGTGCCCACCCGTCCGACGTGCTCCCCCTCTGGGTCGCGGAGCAGGACGTTCCGCTCGCCGCGCCGGTGGCCGACGCGCTCCGCCGCGCGATCGACCTCGGTGACACCGGCTACGCACACGGGACGGCGTACGCCGAGGCGCTTGCTGGGTTCGCCGCCCGCCGTTGGGGCTGGCACGACTTCCGCGTCGACCACACCACGGTCGTGCCCGACGTGATGATGGGCATCGTCGAGGTGCTCCGGCTCGTCACCGACCCCGGCGACGCGGTGGTGGTCTGCTCCCCCGTCTACCCGCCGTTCTACGCCTTCGTCAGCCACGCCGACCGGCAGGTGATCGAGGCCCCACTCGGACCCGACCTGCGGATGGACCACGCCGCTCTCGACGACGCCTTCCGTCGGGCCCGCGCCTGCGGCCGCCGGCCGGCGTTCCTGATGTGCAACCCGCACAACCCGACGGGCGTCGTCCACCGCCGCGACGAGCTCGCGGCCGTCGCCGAGCTGGCCGACCGGCACGGCCTGCGGGTGATCTCCGACGAGATCCACGCCCCCCTGGTGCTCCCCGGGGCGCGCTTCACCCCGTACCTCACGGTGCCCGGTGCCGAGAACGCGTTCGCCCTGACCTCCGCCTCCAAGGCATGGAACCTCGCCGGCCTCAAGGCGGCGCTCGCGGTCGCCGGGCCGCAGGCCGCCACCGACCTGGAGCGCATGCCGGAAGAGGTCAGCCACGGGCCCAGCCACCTGGGCGTCATCGCGCACACCGCCGCCTTCGACGCCGGCGGGCCGTGGCTCGATTTCCTGCTCGACGGCCTCGACGCCAACCGCACGCTGCTGGAGACGCTGGTGGCGCAGCATCTCCCCACGGTCGGATACCACCGTCCCGAGGGCACCTACCTCGCCTGGCTGGACTGCGCCCGGCTGGGCATCGCCACCGAGCAGCCGGCCGGCGCACCGGGTGTGGTCAGTGATCTCGCCGGGCCGGCGAGGATGTTCCTCGACCGCGCGCGGGTCGCCCTCAGCTCGGGGCACGTCTTCGGCACCGGCGGGACCGGCTTCGTGCGACTCAACTTCGCCACCTCGCCCGCGATCCTCACCGACGCCGTCACCCGCATGGGTCGGGCGGTCGACGCGCTCCGTCCGTCAACGGGCTGAGCCCGGGTCCACTCGTCGGCCCCGGCCTTCCCGCAGCCTGTCGCCGATTCACGGCGGTCATGACGTGGTGCCGGACGGCGTGCGCAGGTAAGCGGGACGGGTGGGCTAACTGCTCCAGGGACATGGGCGTTTTGCCGCTAGACAGCCGACGATGCCCTTAAAGATCTCCTAAGGTTTTGCCGCGCAAAATATTGATCGGCGATCATCTTGATCCTAGTGTCAGTCCCGGGGCCGCTGGCGTAGATCCGCAAAGTGCCCGGGCACGGAGGGCCGTCCGTCCCTGCTCATAGCCAGGGGGACCCTCTTTGCTCTCTCCACCATGGCTCGATCAACTCAGGATCGTTCTCTCTAGGAGAAAGCACGCATGTCAAAACGTACAAACCCGCGACGCCTCGGGCGATCGCTGGTCAGCGCCGGTGCGGCGCTGGTGCTCACCGTGTCAGGGCTGGCCGCGACCGGATCCGGCGCGCTGGCCGCGCCCGGTGATTTGTCCTCTGTGAAGGACAAAGTCCGTTCCGAGCTTACCAAGGCGTTCGAGGCCAAGGAAGAGACGGACTTCTGGATCCGGTTCGGACCACGCGCGGACCTGAGCAAGGCCAGCGCGATCAAGGACTGGAACGAGCGCGGCACCGCGGTCGCGGCGGCGCTCAAGAAGACGGCCGCGGAGAGCCAGGCGAAGGTCCGCGCCAAGCTCGACAAGGCCGGCGTCAAGTACGAGACCTTCTGGGCGAGCAACGCCATCAAGGTGAGCAGCGGCTCGTCGAACATGGCGCAGGACATCGCCGCGCACGGTGAGGTCGAGGGACTGTACGCCCCGGTCGTCTACGAGGTGCCCAAGCGGACCGACGGTGCCGACCAGAAGACCGTCAACGCGGTCGAGTGGGGCATCGCCAACGTCAATGCCGACGACGTCTGGTCCGAGTACGGAGTGAAGGGCGCCGGCATCACGGTCGCCAATATCGACACCGGCGTGCAGTTCGACCACCCGGCGCTGGTGGGCTCCTACCGGGGCAACAACGGCGACGGCACGTTCGACCACAACTACAACTGGTTCGACGCGGCCGGGGAGTGCGCCACCGCCCCCTGCGACACCGACGGCCACGGCACGCACACGATGGGCACGATGGCGGGCGAGGCCGGCGCCAACCAGATCGGCGTCGCGCCCGAGGTCACCTGGATCGCGGCGAACGGCTGCTGCCCCAGCGACGCGGCGCTCGTCACCTCCGGTGAGTGGATGCTCGAGCCGACCGACCTCAACGGTCAGAACCCGGACGCGAGCAAGCGGCCGAACATCATCAACAACTCCTGGGGAACGCGCCTGCCCTCCAACGACCCGTTCATGGAGGACGTGACGCTGGCCTGGGCGGCGTCGGGAATCTTCGGCACCTGGTCCAACGGGAACAGCGGCTCGGCCTGCCAGACCAGCGGATCGCCGGGTAGCCGGACCGCCAACTACTCCGTCGGCGCGTACGACGTGAACAACAACATCGCCAGCTTCTCGAGCCGGGGCGCCGGACAGGATGGCGAGATCAAGCCGAACATCGCGGCCCCGGGCGTCAACGTCCGGTCGAGCATCCCGGGTAACGGCTACGCCAGCTACAACGGCACCTCGATGGCCGCGCCGCACCTGGCGGGCGTGATCGCGCTGCTGTGGTCGGCGGCACCGGCGCTGGTCGGCGACATCCCGGCGACCCGCGCGCTGCTCGACGGGTCGGCGGTCGACGCGCCGGCCAGCCAGTGCGGCGGCACCGACGACGACAACAACGTGTTCGGCGAGGGGCGGCTGGACGCGCTGGCCCTGCTCAACGCCGCACCGATCGGTGACACCGGCACCCTCGCCGGCACCGTGACCAACGCGGCCACCGGCGAGCCGCTCGCGGGCGCCACCGTCGCCCTGACCGGTCCGGCCGACCGTACTCTGGTCACCGGCGCCGACGGCACGTACTCCTCGCTGCTCCCGGCCGGTGACTACCAGGTCGCCGTGACGGCGTACGGCTACGGCAGCAAGACCGCCCCGGCGACGGTCACCACCGGTGCGACCACCACGGTCGACGTGGCACTCACCCCGGTCCCCAGCGTCACGGTGAGCGGCCGGGTCAGCGACGGCTCCGGCCACGGCTGGCCGCTCTACGCGAAGGTGACCGTGGCCGGCGCCGGTGGCGTCTCCGACTACACCACGCCCGCGAACGGCCGCTACAGCCTCACCCTGCCGGCCGGGGCAACGTACAAGCTGACGGTGGAGGCCCAGTACCCGGGCTACCAGACCGTGACCAAGGACGTCGTGGTCGGCTCGGCCAACGTCGTCGCCAACGTCGACGTACCGGTCAAGAGCGACTCCTGCTCGCTCGCGCCCGGGTACCGCAACGGCTCCGACGGTGTGTACGAGACCTTCGACGGCACCACGACGCCGGCCGGCTGGACGGTGGTCGACCACATCAACAGCGGGTTCGTCTGGCAGTTCAACGACCCGGGTGCCCGCCGCAACCTGACCGGTGGCACGGGCAGCTTCGCCATCATCGACAGCGACGAGTACGGCAGCGGCAAGCAGCAGAACACCTCGCTGGTCAGCCCGATCGTCGACCTCACCGACGTCGCCGCGCCGGTCATCCGCTTCAACCAGGACTTCAACCACCTCGGTGGTGAGAACGCCGACGTCGACCTCAGCATCGACGGCGGTGCCACCTGGACGAACGTGCTCCGGCAGACGGCGGACGTCCGGGGGCCGAAGCTCACCGAGGTGGCGATCCCGCAGGCCGCCGGCCAGTCGCAGGTCCAGGTCCGGTTCCACTACCACGTCGGCTCCTACGACTGGTGGTGGCAGGTCGACAACGTGCTGATCGGCAGCCAGATCGTCTGCCAGCCGGTCAACGGTGGCCTGGTGCTCGGCCACGTCCGCGACAAGAACAACAACGGCTACGTCAACGGTGCCACCGTCACCAGCAACGACCGGCCGGCGGAGACCGCCACCACCGTGGCGACGCCGGACGACACCGAGCTCGCGGACGGCTTCTACTGGATGTTCTCGTCGCTGACCGGCGCCCACCGGTTCACGGCCAAGGCCTCCGGCTACGTCAACCAGGCGAAGTCGATCGACGTCGAGGCCGACTGGGCCACCGCCGCGAACTTCCAGCTCGCCGCCGGCCGGCTGTCGGTGAAGCCGGCCGCGGTCTCCGCCACGCTGCGGATGCCCACCGGCAAGACCACCAAGTCCTTCACCGTGACCAACACCGGCGGCGCGCCGGTCGACGTCACCTTCGGTGAGCAGGACAAGGGCTTCGAGCTGCTGCGCGCCGACGGTTCGCGGATCAGCCAGCAGCAGATCCTCGGCTCGACCGGCGCCCAGCGGGTCCGCCTCAACGCCCCGACGTCGTTCGCGGCGAAGTCGACGATGGGCACCGGGGTGATGCCGGCGGCGACCGGTCCGCAGGCCGCGCCGTGGACGGACATCGCCGACTACCCGAGCAACGTCATGGACAACGCGGTGGTCACCCTCGGCGGCAAGGTGTACTCGATCGGCGGCGGCAACGGATCGGCCTCGTCGGCGAAGAACTACGTCTACGACCCGGCCACCCAGGCCTGGACGGCGATCGCCGACCTGCCCGAGGCGCGCAACGCCATGACGGTGGGCGTCGTCGGTGGGAAGATCATCGCCACCGGCGGCTGGGGCCCCTCCGGCCCGGACGCCGCCACCTGGTCGTACGACCCGGCGGCGAACGCCTGGTCGGAGCTGGCCGACAACCCGGCGCCGCGGTCGGCCGCCGGGCAGGCGGTGGTCGGTGGCAAGCTGCTGGCGATCGGTGGTTGCACCACCGCCAGCTGCACGCCGATGTCGAACGACGTCGTCGCCTACGACCCGGCCAGCAACAGCTGGGCGGCGCTGCCCGACTACCCGAAGTCGGTCGCCTTCGCCTCCTGCGGCGGGATCGACGGGGTGGTGTACTGCACCGGCGGCAACGACGGCACGAACCCGCAGAAGGCCAGCTACGCCCTCAACCCGGGCAGCGCCAGCTGGACCGCGATCGCCGACGCGCCGGCCACGAGCTGGGCCAGCGCGTACGCGACCGCGAACGGCAAGCTGATCGTCGTCGGCGGCTCGCAGGACGGCGCGATCACCAACGCCGGCTTCTCCTACGACCCGGCCGGTAACGCCTGGTCGGCGCTGCCGAACGCCAACACCGCCCGGTACCGGGGCGGCGCGGCGTGCGGGTTCTACAAGGTGGGCGGCTCCTCGGGCAGCTTCACGGCCACCCCGGACAGCGAGGCGCTACCCGGCTTCGAGGGCTGCTCCGCGGCTGCCGCCGACGTCAGCTGGATGACGATCGACAAGACGGAGGCGACCCTCGCCCCCGGCGAGGCGGTCACGGTCACCGTCGGGCTGGCCGCGAACGTCGACCAGCCGGGGACGTACTCCGCAGCGGTCACGATCGGGGAGAACACCCCCTACACCGTGCCCGAGGTCGGCGTGACCCTGGTGGTGCAGCCGCCGACCACCTGGGCCAAGCTGACGGGTACCGTCACCGGCACGAGCTGCCAGGGCGCCACCGCGCCGCTCGCGGGAGCGACCGTGCAGGTGGACTCGTGGGCGTCGTCGTACACGTTCCAGACCGACGGTGCCGGCAAGTACGCCTACTGGATGGACCGGCGGAACAACCCGCTGACGTTGATCGTCGCGAAGGACGGGTGGAAGCCGCAGACCCGCCAGACGAAGCTCAACACCAGCGCACCGACGGTGGAGGACTTCAACCTGTCCGCCACCGGCTGCTGACGCCTGGCGTCGGCTGACGAAGTCCGGCCCCGCCTGGTTCCGACCGGGCGGGGCCGGACCGCGTTCCGGCCCGGGGTGCTCAGGTGGTAGCAGGGGACCCCTGCTACCACCCGGACGTCAGAACGGCCACTGGTCGCGGGACCCGGCCTCGATGAGCGGGATCATCGCGAACGCGGCGTCGGACAGACCGCCGAACGTGTGCCGGTTGCCGACCGTCGGCGTGTGCCCGACCCGGTATCCGGCCAGGTTCCAGGTGTACACCGGGACCTGCGCGGGCACCGCCGCCGCCACGTCCGCCGAACCGTGCCAGTGCGCCTGCTCGTCGGTGAGGATGACCACCCGGTCGTGCCGGTCGTAGTGCGCCCGGACCGCCTTCTCGGTCTGGGTGCCGCCGCCGTAGAAGTAGCCGCCGTCCTTGAACCGGCGCACGGCCGCCAGCACCGACTCCCCCGCCACCGCCGGGAACACCTTGGTGGCGTTGGAGAACGACACCACCGTCGCGTCCTGGGCTCGGGCGGCCAGCGCGAGGCCGAACACGGTGGCCGCGTCCCAGCAGCGCAGCGTGCCGTCCTTGCTGAACCCGCTGTTCATCGACCCCGAGGTGTCGATCAGGATCAGGGTCCGCGCGTCCAGGGCGGGCACGTTCGCCAGCGCGTGCTGCAACGCCTTCTCCAGCGGGTACGCCCACCGCAGGCTCGGTGCCGCGTTGTACGCCGACAGGAAGCGCATCGGCAGCACACGCGACCTCGCCACCTGGTCCGGGTCGGACAACTTCGCCGCGATCGTCTCGGCGACGGCGTCGCTGACCCCGGCCTGGTCGAAGTTGCGCAGGTTGCGCAGCAACGCCAGGTAGCCCATGGTCGGGATGATCGCCTCCCACGCCGCAGCGTCCATCGCGGTCTGCCGCCAGCCCGCGAGGGCCTCCCACGTCATACCGGCCGCGCCCAGCACCCCCGGGTCGGTGACCTGCCGGCGCTGCTCGACCGGGAAGGCCATCAGCTCGGCCCGGGCCGCCAGCACCGTCAGCGACGCCGGTAGCGGGTTGTCGCGCTGGTGGCGCCGGTCCAGTGCGTGCCGGAACAGGTCACCCTGCCGCTCGTCCTTCGCCGTCGGGTGGGTCAGGTCGATGACGTCACCGAACCGCACCGCGTTGCTGTCGGAGTCGTACTTGAGCAGGCTGCGCTCGTGGTACAGCCGCACGACGGCATCGGCGACGCCCCGCTTGACCGGCTTCGGCAGCGCCCGGCCGTGACGCCCCAACCAGTACGCCAGCGCCTCACCCGGCTCGTCGGCACGCTGCAACGCCGCGTCCACGATGGCCCGCGAACCCGGAATACCGGCTGCGACCTGTGCACGGGCCCCCTCCAGGGCCGCCACCACCGAGGCCGACCGCAGCATCGCGCCAGTACGCAGCCACGACACGAACCGGCTGAACCACTCGGGGTCGGCGACCGCGACGGCGGCGATCAGCTCACGGAATCGGGTGTCCCGATCGGCGGCGCCCTCGTAGAAGGTGTCCTCACCGACCATGTTCGACACGGCCAGCAGGAACAGCTCGGCTCGCGGCTCGCGGAGGAAACCCGGCGCGCCCTCGGCGGTCACGGCCTCGGCGGTCACGTGCCGGTTCCGGCGCAGCTTGAGGTTGAACTTGGCCATCACGCCCCCATGTCGGTGAAGACGGGGAGACGCCACCACACCGCATACCCGAGATCAGAAGTCGGCGACGGACTATGTCCGCTGCTCTGTCCGCTTGAGCTATCAGCCCGAAGGCATTCGGGGGACTCGAACCCCCAACCCGCGGATCCCTGAAGTAACCGTTGCCTGCGCACCGGGTATGCGGTGTGGTCGCGCCTCCCGAGATCGGAATCCGGTGACGGACAGGCTCTTCACCGAGGCCGTGACGCCTCTCCAAGATGTAACCGTCACCTTCGCACCGGGAAGTGCGGGTACGACGCTAGCTGCGGCCACGACGGCCGGGCAACCGGGTTTGTCATCCTGTGATCGTGGGCGGAGACGACGAACACGCCGCACACCCGAGATCGAGGGTCGACGACGGAAATGCCTATTGCTCTGCCACTGAGCTACCAGCCACTCAGGCTGGAGGGGATTCGAACCCCCGACCCATAGATTAGAAGTATCCGTCGTCTGCGCACCGGGTGTGCGGCGTGGACGCTTCCCGAGACCGACAACGGCGACGGGCTTGTGGAAGAAGGAACCGTCACCTTCGCACCGGGAAACGCGGCAACAGCCTACGCACGGGGTATCCGAGCGGCAAGACGATATCGACCCCCGGAACCGGTCACGCCGCACACCCGAGGTCAGGGGCGGACACGGCGTCAGCGGGTTCGAACCGCAGGGCTTCGAGAGCCCCTTGCCAGAGAAGTAGCCGTGTCCATCGCACCGGGTATGCGGCGTGGCGGCGCCTCCCGAGACCGGATCGGCGACGGCGATTGGCCCTTGCGGGCCAAGGTGACCTGGGCCTCTGGTCGACACCGCCGAAGCGGCGGCGGGATTCGAACCCGCGGCTCCCCGTTGAGAGCAGAAGTAACCGTTGCCTACGCACCGGGAGGTGCCGAGAAGGACGGTAGGGGGTCGCACGTAGATCAGCAACCACATTGCGGACAGGGTGCGTGTAATGCTGACGGACGGGCCCCGGCCGATCGCTGGTGGATCGGCCGGGGCCCGTCGTTCACAGCTGGATCAGGCGAGGTCGAACCGGTCGAGTTCCATGACCTTGGTCCAGGCCGCGACGAAGTCGGCCACGAACTTCTCGCGCGCGTCCTCGCTGGCGTAGACCTCCGCGAGGGCCCGCAGCTGGGAGTTGGAGCCGAAGATGAGGTCGACCGCGGTGGCGGTCCACTTCACCTCGTCGGTGGCCAGGTCCCGGATCTCGTACACGTGCTCGTCGGACTCCGACGCCTTCCACCGGGTGCCCGGGGAGAGCAGGTTGGCGAAGAAGTCGTTGGTGAGCACGCCGGGCCGGTCGGTGAGGACGCCGTGCCGCGTGCCGCCGACGTTGTTTCCGAGGGCCCGCAGACCGCCGACGAGGACGGTCATCTCGGGCGCGGTCAGGTTGAGCATGTAGGCACGGTCGAGGAGCAGCACCTCCGGCTGGGTCTTCTCACCCGGACGCAGGTAGTTGCGGAACCCGTCGGCGCGCGGCTCCATGACCTTGAAGGACTCGACGTCGGTCTGCTCCTGGGAGGCGTCGGTGCGACCCGGCCGGAACGGCACGGTCACCTCGACGCCCGCGTCGCGCGCCGCCTTCTCGACGGCGGCCGAGCCGGCCAGCACGATCAGGTCGGCGAGGGAGATCTTCGCGCCACCTGCGTCGTTGAACTCCCGCTGGATGCCCTCGAGGGTCTCCAGGACCGTCGCGAGCTGCTCGGGCTGGTTGACCTCCCAGCTGCGCTGCGGTTCGAGACGGATCCGTGCGCCGTTGGCACCGCCGCGCTTGTCGGTGGACCGGTAGCTGGCGGCCGAGGCCCAGGCGGTGGAGACCAGCTGGGCGGTGGTGAGGCCGGCCTGGAGGACCTTCGCCTTGAGGGCGGCGACGTCGGCGTCGCCCACGAGCTCGTGGTCGACGGCCGGCACCGGGTCCTGCCACAGCTGCGCCTCGGGGACCCACGGTCCGAGGAAGCGGCTGACCGGACCCATGTCGCGGTGCAGCAGCTTGTACCACGCCTTGGCGAAGGCCAGCGCGAACTCGTCGGGGTTCTCCAGGAAGCGGCGCGAGATCTTCTCGTACGCCGGGTCGACGCGCAGCGACAGGTCGGTCGTGAGCATCGTCGGCTTGTGCTTCTTCGACGGGTCGTGGGCGTCCGGGATGATCGCCTCGGCGTCCTTCGCGACCCACTGCTTCGCGCCGCCGGGGCTCGTGGTGAGCTCCCACTCGTAGCCGAAGAGGATCTCGAAGAAGCGGTTGCTCCACTGCGTCGGCCGGTCGGTCCAGGTCACCTCGAGACCGCTGGTGATCGTGTCCCCGCCCTTGCCGCTGCCGTGGGTGCTCAGCCAGCCCAGGCCCTGCGCCTCCAGCGGGGCGGCCTCGGGCTCGGGGCCCACGTGGTCGTCGGCGACGCCGGCGCCGTGGGTCTTGCCGAAGGTGTGGCCACCGGCGATGAGGGCGACGGTCTCCTCGTCGTTCATCGCCATCCGGGCGAAGGTCTCCCGGATGAAGTGCGCCGCCGCGAGCGGGTCCGCGTTACCGCGGGGGCCCTCGGGGTTGACGTAGATGAGGCCCATCTCGGTCGCCCCGACGCCGGCCACCATCTCCTTCTCGGAGGCGTAGCGCTCGTCGCCGAGCCAGGTGTCCTCCGGACCCCAGAAGATCTCCTCGGGCTCCCAGACGTCCTCCCGGCCGAAGCCGAAGCCGAAGGTCTTGAAGCCCATCGACTCCAGGGCGACGTTGCCGGCGAGCACGAGCAGGTCGGCCCAGGAGATCTTCTGGCCGTACTTCTGCTTGACCGGCCACAGCAGCCGGCGGGCCTTGTCGAGGTTCGCGTTGTCCGGCCAGCTGTTCAGCGGGGCGAACCGCTGACCACCGTCACCGGCGCCGCCGCGACCGTCCTCGATGCGGTAGGTGCCCGCAGCGTGCCAGCTCATCCGGATCATCAGGCCGCCGTAGTGACCGAAGTCGGCCGGCCACCAGTCCTGCGAGGTGGTGAGGACCTCGACGATGTCCCGCTTGAGGGCCTCGACGTCGAGCTTGGCGAGCTCCTTGGCGTAGCTGAAGTTCTCCCCCAGCGGGTTGGCCTTGGACGAGTGGGCGTGCAACACCGAGAGGTCGAGCTGGTTGGGCCACCAGTCCCGGTTGGTGCGCGGACGACCGCCGGTCTTCGGGGTCGGCGAGTCGATCGCCGGGTTCTCGCTCTCGCTGCCGTGCGCGGTCACGGAGTCGTGCGCGACCGGGCAGCCGGCCGCCGCCTTCTTGTCAACGCCCTGCGCGCTGGATGGGACGTTGTTCTGGGTGTCGCTCATCTACTTCCTTCCGCTGGCAGATCACTGGGAGGTGCGTTCGGTCGCGCAGTCGGGGCAGGTGCCCCAGTAGACGACCTCCGCCTCGTCGACCACGAAGCCGTGGTCCTCGGAGGCGGTGAGACAGGGAGCATGGCCGACGGCGCAGTCGACGTCGGCGATCGCGCCGCAGGAGCGGCAGACGACATGGTGGTGGTTGTCCCCCACCCGGGACTCGTACCGGGCGGTCGCCCCGGCCGGCTGGATGCGCCGCACCAGACCGGCGTCGGTGAGCGCCCGCAGTATGTCGTACACCGCCTGGTGGGAGACCGTGGGCTGGTCTGCCCGCACCAGCGCGATCACCGTGTCGGTGTCGACGTGCGGGTGGTCGCGCAGCGCGGCGAGCACCGCCAACCGGGGCTTGGTCACGCGCAACGAGACCGCCCGTAGCTGGGTCTCGAAGTCGGACGTCATATGCCGAACCTAGCACTCTTCTGGAATGAATCAAGTTTTTGCGCCGACGTACCCCGCACACCTTCGACCCGGACCTGGCCGTCCCGTCGGCGGAGCAGGCCCGGACAGCCGGTTTGCGGCCGACCGGCGCTGGTGGGTGCCGGGAACCCACCACGATCACGACCTACTGCGTCGTGACCGCCCTGGTGGCCGGGGTGGCGAGGCGACCGAGACCGGGTAGGAACCGTCCGGTCCGGGCCGCATACGCGCGGTAGGCGGCACCGTGGGCGCGGATGAGGTAGGGCTCCTCGACCGCGCGGACTTGCGTCTGTACCGACGCGACGAGGACCGCGGTGGCGGCCAGCGAGATCGGGTTGGGAACCATCGCGGCCAGGCCGAGGCTGGTGACGGCCATCGCGGTGAAGATGGGGTTGCGTGCCAGCGCGAACGCGCCGGTGGTGACCAGGGCGGTGCGCTCGTGCGGGTCGACGCCGATTCGCCAGGAGGCGCCCATGGAGAGTTGCGCGGCGAGGGTCGCCGCGACGCCGACGGCGGCCAGCGCCAGTCCGGCGGCTCGCAGCCAGCCGTGGTCGAGCGCGTCGAGCGGGGCCAGGCCGGCGAGACCGGCGGCGGGGCCGGCCGCGTTGAGCGACAACGCGGCGAGGAACAGAAGCTTGGCCCACCAACCGACCGACCCGGCCGGGCCGGCGTCCAGCCGCAGCCCGGTGTCGCCGGTGGATCGCCACTGCGCCAGGGTGCGCCAACCGAACGCCAGCACCAGACCCAGCAGATACAGGGCGAGTGCCAGGCCGGCGGTCATCGCGGACCCTCGTCAGCGCAGCAGTTGTCCGGGCAGCCGTCCGTGCGGCTGCCGGGCGCCGCAGCGGCCGGGGTGAGCCCGGGCGTGCAGCAGACGTCGCCGCGCCACGCCTCGCGGCCTTCCTTGACCGCGACGGCGGCGATGACCAGCGCGGCGACCGGGTCGGCCCAGGACCAGCCGAACAGGCTGTTCAGCGCCAGGCCGACGAGGAGGACGGCGGACAGGTAGGTGCACAGCAGGGTCTGCTTGGAGTCCGCGACGGCCGAGCGTGAACCGAGTTCCCGGCCGGCGCGGCGCTGCGCGTACGACAGCACCGGCATGATCGTCAGGGACAGCGCGGCCAGGATCATGCCGATGCTGGAGTGTTCGGCCTCGGCGCCGCCGATGAGGGCCCGCACCGACTCCACCGTCACGTACGCGGCGAGGGCGAAGAACGAGAGCGCGATGACGCGCAGCGCCGCCTTCTCCCGGGACTCCGGGTCGCGGCCGGCGAACTGCCACGCCACCGCCGCCGCCGACGACACCTCGATCACCGAGTCCAGCCCGAAGCCGATCAGCGCGGTCGACGACGCGATCGTGCCGGCGGTGATGGCCACCACCGCTTCGACGACGTTGTAGGTGATCGTCGCGGCGACCAGCAGTTGCACCCGGCGGGCGAGCACCGCGCGCCGTGCCGGTGACGGTCCCGGCGGGGTCAGGTCGATCAGCGGCAGGGCCATCAGCAGCAGCCCTTCTCGTCGGAGACCGGGCACGCGGCCGGGTCGACCGCCAGCACCAGGCCCAGCAGGTCACCGAGGGCGTGCGCCAGGCGCGCGTCGGCCAGTTCGTACCGGGTCCGCCGGCCCTCCGGCGCGGCGACCACCAGGCCGCAGCCGCGCAGACAGGACAGATGGTTCGACAGGTTCTGCCGGGTCGTGCCCAGCAGTTCGGCCAGTTCCGCCGGGTATCCCGGCCCGTCGCGCAGGGCCAGCAGCAACCGTGCCCGGGTCGGATCCGACAGGGCATGGCCGAAGCGGGCCAGCACCTGCCCGTACGTCAACGTCTCCACACCGCAGATAGTACATCCGATGATGTACTGAACGAGGCGCCGCGGAGGGCCCAGGAACAACCCCCTCAGCCGGCATTCGGCCCTGCTGGTGGTGGCTCGCCCTCCAGGCCGGTGCCACCGAGGTCCTGGGCGGCAGGTCAGATGGTGATCACCACTTTCGCCCGCGCGTGTTCACCTTCGAGGTACCGGATGGCTTCGGGCACCTCGTGCAGCGGATAGGTCCGGTCGATGACCGGGGTGAGGCGGCCGGCCTCGGCGTGGCTGCGGAGCGTGTCGAGGTGCTGTCGGCCGGGTGCCGCCGTGAGCGTGACGATGCGGTGTCGGATGAAGGGCGCCAGCAGCTGCCCGCGCGTGAGAAGCCAGACCGGTCCGACGAGACTGCCACCCCGGTACACGCCGCCGCCGGAGAGCACCAGCGTGCCGGTCGGGGTCAGCGCCCGCCGGAGCGCGGTGAGCGAGCGGTTGCCGACCAGGTCGAACACGACGTCGTGGCGGTGGGCGTCGTGGCTGAAGTCGTCGCGGGTGTAGTCGACGACGTGGTCGGCGCCGAGGGAGCGGACCAGGTCGACGTTGCGGGTGCTGCACACCGCGGTCACGGTCGCGCCGAGCGCCTTGGCCAGCTGGACGGCCAGGGTGCCGACGCCGCCGGAGGCGCCGTTGACGAGGACGCGGTGGCCGGGCTCGACCTGCCCGACGTCGCGCAGGCCCATGAGCGCGGTGACACCGGCCAGCGGCAGGGCGGCCGCCTGCTGCGGCGTCAGGTTCGCCGGCTTCGGCGCGACCAGGGTCTCGGGCACGCAGACGTACTCCGCGAACGCGCCGTTGGCGTCGCCGAGGTCGCCGAAGACGGCGTCACCCGGGCGCACCTCTCGCACCTGGGCGCCAACGGCCTCGACCCGGCCGGCGAAGTCACGGCCCCGGATCCGCGCGCGGGGCTTCGATCGCCCCATGGCCAACCGCGCCATCCGCGGATCGCCGCGCATGGCATGCCAGTCGTACGCGTTGAGCGCGGCGGCCTCGACCCGCACGAGCACCTCGCCGGCGGCCGGCATCGGCGTGTCGACGTCCGCGAGCGTGAGCGTCTCCGGCGGACCGTATCGGTCCTGGACGATCGCCTTCATCGTTCCCTCCCTCAGGTGTACGGCGTACACCATCATGGAATGACGGTAGGTGTACGGCGTACACCTGTCAACGCGGTTATGGTTTTTTCCACCGCTGCCGGAAGACGGGGATTGAGATGGCTGAGCAGGCCGAGACGCTGCGCCGGACGCCGCTGAGCAGGGACCGCATCCTGCGCGCCGCCGTCGCGCTCGCCGACGAGGCCGGCATCGAGTCGCTCAGCATGCGTAACCTCGCCCAGGACCTGGGCGTCGTGCCGATGGCCCTCTACAAGCACGTGGCCAACAAGGACGAACTGCTCGACGGCATGATCGACGTGGTCGTAAGCGAGATCGGCCCGTCGGTGCCGGACGCCGACTGGAAAACCACGGTCCGCAGGCGCGTCCTCTCGGCGCGGCAGATGCTGCTGCGCCACCCCTGGGCGCCGCTCGCGATCGAGTCGCGGAACATGGCGACCCCGGCCGTCCTCGCCTACCTCGACTCGATGGTCGGGACGTTCCGGGCCGGTGGGTTCTCCGCCAACCTCGCCCACCACGTGATGCACGCGATGGGCAGCCGGATCCTGGGCTTCAGCCAGGAACTGTTCGACCCCGCCCGGCGCGCCGGCCGGTCCGGCACGACCAGCGCAGACCCGCCGACGGGCCTACCACCGGAGGCCGCGGCCCGGTTCCCGCACCTTGCGGAGATCGCCACGGCGGCGTCCCACGACGACGCGTCGGTCGTGGGGCAGGGCTGCGACGACCAGTTCGAGTTCGAGTTCGCGCTGGACCTGCTGCTGGACGGCATCGAACGGCTGCACCAGCAGGGGTGGACGTCGTCGCACCGACCCCGGTGAGACGGTCGGGACGAGGGCCCGGCCGCACGGGCCCGCCCGGGTTATGTCAGTCGACCAACACCGACGACGGTCAACCACCGTGTCGCACGGTGGCGGGCAGTGCCACGTAGGTGGTCTCCAGGTACTCCTCGATTCCTTCGAAGCCGCCCTCCCGGCCGAATCCCGAGGCCTTCATGCCACCGAACGGTGCGGCCGGGTTCGAGATCAGCCCGGTGTTGACGCCGACCATGCCGTACTCCAGCGACTCCGCCAACCGGACCGTCCGGGCGAGGTCCCGGGTGAAGACGTAGGCGGCCAGGCCGTACTCGGTCGTGTTGGCACGGCGTACCGCCTCCTCCTCGGTGGTGAAGACGCTGACCGGGGCGACGGGTCCGAAGATCTCCTGGCTGTTGATCTCCGAGTCCTGCGGAACGTCGAGCAGCACCGTGGGGTGGTAGAAGTAGCCCGGCCGCTCCGGAGCGGAGCCACCGACCACGAGGCGCGCCCCGTCGCGGACGGCGTCGGTGACGAGCCGGTGGACGGAGTCGACGGCGCGCTCGTCGATCAGCGGTCCGACGTCGACACCCGGGTCCTGACCACGACCGACGACCAGCCGGCCCATCCGGTCGGCCAGTTTCTCGGCGAACTCGCCAGCCACGTCCGTGTGGACCAGGAAGCGGTTCGCGGCCGTGCAGGCCTCGCCCATGTTGCGCATCTTGGCGAGCATCGCGCCGTCGACCGCGGCATCGACGTCGGCGTCGGCGAAGACGAGGAACGGAGCGTTGCCGCCGAGCTCCATGCTCAACCGCTGCAACTGGTCGGCCGACTGACGGACGAGATGCCGTCCGACCGGGGTGGACCCGGTGAAGGACACCTTGCGCAGTCGCGGGTCCGCCATCAGCGCCTCGCTCATCGCCGCGGCACGGGAGGTCGGCACGACGTTCAGGACACCTGGTGGCAGCCCGGCTTCGTGGAGGATGTCCGCCAACGCCAGCATCGTGAGGGGCGTGAGCTCGGCCGGCTTGACCACCATCGTGCAGCCGGCGGCGATCGCCGGACCGATCTTGCGCGTCCCCATCGCCATCGGGAAGTTCCACGGCGTGATGAGGAGGCAGGGGCCGATCGGTTTGCGGACGGTGAGCAGGCGACTGGCTCCGTCGGGGGCGTGCATCCACCGGCCGTGGATGCGGACCGCCTCTTCGGAGAACCACCGGAGAAACTCGTTGCCGTAGGCGATCTCGCCCCTGGCCTCAGCGATGGTCTTGCCCATCTCCAGGCTCATCAGCTCGGCCAGTTCGTCCGTCCGGCCCCGGATCAGGTCGAACGCCCGGCGCAGGATCTCCCCACGGTCACGTGGCGCACTCGCCGCCCAGTCCTTCTGGGCGGCGACGGCGGCATCGAGAGCCTCGACCGCATCCTTGACCGAGCCGTCCGCGACCGAGGCGAGGACGGACCCGTCGGCCGGGTCGCGCACCGTGAAGGTGGCTCCCTCCTCCGCCTCGCGCCAACGGCCACCGACGAAGAGGCCGCGCTGATCGGGTCCAGGCAGAATGCGTCCGGGCATGAGCGACTGAACTCCTCGGAATTGTCGGGTGTGGACAGCCGCGCCGGGTCCGGCGACCCGATCGAGGACCCGGCGGCTCCGGGCGCAGGTGGCGGTGGCCGCCCAGGGGGCTCAGCGGCTGGCGGCGGCCGCCGCTCGCCGCAGGGCCGCCTGGACCTTCGCGACGTACTGCTCGTCCGACCGGGTCATCGGGACGACCACGGCGAGGACGCCGAGAAGGACGTCGCCCCGGAAGACCGGTGCCGCGACCGCCCACGATTCCTCGGTCGACTCGCGACCGCTGTAGCCCATCCCCTGTTCCCGGATGGTGGCGCATTCGGCGCGCAGATCGGCCAGGGTGCGCACGGCCCCGGACTCCGTCGTGAACTCGTCGGTGCCGGGCGGCAGACCGAGGTAGCCGTGCTCGGCGTCGCTGAAGGCGATGAGGGCCTTACCTGCGGCGCCCAGGTACACCGGCCCGCGCTCGCCGGGGTGACAGACCCTCCGCACGAGCCTGCCGGACTCGGCCGACTCGATGCAAACCCGGTCGTTCCCGGCGCGGACGAAGAACGCCACGGTCTCGTCGAGCTCGTCCCGGAGGCTGGAGGCGGCTTCTCCGGCGAGCTTGCGGATCCCCGACCACTGGTCGCTGGCGTACAGCAGCGTGGTCAGCTGGGGCCCGGGCACGAACTGGCCGTCCTCGTCCTGTTGCAGGAAGTCAGCCATCTTCAGGGTGGCCAGGAGCCGCGATGCGGTGCTCAGGCTGACACCGGCCGCGCCAGCGAGCTCGGTGAGGGTCCGGCTCCCGCGAGCGGCCGCGGAGAGCAGGTTGAGCGCACGGATCACTGACCTGACGCCACGCTGCTCCGTCGGCTCGCATTCCAGCTCGGTCACCGGGGCCTCCTTCATCGTTCGGCCGTGGAGCCGAAGACGTTCACATCACGTGTCCGCCAGATCATGCCGACCGTCTCGCCCGTGCGGTAGGGGTGCTCGCCGTCATCGTGCTGCATCTGTACGCGCACCGGGCCGAGTGTCTCAGAGTGGACGGTGTACATCGTGTGCGAGCCGAGGTACAGACGATGCGTCACCTTCCCGGTGCAGTGGTCGAACCCGGGAGGTGGGGCGGCTGCGGTGTCCGTCAGCGCGATCCGCTCCGGACGCACCGCAGCCACGGCGGCGTCGGCGGGCACGCTCCTGGCGTCGTCGAGGGACAGCAGTCCGCCGTTCTCGACACTCAGTCGGCCCGGGGCCTCGGGACGGACCGCGAGCATGTTGTTGGTGCCGAGGAAGTCCGCGACGAAGGCCGACCGGGGGTGCTCGTACAGCTCCCGTGGCGTCCCCATCTGCTCGATCCGGCCGTGGTTCATCAGGGCGACGCGGTCGGACATCGACATCGCCTCCTCCTGGTCGTGGGTGACGTAGACCATCGTCACCTGCAACGCCTGCTGGAGCTGCCGGAGCTCGACCTGGAGACGCTGTCGCAACTTGCGGTCGAGGGCGCCCAGCGGCTCGTCCATGAGCAGGAACGCCGGGTCGAACACGACCGCCCGCGCCACTGCGATCCGCTGTTTCTGCCCCCCGGAGAGCTGGTCGGGCAGCCGGTCCGCCGCGGCGGACATGTCGACGAGATCGAGCGCCCGCTGCACCCGCTCGGCGATGACCTCGCGCGGCTCCTTCCGCATCTCCAGCGGGAACGCGAGGTTGTCGCGGACCGACATGTGCGGGAAGAGCGCGTAGTCCTGGAAGACGACCCCGATGTTGCGCTTGTCGCTCGGCACATGCGCGATGTCGGTGCCGTCGACGCGGATGGCCCCCGAGGTCGGCTCGGTGAAACCGGCCAGCATCATCAGGGTGGTGGTCTTCCCCGAACCGGACGGGCCGAGCACGGTGAAGAACTCACCCGGCTCGATTGTGAGGGTGAGGTCGTCGACGGCGACGTGGTCGCCGTACTCCTTGCGGACGTTGTCGAAGTGGATCGCGCCCTGGCTGACGGTCACGGGTTGCTCCTCGAAGTCTGGGTGAGGCGGCGGAACAGCACATAGCCGAGCCAGATGACGGCGGCGCAGGCCATGACGAAGACGGAGATCACCGCCACGGTCGGGTTGGTCTCCAGGGAGAGCGCTTCGAAGATCCGCTTGGGAAGCGTCTTGACGTGGACGCCGGAGAGGAAGATAGCGACCGTCGACTCGTCGAACGAGGTCAGGAACGCGAAGAGGGCGGCGGTCGCGATGGACGGGGCGATCAGCGGCAGCACGATCCGGCGGAGCTGGACCGTCCGGCTGGCACCCAGGCTGGACGCGGCGCGCTCGTAGACCGGGCTGAGCGAGCGGAGTCCCGCGCTGACCACGCTGAACACGAACGGCAGGGCCAGCGTCACGTGGGCCAGGACGATCCCCAGCTCGGTGTCGACGAGCCCGATCCGCTCGAACTCCACGTAGAAACCGGCAGCGGCGACCACCGTCGGGAACAGCAGCGGCAGCATCATCAGCGTCGAGGTCAGCGTTCCCCACCTGCGGACCGTTCCCCGGACGACGCCCATCGCGGCGAGCGTCCCGAGCACTCCGGCGATGACGGTCACGAAGAACGCGATCCGGACGCTGACCGCGAGCGGATCGAGCCAACTCGCGGTGAAGAACTCCGTGTACCACCGGGTCGAGTACCCGACCGGCGGGAAGACCAGCGCCTTGGTGGAGGCGAGCGAGATCGGGATGACGATGAACTGCGGCGCCAGCACGAGGGCACCGAGGACGGCGGCCAGCACCTTCGGCAGTCGGTTGCTGCGGGTGACGCCGAGGCGGTCGAGTACGCCGGCCGCGCGTCCGGCGAGCTTGAGCACGTGCCCGCCGCCGCGCCTGGTCTTGGCGGAGCGGATGGCCGCGGTGCCGGATCGCCCGGCGAGCTCGGTCGTCGACATCCCGGTCAGCCGCTGGAAGATGAGGACGATGGCCAGGACCAGGGCGCCGAGCACGAGAGCGGCGGCCGAGGCGAGGCCGTAGTCGCCGCTCTGCTTGATCGCACTGTGGATCAGCGAGCCGAGCATGCTGCCCTCGGAGCCGCCGAGGAGCGCGGGGATCACGAACGCGCCGATGCCGTAGACGAAGCACAGGACCGTTCCCGCCTGGATGCCGGGCTTGGTCAACGGCAGGTAGATCCGGACGAACGCCTGGGCCGGCCCGGCGCCCAGACTGGTCGCGGCGCGCGTCCGCGAGTCGCCGAGCGAGCGCATGGTGGCGGCCAGGGGCAGGATCATCAGCGGCAGCAGGTAGTGGGAAAGGCTGACGACCACCGCGATCGGCGTGAAGACCATGCTGATCGGCTCCAGCCCGAACTGCTCGACCAGCTTGTTGACCGGGCCCTGGCGGCCGAGGATCACCAGCCAGGAGAACGACCGCAGCAGGATCGAGGTCAGGTACGGCGCCATGATCGCCACCGTCAGGAAGGTGCGCAGCCACTTGCCGCCGTGCACCATCTGGTAGGCGATCGGGTAGCCGAAGAGCAGCGCCAGGAACGTCGCGACCGCGGAGATCAGGATCGTCCGCACGATGCTGTCGCGGTAGCCGGAGTGGCCGAGGAGTCGGGTGAAGTTCTCCAGGCCGAAGGTCGGTTCGGTCACGCTGCGCAGGCAGAGGATCGCGACCGGAAGCACGAAGACCAGGGCCACGACCACGGCTGCGGGGACCCCGCTCAGGTCCCAGCCGCGCGGGCGGCGCCGGCCCCCCGTGGTACGGGAGGCCGGCCCCGCCAGGTCCGGTGACGTCCGAGTGGTGGTCACGCGTTCTGCCAGTCCTGCCAGCGCTTGAGCACGTCCGCGCCGTTCTTGGCCCACCAGTCGACGTCGATGCGGAAGGTCTCGTCGCTGGCCGTCTCCTGGGTGCCGGGGAGGTCGGCGCGGGTCTCGGCGTCGAGACCGTCGAGCGCCGACTTCAGCGACGGCGTGTACCCGAGCTTCTCCATCATCGCCTTCTGGACCTCGGGCTTCAGCGAGTACTTGATCGCCTCGAAGGCGTCCGGCTGGCCCGGAGCTCCCTTGGGAATGACGAGCTGCTGGACGGAGAGGACGGCGCCCTCCCAGGTGTAGTCCAACGGCACCGCTCCGCTCTCGGCGATGCTCTTGATCCGCGCGAGGTTCCCGTAGCCCAGCGCGATCTCGCCCTGCGAGATGGCGTTCTGCAGGTCACCGTTGGACGGGAAGAAGACGGTGTCCTTGCGGATGGTCTCGAGTTTGGCGAAGGCGCGGTCGAGGTCGAGCGGGTAGAGCTGGTCGACCGGGACGCCGTCGGCGATCAGGGCGCCCTCGAGGATCCCCCAGGGCAGCGCCACCAGGCCGCGCTTGCCGGGGATCTGCTTCGTGTCGAACAGGTCGGCCCAGGAGTCGAGGCCACCGGACACCTCGTCCTTGTTCCAGAACAGGTTCCGCGAGAACGTGTACCACGGCACCGAGTACTCGGTGACCGCACTCGGGTCGGCGAAGCCCTCGAGGCCCTTGGTGTCGATCGGCTGCAGGATGTCGGCGGCCATGAACTGGGCGAGCGAGGAGTCCTCGGCGTCGATCAGGTCGAGGTTCATCGAGCCGGACTTGGACATCTGCACCAACTTGGCGACGTCGGAGCCGCTGCTGTCGTAGAGAACCTTGACGTCGGTGTCTTTCGAGTACGGGTCGAAGAGCGCCGCCTTGACGGCCTCCTCGTAGGTGCCGCCGAAGCCGGCGTACGTGATCGACCCCTTCTCGCCACCGGCCTCCGAGCAGGCCGTGAGACTGCCCACAGCCACGACGACCGTCGCCAGCACGGCACCGACCAGACGTCGGCCCCTGGTCACGTCGAGATATGTTCGCATAACGGTTCCTTCTTGGTCATCGCGGCCGGTTGAGTGACTGGACCACCTCGGATTAAGCTTCCGCACAATGGAAGTGTGACTTCCATTGCAGATGCTGGTGGCCGGGGCGGCAGGCTGTCAAGAGCCGCAGCCGGGCTTTCCGGCGAAGACGCCGGCGAGCGACCCCGAGCGCTCGTACTCGTCGAGTACGGCGACGTACGGCGCCACGTCGATGCCCTGGTCCGCGCGCCAGGACGCGTCGTAGTACGTCGAGGCGTAACGTTCGCCGGCGTCGCAGAGCAGGCTCACCACGCTGCCCCGCTGGCCGGCGCGCTCCAGGTCGGCGACGAGCTGGAGGGTCGCCCACATGCTCGTTCCGGTCGAGGGTCCGACCCGGCGGCCCAGGCGGCGGGAGGTCCAGAGCATCGTCGCGACCGACGCCGCGTCCGGCACGCGGACCATCTCGTCGATCACCTCGGGCACGAAGGACGGCTCGACCCGTGGTCGGCCGATCCCCTCGATGCGGGAGCCCTCGGGCGACCGCAGTTCCCGATCACCGAGACGCCAGGCGTCGAGGAAGACGGAGTTCTCGGGATCCGACACCAGCAGTCGGGTGGGGTGCCGCCGGTAACGCAGGTAGCGCCCGATGGTCGCCACCGTTCCCCCGGTCCCGGCGCTGGCCACGATCCAGGCCGGCACCGGGTGCGCCTCGCCGGACATCTGCTCGAAGATCGACTCGGCGATGTTGTTGTTGCCGCGCCAGTCGGTGGCCCGCTCGGCGTAGGTGAACTGGTCGAGGTAGTGGCCGCCCAACTCGGCGGCGAGACGTCGCGCCTCGTCGTACACCTGCCCCGGATGGTCCACCACCTGGCAGCGCCCGCCGTGCCACTCGATGAGCTCGACCTTGGCCGGGCTGGTCGCGGCCGGGACGACGGCGATGAACGGCAGGTCCAGCAGGCGGGCGAAGTATGCCTCGGAGACCGCGGTCGAGCCGCTGGACGCCTCGACCACCGTCGTGGTCGGGCCGATCCAGCCGTTGCACAGCGCGTACAGGAAGAGCGAGCGGGCGAGCCGGTGCTTCAGGCTCCCGGTCGGGTGCGAGGACTCGTCCTTCAGGTAGAGGTCGATGCCGTGCCGACCGGGCAGGTCGAACGTCAGCAGGTGGGTGTCGGAACTGCGGTTGGCGTCGGCCTCGACGCGGCGGATCGCCTCGTCGACCCAGGTCCGGTCGACACGGGCCGGCTCGCGCATGGTCATTCGAGGTCTCCTTCGGGGTCTGCTTCCGACCGCTCTCGCGGATGCCCTGGTGGCGCTTGACCGGGTTCAGATTCGAGGGCATCCTATGGTACGGAAGTCAGACTTCCACTGTACGGAATACGTGAAGGAGTCCAGTGACCCACCAACCCGTGAACCCGGCCGATGCCCGAGCGATCGAGGACCTCCTCAACCGGGTCGCCTACGTCCTCGACGCCCACGACTACGACCGGCTCGGAGAGGTGTTCGCGCCCGGGGTCTCCTTCGACAACCCGGGCCGTCTCACGGCCAGCGGGCTCGACGAGGTGATCGCGGCCTTCAAGGCGATCGCGACGCCCGCGGTCAGTCACCACATCACGAACGTGGTGGTGGACGGCGTCGACGACGACACCGCGGAATGTCTCAGCAAGGCGCTCGCCCTGCGGGCCGGAGGGGCGGTGACCGCCGCGATCTATCGCGACACCGTGACCCGCACCGACGCGGGATGGCGCATCTCGGCTCGACGCATCAGTCCGCTGGGCTGACCCCGCAACGGCGACGGAACGAGAGGAAGCGGATGGAGCAGGCGTACGACGTGATCGTCGTCGGGACCGGGCACAGCGGCCTGGTGGCCACCGGGTACCTGGCTCGGGCGGGGTTGAGGGTGCTTGCCCTGGAACGCCGCGACATCGTGGGTGGCACCTGCGTCACCGAGGAGATCTTCCCGGGTTACCGCGGGAGCAGCGTGGCCAACGCCAGCCACAGCCTGGATCCGCGCATCGCGCGGGAACTCGAGCTGGAGAAGCACGGACTCCGCTTCGCCCACCCGCCGCTCGGATCCCTGACCCTCTTCGAGGACGGCCGGGCCCTGCCGGCCTGGCCGGACCGGGCGAAGCGCCGGGCGACCATGGAGCAGTTCGCGCACGGGGAGGCGGACCTCGAAGGCTACGCCTCGGTCATCAGTCTGTACGCCTCCGTGGCCCGGCAGATGAAGGTCTCCTTCTACGACCCGCCGCCGTCGTTCGCCGAGGTGGCCGCGCGCTTCACCACCCCGCGCCAGCGCCGCGACTTCGAGTCGATCATGTTCGGTCCGGTCGCGGACATCCTCGAGGAGCGCCTCTCGTCGCCGCAACTGCAGGCGTTCTTCGCCGGCACCGCGGTCGCCACCAACTTCGTCGGCCCGCGTACCCCGGGCAGCGGCTACCTGCTGCTTCAGCGACCGCTGTGGGAGGAGTCGCTCCGCAGTGTCGGCAGCCACGACGACAACGAGCTGATGATGCGCAACGCCGCGCCGCTGGGCGGCATCGGTGCCGTGACCGGCGCGATGGCGGAATCCGCCCGCGCCCACGGAGCCACGATCCTCACCGGCGCGGAGGTCGAGCGCATCCTCTGCGAGGACCAGCGGGTCGTCGGTGTCGCCCTGCGCGACGGGCGTGAGTTCCGCGCCCCCCGGGTCGTCTCCAACGCGAACCCAAAGCTGACCCTGACCGAGTTGGTCGGACCCGAGGACATCGGCGAGGAGCTGTACGACCTCGCCAGGGCGGTCAGCATGAAGGGCACCTCCGCCAAGGTCCACCTCGCGCTCGACGGCACCCCACGGTTCGCCGCCGCGCGGGACGAGGAGGAGAACCGGCTCTTCCTCGGCACCAACTTCCGGATCGCGGCCAGCATCGACGTGCTCCAGAACGCCTACAACGAGGCGGTGCTCGGGCGCTGGAGCAGGCGACCCACCGTCACCGCGATGATCGACTCGGCGCACGACCCCTCGCTGACCCCACCGGGATGCCACTTCGTGAGCATCAGCGTCCGAGGAGTCCCGTACCACCTGGCCGAGGGCACCTGGGACGAGCAGCGCGACGACCTGGGCAAGGCCGTGGTCAGCACGTTGGAGCAGCACATCCCGAACCTGCCCGAGATCCTGGCCGGCGTGCACGTCTACTCGCCACTGGACCTCGAACGCGAGTTCGCCCTCGTCGAGGGGAACGGCGCCCACGGCGACATCGTGCCCGGACACATCTTCGACTCGCGCCCGATCCCGGGCTGCGCCGACTACCGGACCCCGGTCGAGGGGCTCTACCTGACCGGCGTCGGCAACTGGCCGGGCAACTTCATGAGCGGCGTCACCGGCTACAACGCGAGCGACCGCGTGCTGGCCGACGTCCGCCGTGCCACCGACTGACCCGACCCCACGAACCAGAGGAGCACGATGATCATCGGACGAGGCATTCCCGCGGACCGGGTGTCGGCCATGCGGTCGGCGACCACCACCGGACAGGTCTGGTCGGACATCGTCCTGGCCGAGGACGGGACCCGCGCCCTCAACATGTTCTTCGCGCCCGGGTCGCGCACGCACTGGCACCGGCACCCGGGCGGCCAGATGCTCTACACCGTCTCCGGTGAGGGCTGGATCCAGGAGCGCGGCGGCGAGGTGGTGGTGATGCGTCCGGGCGACGTCGTCTGGACCGAGCCCGGGGTCGAGCACTGGCATGGTGCCACCGCGTCCGCCCAGCTGGTCCAGCTGGTGCTCCACTTCGGCGACGTCGAGTGGACCGGAGAGGTCGACGAGGCCGAGTACGCCGCCTGCTGCGCCGGGGACACCCGATGAGCAGCCGGCCGGCCGATCTGGTCGCACGGCTCGTGGGCGACCGTCCGGGCTCGTGGATCGACGGCACCTGGGTGACCTCCCCGGACACGTTCGAGGTCCACGACCCGGCCACCGGGGCCACGATCTGCGCGGTCGCCGACGCCGACGCCGACCAGGCCACCGCGGCGGTCGCTGCGGCGGCGGCCGCCCTCGACGGGTGGTCGTCGGCGACCGGCTGGCAGCGTTTCGAGATCCTGAGCCGAGCGACCGACCTGCTCGGGGAGCGGGTCGAGGCGCTCGGTGAGCTGATCAGCGCGGAGACCGGCAAGCCGCTGGCCGAGGCGGTCGGCGAGGCCCGCAACACGGTCCGCTTCTTCGAGTGGTTCAGCCACGAGACACTGCGTCTGCCCGGCGAGGCATGGTCCGACGTCGCGCCCGGACGCGACGCCCTCGTGCTGCACGAGCCGATCGGGGTGGTCCTGGCGATCACGCCGTGGAACTTCCCGGCGTTCATGGTGGCCTGCAAGGTCGGCGCCGCGGTCGCGGCCGGCTGCACGGTCGTGCTGAAACCGGCCCCGCAGACACCGCTCACCGCGCTCGCCATCGCCCGCTGCTTCGAGGAGGCGGGTCTCCCCTCCGGTGTCCTGAACGTCGTCGTGGCCGGCGATCCGCAGCGGGTCAGCGACGCCCTGCTGGACTCCCCCGAGGTCGCGTGCGTCAGCCTCACCGGGTCGCGCCGGGTGGGCGAACTCGTCATGCGCAAGGCCGCGTCGTCGATCAAGCGGGTCCTTCTCGAGCTGGGCGGCAACGCCGCCGCCGTGGTGCTGCCCGACGCGGACGTCGTCCGGACCGCCCATGACCTGGTCCGGGCCCGGTTCCTCAACTCCGGCCAGGCGTGCGTGGCCGTCAACCGGGTGTACGTCGTCGAGTCGAACGCCGGCGATCTGGTCGCCGAACTCACCGCGGCGGTCGACCGGATCGTCCTCGGCGACCCGCGCGACCCGGCGACCACGATGGGCCCGCTCATCGACCACGCGGCCGTGGGACGGATCGAGGCGCAGGTGGCCGAGGCCGTTGCGGACGGTGCGACCGTCGTCGCGGGCGGTGTCCGGACGGTCGAGAACGAGGCGAGCGCGTTCCTGGCGCCGACGCTGCTGACCGCCGAGGGAAAGAGCCAGCCCGCCGTGCTCGGCGAGGAGTTCTTCGGCCCGGTGCTCAGCGTCGTCCGCTGCGTCGACGTCGACGAGGCTGTCCGGTTGGCCAACGCGACCGAGTACGGCCTCGCGGCGTACGTGTTCGGCGGTGACCAGGCCGCCGCGACCGCGGTCGCCCGGAAGCTCAGGGCGGGCTCGGTCGGCGTCAACGCTCCGCTGGTCAGCGAGCCGGCCCTGCCGTTCGGTGGCATGCGCAGCAGCGGCCTCGGACGGGAGCGGGGGCGGCTCGGCGTCGAGGAGTACCTGGAGACCAAGACCCTGCAGATGCCGTCCGCCCGCTGACGCGCTTCCTGACCGCCACCGTCGACCTCCCCCACGACGGCGGCTTCACAACCCTGCCCGGAAAGAGGTAGAGCAGTGCCAACAGAGACCGTGTGCTTCGTCGGCGGCCGCGTCCGCACCATGGACCGGACCGGAACCGTCGCGGAGGCGTTCCGCGCCGAGGACGGCCGGATCGTGGCGATCGGGACGACGGAGGAGATCCTCGCCGGGGCCGGAGAGGCGCGGGTCGTCGACCTGGCCGGCGCGGTGGTGATCCCCGGACTGGTCGACTGCCACTCCCACCTGGAGCTGCTCGCCTACTCCTGGGAACTCGCCGTCGACTGCCGCTCGTCCCGGGTGTCGAGCGTCGAGGGGATCGTCTCCGTGCTCGCGGAGCGCGCCGGCTCCACGCCCGCCGGCGAGTGGATCCTCGGTCAGGGTGAGCACTACCAGAACCTCAAGCTCGCCGAGGGGCGCTATCCCGATCGACACGACCTGGACCGGGTCAGCTCCACCCACCCGGTGATGTACCGGGCGAGCTACCACCTCAACGTCTTCAACTCGCGGGGGCTGGAGCTGCTGGGTGTCGACGACGACACCCCGGACGCGCCCGGTGGCCGGATCGAGCGTGACCCGGCCACCGGCGTCGCCACCGGCCGCACCTACGACATGTTCGAGCCGCTCGGCGGCCCGCAGCCGCCGGTCGAGGAGCTCGCGGCGGCGATCAAGCGGGTGCAGGACCGCTACCTCGCCGTCGGCGTCACCACCGTCGGCGACATCCCCCTGCACCGCGCGGGGCTGGAAGCGATCGCCTCCGTCGCCGCCGACGGTGACCTGGTGCTGCGCGCCGCGGTGTACCCGAAGCTGGAGGCTGTGGTGTCGGCCGAGGACGTGCGCACCGGCCGTACCAGGGACCGTATCGACGCCCTCGACCCGGACCATCTCGCGATGGCCGGTTTCAAGGTCTTCCTCGACGGCGGGCTCACCGCCGGGGCGGCCGCCCTCCACGAGGACTACCCCGGCCAGCCCGGCTACCGCGGCGAGCTCGCGTTCACCGACGGGGAGGTCGCCGCCCTGGTCGCCACCGCCGATGACGCCGGACTCCAGATCGCCATGCACGCGATCGGCGACCGTGCCCTGGACCAGGCTCTCGACGGCGCGTTGGCCCTGCCGGTCGAACGGCACGGCGTCGCCCGGCACCGCATCGAACACGCGGGCAACATGTTCATGACGGACGAACGGATCAAGCGGCTGGCAGCCGCCGGAGTCATCCCCGTTCCGCAGCCGGCCTTCCTCATGACCACCGCGGCCGGATACGTCGCGCACCTGGGCACCGACCGGATCGGGACCGTGATGCCGTTCCGCACGCTGATCGACCACGGCTTGCCGATTCCGGGCAACTCCGACGCGATCGGCATCACCGAGGACCAGCACCACCCGTTCCCGGCGATGCGGGCCGCCGTCACCCGGCGTACCAACGACGGCGACGTGCTGGCCGCCCAGGAGGCGGTCTCGGTCGAGGAGGCGCTGCGGATGTACACCGAGTGGGCGGCGTTCTCGATCGGCTGGGAGGACCGGATCGGCTCGCTCGAGGTGGGCAAGTTCGCCGATTTCGTCATCCTGTCGGCAGACCCGTTGGAGACCGAGCCGACGGATCTGGCCGCCCTCACCGTCGCGCAGACCTGGATCGGCGGAGCGCTGGTCTTCGAGCGGAGCTGAGGGTGGACGGGCAGAACGGTTGACGCCGGGGCGCCCGCACCCGCCACGCCGGTCGGGTGCGGGCGCCCCCCGGCACCCGGGCGTCGCCGTGCTCGTGATCACGATGTTCGACGACGACTCGCTCTTCGGCGCGTTGCGGGCCGGCGCGTCCGGCTACCTCCTCAAGGGAGCGTCGCCGACGCAGGTGGAGCGGGCGGTGCGGCCGTCGCGGGCGGCGAGATGCTGCTCGGGCCGGAGGTGGGAGCGCGCACGGTCGGCTTCCTGACCCGGGGAACCGGCACCGTGCCGCCCTTCCCGCAGCTCACCGAGCGGGAGCGGGAGGTCCTCGACCACGTGGCGTGCGGGCTGGACCACCGCGCGATCGCGCAGCGGTTGGCGCTCAGTCCGAAGACGGTACGCAACCACCTCTCGAACGTGCTGGTCAAGCTCGGCGTGAGCGACCGTGGGCAGGCGATCGTGCGCGCTCGCGAGCAGGGCCTCGGTCGCGGCCGACCACACCCCCGGTCGGCCCGTGGGTGCCGTGCGGAACAGCAGGACGTCATCGACGCCGAGGATCCGGTCCTGCTCGTGTGACGAGTGGCGGTGACCAGCCCGGTCGCCACAGACCCTCGGTAGGTCAGAGGGTGATGGTGCCGCGGATGTAGCTGGTGGCAGCGCCGCCGACCCAGAGTGTGCCGTCCGCGTCGGCGGTGATCTCGACGGTCCCGGCCCGGCCCACGCGCTTGCCCTGGGAGACTCGGTAGGTGGGGGCCGCGCCGCCGGTGGCGGTGAGCCACTGCCCGACCGAGGCGTTCATGCTGCCGCACACGGGGTCCTCGGCCACACCGCCACCGGGGGCGAAGGTGCGCAGTTCGAAGGCGTGCTCGGACCCGTCGGGGTAGGCCCCGATCGCGCCGACCATCGCGGTCGGGATGAGGGCCAGGTCGGGTTCGAGAGCCAGGACCTCCTCCGCCGTGGGCAACTGGACCACAGCCCAGCCGGGTCCGTTGTCGACCCACTGGTGGGCGAGGACACGGTCACGCGTGATGCCGAACGCGGCGACGATCTGGTCGACGAACTCTTCGTCGAGCGCGCCGTCGCGGACGAGCGGCGGGGCGGCGAAGGACAGGATGCCGTCGCCGCGGCGCACGCTGATCAAGCCAGCGGCGCACTCCTGCACGATACGGTCGGCATGTCGCGGTGTGCCGCCGTCGTCCAACCACGCGCGCGCGGACCCGAGGGTGGGGTGCCCGGCGAACGGCAGTTCGCTTCCAGGGGTGAAGATCCGCAGCCGGTAGTCCGCCTCCGGCCTGGTAGGGGGCAGAACGAACGTGGTCTCGGACAGATTCGTCCAGCGTGCCAGGCGCTGCATCTCCTCGTCGGTCAGATCCGTGCCGTCGAGGACGACGGCAACCGGATTGCCGAGGTACGGGGTCGCGGAGAACACGTCGACCTGGGCGAACGGGCGTGAGCGCGGCATAGTCATCAAGGCCTTCCGACAGCAGAGGAAGCCGTTCCCCGGCGCCCCGCACGTCGACGGGAGCAGGTCAATCCCAACGCATGGCCGCCCGGCGGGACAGGGCCACTCACGACGACCTGGACTGCTTCACCGCCACACCGCGCCTCCTCTCGGGTGATTCTGTTCCCGGAACGGCGCAATGTTGTTCCCCTGGTCGGGGTGTCGATCGTCCGGTAGGCCTGCTTTGTCGGTGAATGGGCTTAGCGTCTGAGGTGACCCGGTCATTCAGCCAAGGGAGCCCGGTGATGACGTCCCGTCTCAACCCGTACCTCACGTTCGACGGCAACGCTCGCGAGGCCATGGAGTTCTACCAGTCGGTGTTCGGCGGCCAACTGCGGATCAGCACGTTCGGCGAGTACGGCCCGCCCGACCCTGCCATCGCCGACAAGGTGATGCACGCGATGCTCACCACCGATCGGGGCTACGTCCTGATGGCGTCCGACACCGCTCCCGGCATGCCGTACAACCCGGGCGACACCATCACGTGCAGCCTCAGCGGCGACCCCGGTGAGGGCCTTGAGGAGGCATGGGGGAAGCTGTCCGACGGCGGCACCGTCACCATGCCGTTCGAGAAGCAGATGTGGGGCGACCTGTACGGCTCGTGCATCGACAGGTTCGGCATCCCGTGGATGGTCAACGTGACCCAACCCCAGTGACCCGTTCGCCACCAGGCCGTGGTCACTCCGTCGCCGCCACCACCAGGAGACCGACGAGGTGGTCAGTCGGTGTGGATGCCGGCCAGGACCTGCATGGCGTGGCGTTCCCTGGCGGCGAGTTCGGTGAGGATCGCCGAGGCGCGGGTCAGGTGGTGCTGCTCGCCCGTTTCACCGGCGGCCGTGATGTGGTGGGAGACCTCGGTCCACAGCGGGGCGATTTCGGCGTACCGCTGGTGACCGAGGCGTACGTCGTCGTCGACGACGATCGTGGCGCATTCGGCGAGGAAGTCGCGGTACATGTTGCGGAACAGGGCGCCGCCGGTTCCGCCGCGTTCCATCAGCGCGGCGGCCAGCGGGAGGTCACGGGACGGGTCGTCTGAGCGGTCGAGCCACCGCGCCACCTGTCGGGCCGCCTTGTCGATGCCGCGGTGGCCGAGGTTGGCGATGGGTGGGTTGAGGAAGGCGTGTGCGTTGTTGCGGATGGCCGTCCGGACGGCGTCGCCCAGGTCGGGCCGCCCGGTGGGGCTGGCGATGGTGTACGAGAGGTTGCGGGCGGTCATCGGTCCGCGTTCGTTGCGGGCCTGTTCCAGGCTCGTCAGTGTGGTCGTCACGGCACCGCCCTGCTGGGCGGTGTCGATCAGGTGGGCGTGGGTGTCGTCGTAGCCGTACATCGCGACGAAGTGGCCCCCGAAATGGACTTTCGTGGTGAAGTAGTCCAGGTGGTAGGAGTCCAGTTGCAGGCCGACCGGGCGTCCGGCGGTGAGCGCGGCGGCGACGTGCTGCCAGGCCCTACGGGGCGAGGCGGTCTCCTGGACGTGCAGCGTCAGGCCCAGCCGGTCGGCCACGGTCCGGGTGATCGTGGTCGGCTTGGTACGGCCGCCGAGGAACGGGAAGTCCATGCTCTTGGCATCCCAGTAGACGAAGCCCAGACCTTCACCGAGGCCGAACAACATGGGCTCGGACAGGTCGACGCCCTCGTGGCGCAGCAGGGCACCGAGCGTGGTGGTCTCGCAGTGCCGACCGGCGGGGAACGCCACGTTCTCGATGATCATCTGATCTCCTGGTCTGCTGGTTCGGGACGGGCCGTACGTCGACGCGCCTCAGCTCGGATCGATGACGGGCCGGGTCAGGACCTCGTCGGCGCTTCCGGCGTAGCTGGCGCACTGGTCCGGAGCAGGCCGGAATCGGGCTGCGTCGTAACCGGGCGTCGGCCGCCCGCCGGGTACGAGAGCGGTCCGCATGCCGTTGCGCTGTTCGGAGGTCAGGTCGACGTACGACACCGCGCCAGGGTAGAACCCGACCTGCGCCGCCCGGACAAGTGGGCCCGCAGCGACCCGCGAGTGGTCGCCCGGTGATTGTTATGCTCGCCGGCATCGAAAGGATCAAGATCCGTCGCCATGAGCTGATGCTCGGCGGTCGCCGTCTGGTGCTGGCCGGAGGCAGCGTCGTCGGTAACCGTTACCCGGCCAACTTCGACGTGCTGCACGTCGACGACGCCCGGCCGCTGGTCGTCGTCGCCGACGGCATGGGTGGCGGCGAGGGCAGCCGGGTCGCCGGCCGGACCGCCGTCGACTCTTTCGTCGACCTGGCCAGGCCGGCTCCGCAGGCGCTGCACGCCGCCGTCGCCGAGGCGCAGCGTCGGGTCCGCGATGCCGGCCGCCGGCTCGGCGAGCTGACCGGCTGCACGCTCACGGCGTTCGTCGCCGACACCGACACCGCCTGGCTCGTCCAGATCGGCGACTCCCGGGCGTACCGGCTGCGGGGCGGTCAGCTCGAACTGCTCACCGTCGACCACACGATGGCCTGGCTCGGCGCGATCAACGGCTGGTATCCGTTCGACTCCCGCGAGGCGCACGCCGCCCGGTACCGGCTGATGCGATTCGTCGGGCACCCCGAACTGCCGGAGGCCGACGTACTCAACGTGACCCTGCGCCCCGGCGACGTGTACCTGCTCTGTACCGACGGCCTCGCCGAACAGGTGCCGTACGAGCGGCTCGCCGAGGTCCTGCCGCGGCGCGCGGACGGCGTCGAGACGCTGCTCGCCGACTCGCTGCGCGCCGGCGGTCACGACAACGCCACGGCCGCCGTGGTCAGCGTGCACTGAACCCGGGGTGCTGCTGGGGACTGCCCCGTTACCGCCCTCAACCGTCACGTGGCCCTCGTCGGCCACGGACACCGCCAGGCCCGTGGTCCGGCCGAGGACGTGGGCGAACTCCTCGCCCTCCCCGGCCGTCCTCCCACCGTGCACCCCCGCCGAGCTACGGCATGGGGTGGGCGGCGAAGTAGTCCCAGGTGAGGCCGGTGGCGTCGGGCCCGGCCGGGTCGCCGTAGAGGCTGCACGGGCAGCCGCCCGGGTATTTGTGCCCGGCCCCGTTGATCATGTATTGGTCGACGATCGCCCGGCCGGCGTTGTCGTGGTAGCGCAGCAGGGTGTAGCTGCGCCCGCTGGGCACCTGGCCGTTGACGGTTCCGTCGGGCGTGGCGTCGGCTCCGGCGACGGTGGTCCACTGTCCCGCGACCCGGTACGCCGTCGACGGCGGTACGACGATGTCGCTGGTGCCCTGGAAGACGACGACCGGCACCTTGCGGGCACGGCTGCCCATCTCCTGCAGCGCCGCCCGGCCGGACTGCTGCGGCGTCGTGTTCTGCAGGATGTCGCACAGGTACTCGCAGCCCGCGACGATGCTCGCGGCAGCATAGACGTCGGGGTAGGAGACGGCCATGATGTTGGCCATCACCCCGCCCGCCGAGACGCCGGTGACGTAGACGCGGCGGCGGTCGGCGCCGTACTGGCTCGCGACGCGGTTGGTGATGCCGGCGATGATCGCCGGCTCGCCGAGGCCGCGATGCTGGTTCGTCGGCAGCATCCAGTTCCAGCAGCCGGCCGGGTTGACCAGGTTGTTCTGATCCGGCATCACGACGGCGAAGCCCTTCTGCTCCGCGCGTGCACTCCAGCCGGTGAGAACGTCGAAACCGACGTCGTTCTCGGTGCAGCCGTGCAGCGCCACGACGAGCGGGATCGGCGTGCCGGGCCGGTAGGTCGAGGGCACGTAGCCGTGGTAGTCCCTGGTGCCGTAGATCGAGACATAGGTGCCGTAGAAGAACCTTCCCGTCGCCGCCTGGGCGGGCGGCGCGGCGACGAGGGCCCCCGCGACCAGGATGAGACCGGCGGCCAGCGCCCGAAGCCATCGACCAGGGTTGAACATCATCATTGAACCCCTTCCAAACGGTCGTTTGTTTGGAACGATGAGGTGCAGCGTCGGCAATGTCAAGGTATTGACGAAGGGGCACGGCGAACCCGAGACTGACGGCTTCCAAACGGTCGTTCGTGGGGAACTGGGGAGGGTGCGATGGGCGTGGTGACGAACCGGGAAGCGCAGGGGCGGGTCGCCGGGGAGGCCGTGGAGCTGGCGTTCGGGTTCTGGCCGGGGCACGGCTGGCCGGGCGGCGTCCGCTGCTGGCACTGGACCTGCGGGGCCGCGGCGGCAGCGACAAGCCGGAGGGCCCCTACGGCATGAGTCAGCACGCCCGCGACGTCGCCGTGGCGATGGCGGCGTTCGGGCTTGACGACTGCGTCGTCATCGGGCACTCGATGGGCGCGTTCGTCGCGGCCGCCCTTGCGGCCGAGCACCCGGACCGGGTCGCGGGCGTCATGATGGTCGACGGCGGGCTGCCGCTCCCGGCCCCACCCGGCGTCGACCTGGCCGCGCTGCTGGACGTCGTGCTGGGTCCACAACTGGCCCGGCTGCGGCAGGAGTTCCCGAGCCGGGAGGCGTACTACGACTACTGGCGGCCGTTGTCGGCGTTCCCGGCCGACGTGTGGGGGCCCTGGGTCCACGCGTACCTGGACTACGACCTCGGCGGCACCGCACCGCACCTCAGGCCGAGGGCTTCCGAGGCGGCGATCCGCGCGGACTACCTGGACACCCTCGACGCCGACCTTCTGCGCGGGCGCCTGGCGGCGATCACGGCACCCGTGACGATGCTGACCACCGAGGAGGGTTTCTACCCGGGTCAGCCGCCGCTCTACCCCGACGCGGTCGTGCAGGCGGAAGGCGGCGCCGTGACCCGGTTCGCGCACCAGCGGGTCGCACGTACCACGCACTACACCATCGCGCTGGCGGACCACGGTGCGACCATCTGCGCCGACGCTCTGGTCGCGTTCGCCGAGCAGTGCGGCAGATGAGGTGACCGGTCGGCCATGATGGACCTTCCGCTCAACATCTGGACGCTGTTCGCCTCCGCCCGGCGGCACTACTTCGACGTCGAGATCGTCACCAGCCGCCCCGACGGCTCCCGTCACCGTCACACCTACGGCCGGTTCGCCTCCCGGGCCCAGCAGCTGATGCACGCGCTCGACAGTCTCGGCCTCGCCGAGGACGCGGTCGTCGGTTCGCTGGCCTGGAACGGGTTCCGACACCTGGAGGCGTACTTCGGCGTGCCGGGCAGCGGGCGGGTGCTGCACACCCTCAACCTGCGGCTCTCCCCGACCGAGTTGGCCGCGGTCATCGACCACGGCGGCGACGTCGCCATCCTCGTCGACCCCGACCTCGTCCCGCTGCTCGAACAGGCCCGCGCCCTCGGCGGGCTGCGCGACGTCACCCACGTCATCGTGCTCGACGACCACACCCCCGAGGCCGACCTCCCCGGCCTGGTGGCGTACGAACCGCTCGTCTCGGCTCAGCCCTCCTCCTATCCGCGTACGCCGTGGGCCGAGAGCCGGCCGCTGGGGATCTGCCACACGTCGGGGACGACCGGGCACCCCAAGGGCGTCGTGTACACGCACCGGTCCACGGTTCTGCACGCGCTCGGGGTCACGTCCGGAGCCGGGTTCGCCTTCGGCCCCAGCGACTGCGTGCTGCCGGTCGTGCCGATGTTCCACGGCAACGCCTGGGGTGTCCCGTACGCCGCCACCATGGTCGGCGCCAAGCAGGTCTTCGCGGCCGGACCGTTCACCGCCCAGCGCGTCGTCGGCCTGTTGCGCGACGAGCGGGTGACCGTGGCGGCCGGCGTACCGACGATCTGGATCGACGTCGCCGCGCATCTGCACGGGCCCCGGCCCCTGCCCGATCTGCGGCACATCGTCTCCGGCGGGGCGCAGCCGCCCCGTTCGCTGATCGCCCGCTACCGCAGGGACTTCGGCATTCCCATCCTCCAGGCGTGGGGCATGACCGAGACCTCGCCGCTGGCCAGCGTCGCCTGGCCGAAGCACCACCTGCGGAGCCTGCCGGACGAGGAGTTCGTCGAACAGGCCGCGTCCCAGGCGGGCATCCCGGTGCCCACGATCGAGTTGTCCATCCGCGACGGTGCGGGTGCCGAGGTCGCCTGGGACGGCGAGCAACTCGGCGACCTCCACGTCCGTGGTCCATTTGTGGCCGACGGCTACCTGCACGGCGACGGCGCCGAGCAGTTCACCGGCGGCTGGTTCCACACCGGCGACGTCGCGGTCGGCTCGCCCGGCGGCTACTTCCGCATCGCCGACCGCACGAAGGATCTGATCAAGTCCGGCGGCGAGTGGATCTCCTCGGTCGACATGGAGGCGGCGCTGATGGCACACCCCGACGTCGTCGAGGCGGCCGTGATCGCGATCCCCGACCCCAAGTGGCTGGAGCGTCCGCTCGCCTGTGTCGTCCCCGGCGACACCGCGACGCCGACCCTGGACCAGCTCCACGAGCACCTGACAGCCCACGGCTTCGCCCGGTGGCAGCTGCCCGACCGTGTCGAGTTCCTCGACCGGATCCCCCGGACCAGCGTCGGCAAGTTCGACAAGAAGGAGCTGCGGGCCAGATTTCCCGCCTGACGACCCGTGTGCCAGGGTGGTGGCAGGCTCATCGAGCACGGTGTGAAGGAGCAGGAGGCGTGACACGCAAGCGTCCGGCCGCAGCCGCCGACACCGCCCGGCTGCTGACCGAGATCGTCGCCTCCAGCCCACCGGCCCAGAACGCGACCGATCCGCTGCCGCCCCGCGCGACCGCAGGCGGCACCCGTCGCCGCATCCAGGAGGAGGCGCTACGGCAGTTCGCCGCCCGGGGCTACCACGCCGTCTCGGTGCGCGATCTGGCCGCGGGCGTCGGCATCCACGCGAGCTCGATCTACGCCCACGTGCCGTCAAAGGCCGACCTGCTGGCGGACCTGCTGCGCCTCGGGCACATCGAACACCGCGACCGGCTGCGCCAGGCCCTCCTCGGCTGCGGATCCGACCCCGGCGACCAGCTGGCCGCGATCACCCGGGCCCACGTCCGCATACACGCCGAGTACCCGCTGCTGGCCCGGGTCGCCAACCGTGAACTCGGCACACTCGACGGCGCGGCCCGCGACGAGATCGCCGCCGTCCGCCTGGAATCCGAACGGCTGATCCTGGACGTCATCAACCGCGGCCGGCAGCTCGGCGCATTCGGCGCCGACGTCGACCCCCTGATCGCCGTCGCCGCCATCGGAGCCATGGGCATCCGGGTCGCCGAATGGTGGACCCCGGCCCTGGGCATCACCGTCGACGACCTCGCCGACCAGTACGCCACTCTCGCCCGCAACATGCTGCGCTGATCCGGCAACCCCGGTAGCCGACGTCGAGCACAACCACGTACGCCACGAACACCTGCTGATTCTGTCGATCCTGACCGAACCGGTGCCCCGCATCCCCGCCGACCAGCACATCGTCGTCGACGATCTCGGCTACGCCGACGACGGGATCATCCACGTCACCGCCCGTTTCGGCTACATGGAGGCCCCGAACGTGCCCGAGGTGCTCCGGAAGGTCGACCCGGCCGCCACCGAGGGCCGGATGCGGCTGGACGAGGCGTCGTACTTCCTGTCGAAGGTCGAACTCCGGCCGGGTCACCTGCCGACGATGGCGTTCTGGCGCAAGCGGCTGTTCATCGCCACGTCCTACCTCACCGCCGACGCCGCCGAGCACTTCGGCCTGCCACGCAACCGCACGGTGATCATCAGATCCCGCATCGAGGTGTGACAGGGCGTCCGCCGAACGCAGCACGTGCCTACCCTGGGGGCCGTGAACACCCGGCAGCGAAAGAAACTCACCAAGCGCCTGATGGAGGCGGTGCTACGCGAGGACGCGGCGATGACCGGCGCCCTCTTGCGCCTCGGAGCGGACCCCGACGCGGCCGACCGCGAGGGCACGACCCCGCTGTACCAGGCATCAGTGCACGGCGCGGTCCACCTCGTGCGGCTTCTTCTGGAGGCCGGCGCCGCGCCGGACACCGAGAGCGGCCACGGCCGGGAGGGAACGCCCCTGTGCGCCGCCGCGGCCTGGGGACACACCGACGTCGTACGGGAACTTCTCGCCCACGACGCGGACCCGAACCTTCGCGAAGACGGAGGGAGCGGCTACTCGCCACTGGACTGGGCGCGGCGAGGGGACCACTCGCCGACAGTCGACCTGCTCCTCGCTGCTGGCGCCCACTCCCCCGCCGCGGCCATGTCCCTCGGGGTCACGTCGTCTGGTGGCGCGGTCCGCACGACGTCCTCCGCACCAGGCACAACGCCCGGTGCGCCGGGCCGGAAGCACCGTTAGAGGGTCGGCGGAGGCGTTGGGCAGGACCGTCACGGCGATCGGCTGGTGGTTCCCGCGTCCAACGGGGGGCGCGAGCAGGGCCAGGCGCGGACCGAGGGGCAGCTCACCCAGCCAGGACAGGTAGCCACGGCCATGAGTGCAGGGGCGGTAGGGAACGCACTGCCACCCGACGATGTCGACGGTCGCCCCCACCACGGAGAGGACGAACGCGGCGGTCAGGGTGGCAGCGAGCAGCCGGCACAGCGGCCCGATGATCCCACCCGCCCCGCCGGTCGCCGGTCGCGTCCACACGGCGAGGTTGACCAGCATGAACGGCAACAGGAACAGCAGTGACAGGGGGTTCGTACGGCGGCCCCCGCGGTCAGCGGACCCCAGCGGTACGCCTCGGTCCGCAGCCCGGCCGACGGCCCGTCCGGTCCGAACCCGGGGCGGGGCCGGTAGAAGCCGGCATTGTCGTCGCCGGCCACCCGGATCACGACCGGGTGGTCCAGCAGTGTCTCGGCGGTGGCCCCGGAGACGCCGTGCACCCGGAGTTCCACCACCTCGTGCGTCAATGTCCCGCCTCCCGGCAGCTGCCGATGCGGATTCACGGTAGTGCGCTGACCTGCTGTTGCGGGACCGCTTCGGCCAATTCGGCCGGTTTGCGGTGATCACCCCCGGGAGACTGGTGCGTCCCTGGCCGCACGCGTCGACGACGCCGAGCCGCAGCGGCTACCCGGCGTTCTCGAACGGGTCACGCCCGATCAGGTCCCGGCATGCCGCCGCCACGTCGACGCTCCGGCTCCCGCCCCTCGCCAGGTGCTCCGTGGCGTGCTCGAACAGAGGACCCAACGCCGTCAGCTCCTTCAACGTCAACACCGCCACCTGGACCCGGCCGTCGTCGGCGGTGAACTCCAGACCGGCGAGCTGCGCGGACGGCATGAGTCCCACCTTGAACGGCCCCACCTCCCAGGAAGGCCCGACCGCCGCCGGGTCCACTTTCGGAGGCGGCACGTCCGACCGGGTGGGTTCCCGACGGGTGATCTTCCGGATCACGTCCTCCACGGGAACCGGCTCCCCGGGGTGGGCGGCTTCGTACTCCTGCAAGGCGCGAGCGACCCGACCTGCCTCGTCCGCGCCGAGCCGGAACGACCAGCCCTGCCCTCCGGCTGTCGGCTTGTTGTCAGTCATGTCGGCACGGTATGGAGACCACCCGGTCGACACTGTCTCCGATCCGACTGCACGCACCCGTAACCGCACTCTGGGTGCGACAGGCCCGTCCGGTCTGTGCTGTCGACCTGTTCGTGCCGGCTCGGTGGCGTGTCCGGGCTCGGCGATCGCCGGCAGCAACCGTCCCGGGTCTCGGGGGGCGACTCACGCGTCGGCGTCGCGTGGCTGTCGAGCACCAACGACACGATCGCCTGGCTGACGTCCGCCAACCACGCCTCGTCACGTTGAGTGACGCGCCGGAATGCAGAGCACGGTGAAATCCTCCCGCTGCCCCTGATGCGCATCACACCCAGGGCCGGATGCGAGCTTCGCGGGCCGACCCGGTCGATGTCAAGAGGATGACGCAAGATTTCAGGTCGATGAACTCCCTGAACTAATGCGGATTAGCGACCGCCCTCGACCGTGGCCGCCCAGGCGGCGTGCCGCAGTCCCGGCATGGGGGACGCTTCAGTCGCAACCCCTTGACAGAGCACTCCCCGCCCAGCAAGATTCGAGAAACGTCGTTAGTAATACGTATTAGCAAGCCGTTCCGAGTCATTCGCAGCCAACTCACGCCCTGCCGATGCATCACGGACTGTCACATTGAGCTCTGCCCGTCATCGCATCGCGGCATCCGTGGGCCGACGACCGAACCATGTCCGCGTTCCCCCATCGACGCCCGCCCCCCGGTACCGCCCGTCCCGGTACCGCCCAGCGTCCGATCCCGCCCCTGAAAGGAAGACGCATGACGCGAACATCCCTCGTACCGCGCCGCCGCGCCGCCGCAGCAGCGGCCGGCGCCGGGCTGCTGGTCACCGCCCTCACCGGTGCCCCGCCGGCCGCCGCCGACCCAGCCTTCGCCTTCCCGCAGTTCAGCTACGTCGGGACCGCCTTCGACAAGAGCACCCTCGACTACAACCCGACCAACGAGTTCATCTTCCCGAGCATCATCCGAGCCGCCGACTACTTCCCGAACCCCCTCGGCACCTACTACCTGTACTACGCCCCCCACGAGCGCCCGGGTGGCATCGCCCTGGCCTACGCCGATTCGATCAACGGCCCCTGGACCGAGTACGCCGCCAACCCGCTGATCAGCAACATCTGGCTACCGCACTACTCGACAGTCAGCCACGTCTCCTCGCCGCACGCGATCTGGGTCGAGGGCGAGCAGAAACTCTTCCTCTACTACCACGGCGAGAACTCCATCACCCGGTACGCCACCTCCGACGACGGCATCCACTTCAACTACGGCGGCACCGCGGTCAGCCGGGACGCCACCACCGGTGGCGAGACCTCCTACGCCCGGGTCTTCGAACAGTCCGTACCCCGGCTGGGTACGCGTTACCTGATGGTGTTCATGGACAACCCCACGGCGGCGCTGCCCGGACCGACCGGACCCGTGTCGCGCCGGATCCGTTGGGCGGTGTCGCACGACGCGCGGACGTGGACGATCCAGCCGGAGCCGATCGTGACACCCCAGGGCATCCAGGGCCCCAACGCCTCGGGCCCGTTCTTCCTGCGCTGGGAGAACCGCAACCTGGTGATCTTCCACGCGGCCGACGGCAACATGCACGCCGTCGACGTCGGTGAGGACTTCGACCAGGAGAACCACCTCGGCATGGTGCACGACTCGATGACTGGTGCGCCGGACCTGGGCCGCTCGGCCGCACCCACCTTCTACTTCGACGGCCGCACCGTGCACATGTACTACGAGGCGGGTGGGCGACTCACCGCGACCATCGGCCATGCGGTGGCCAACCTGGCCGAACCGCCGCCCACCCGTACGGTGGACTGCGTGGTGGACCGACCGGTGCTCTGGCCCCCGAACCACCGCATGGTCGACGTCACCGTGACGGCGGATCTGCCCGACGGCGTGCTCGGCCCGAACGCGCTCACCCTGACCGGGGTCACCGGCGGTGCGGCCCAGGATGTCGAGGGCTTCGTCGACGGAACGCCGGACTTCGCCGGGCGGCTCCGCGCAAGTCGCCCCGGCAACGGCGGCGACCGGGTCTACCACCTGACCTACGCCGGCCATGACGAGATCGGCCGTCCGCTCGGCTGCACCGTCACCGTCACCGTTCCCCACGACCGCGGCAACGGCTGACCCGGCGATCGCACCACAGGGCCCGGTCCTGGCACCCCCGTCCACGGCGGTGAAGGACCGGGCCCGCCCGCTGCTCTAGGCGCTGCACGCAGACAAGATCCGCAGTCAACACCGGACATCGCGCATCGCCGATATGCCGATGGATGGATGCTGCCGGTGGCAGAATGGCATATGTGGGAGATGTGTCGACTGGAGCTACTATGCCGCAAATCTCGCCGCTCGCGGGCGAGCCGATCGAACGTGCCGACGCCGAGCGACTCGCGGGGGTCCTGAAGGCCTTCGCGGACCCCGCCCGGCTGCGGCTGCTCAGCCTGATCCAGTCGAACCCCGAGGGCGAGGCGTCCGTGACCGACCTGACCGCGCCGCTCGGGCTCTCGCAGCCCACGGTCAGTCACCACCTGCGCATCCTCACCGAGGCCGGCTTGCTGGAACGGGAGAAGCGCGGTGTCTGGGCGTACTACCGGCTGGTGCCCAGCGCGATCGCCACGGTCGCGGACCTCCTGACCCCGCCGCGCAAGCGATCGACGCGGAAGACCCGCTGACGCGCGGCGACGCCACCGCCCCTCACACCGGCCTCGGCCCCGCAGCCTGCCACTGATCGGCCGCACACGGACACGGACCAAACCAGAAGGCTCCCACCTGGGTAGACACTCCGTGTATAGCCGGTGTGTATAGTCGCTCCCATGTCTGTTGGCTTTGCTTTGCTGGGCCTGCTGGAACACGGCCCCCGACACGGTTACGACCTGAAGCGCTCCTACGACGACCAGTTCGGCCACGGCCGGTCGCTGCACTACGGCCAGGTCTACTCGACACTGGCCCGGCTGCTCAGGAACGGCCTCGTCGAGGTCGAGTCGGAGCCCGGCGACGGCCCGGACCGCAAGCGGTACGCGATCACCGCCGCCGGCATCACCGACGTGGAACGCTGGCTCGCGCAACCGGAACAGCCCGAGGTCTACCTGCAGAGCAAGCTCTACACCAAGGTCGTCCTGGCGTTGCTCACCGACCGGGACGCGACCGACCTGCTCGACGTCCAGCGCGCCGCGCACCTCAAGCACATGCGGGAACTGACCAACCGCAAGCTCACCGGCGACTTCGCCGACCAACTCGTCTGCGACCACGCCCTGTTCCACCTGGAGGCCGACCTGCGTTGGCTGGAGCTGACCGCCGCCCGGCTGGACCAGCTCCGCGCCCAGGTGCGGAAGGAGACCCGATGACCACCCCGAGCACCAACACGCCGTTGCTGGTGGCCGACAACCTGGCCAAGACCTTCGGCGCCACCACAGCTCTGGACGGTGCCTCGCTGCAGGTGCACGCCGGCGAGGTGCTGGCCCTGATGGGCCCCTCCGGCTCCGGCAAGTCCACCCTGCTGCACTGCCTGGCCGGGATCGTCGCCCCGGACTCCGGTCGGGTGACCTACGCCGGCCAGGACGTCTCCGCGATGTCGGACGTACGGCGCAGCGCGCTGCGCCGTACCGAGTTCGGGTTCGTCTTCCAGTTCGGGCAGCTCGTGCCCGAACTGACCTGCCTGGAGAACGTGGCGCTGCCGCTGCGGCTGACCGGCGTCGGCCGGCGGGAGGCGCACCGACGGGCGACCGACCTGCTCGCCCGCCTCGAAGTCGCCGACGTGGCGTCGAAGCGGCCCGGCCAGGCCTCCGGCGGCCAGGGCCAGCGGGTCGCGGTGGCCCGTGCGCTGGTCACCAACCCCAAGGTGGTCTTCGCCGACGAGCCGACCGGCGCCCTCGACTCGCTCAACGGTGAGCGGGTGATGCAGCTCCTCGTCACGGCCGCCCGTGAGACCGGCACGGCGGTCGTGCTGGTCACCCACGAGGCGCGGGTGGCGGCGTACTCCGATCGGGAGGCCGTGGTCCGCGACGGCCGGGTCCGCGACCCGGAGTACGCGCGGTGAGCGCCGCCGGCACGCCCGGGCGTCGCGGCCCGACGGCGTGGATCGACGACCTGGCGCTCGGGGTGCGGCTGAGCGTGGCCGGCGGCCGGTCCGGCTGGGCCCGGCTCGCCATGATCGCCGCCGGGGTGGGGTTGGGGGTGGCGATGCTGCTGGCCGCCACCGCCATGCCCACCGTCGGCGCCGCCCGCTCCGACCGGAGCGACGCGCGGGAGCCGGGCCCCCGGGTGGCGGCACCCGGCCCGGACACCCTGCTCCACGGCGACGTCCCCTCCCAGTGGGGGGCGATCCGGATCGACGGTCGCCTCCTCCAACCGGAGGGGGACCGGGCGCCGGTGCCACCCGGCCTGGATCGGCACCCCGCCCCCGGGGAGATGGTGGTCTCACCGGCCCTCGCCGAGCTGCTGGACTCCCCGGACGCCGGCCTGCTGCGCGAGCGGTGGGACGCCCGGGTGGTCGGCACCATCGCGCCGGAGGGACTCGCCGGCCCGGGCGACCACCTCTTCTACCAGGGCGCCGACCATCTCGATGCCGACTCCTTCGGCGTTTCCCGGATCGACAGGTTCGGCGGGCAGGACTTCGGAGAGCCCGGGGGCCTGCCGCCGGTGCTGCTGGTGCTGGCCATCCTCGGGCTGGTGGTCCTGCTGCTGCCGGTCATGATCTTCGTGACGACCGCGGTCCGGTTCGGCAGCGAGACCCGCGACCGCCAACTGGCCGCGATCCGCCTGGTCGGCGCGGACGGCGCCACGACCCGCCGGATCGCCGCCGGGGAGACCCTGGCCGGCACCGTGCTGGGGATGGTCGTCGGCGCGCTCATCTTCCTCGCGTCCCGCCACCTGGTCGGCGACCTCCTCCCGTCCGGGTACGACTTCTTCCCCGCCGACCTGCGTCCGGTGCCCGCGCTGGTCGCGCTGGTCGCGCTGGCCGTGCCCACCGCCGCCGTCCTGGTCACCCTCTCCGCGCTGAAGCGGGTGATGATCGAGCCGCTCGGCGTGGTCCGGCGCGGCGGTGAGCGGCGCCGCCGGCTCTGGTGGCGGCTCCTCCCCCCGGCGGCCGGCCTGCTCCTGCTCCTCCCGCTGCTCGGCGGGCTGCCGGAGAACGGCGGCGCCCTGCTCGAGGCGCGGATCACCCTCGGGGTGGCCCTCCTGCTGGTCGGCGTCGTGCTGCTGCTGCCCTGGCTGGTCCAGGTGGTCGTCCGTCGGCTCGGTGGCGGGGGCGTCGCATGGGAACTCGCGGTACGCCGGCTGCAGCTCGACAGCGACACCGCGGTACGGGCGGTCGCCGGCATCGCGGTCTCGGTGGCCGGCATCATCGCCGTCCAGGGCCTGCTCGGCTCGACGCAGACGGCCTTCGCCGGCAGGCACGGTGACACCGACCGGTTCCAGGCCTCCGTCGCCTTCTACGGTCAGCCGGCGGGGTGGCCGGCGGGACGCGTCGCCTCGGTCCTCGCCGACACCCCCGGGGTGGACGCCGTCAGCGCCGTCACCCATCTGCGCACCGACCCGGACTCGCCAGATCCGGTCAGCGTGCGGATCGCCGACTGCGACGCGTTGCGACACTATGCCGACCTGCCGGCGTGCGCCGACGGCGACGTCTTCGTCACCACCGGGCGGGAGCGGCCGGCGATCGCCCCCGGAACGACGTTGACGTTCCAGGACGAGGGCGTGGAGTCCCGGTGGACCGTGCCGGCCGGCATGCGCGGTGTCGAGCAGTACGACCAGCTCCTCAGCACCGACATCCTGGTCACCCCGGAAGCCTTCGACGCCGCGCACGAGCCGTACACGTTCCTGGTGGGACTGGATCCCGCCGAGCCGGAGGCGATCGAGCACCTCCGCAACACCGTGCACCGGATCGACCCGTTCGCTCACCTGCTGGACTTCGACGACCCGTACCACGACAGCGTGTTCGCCATGATCGAACGGGCGCTGCGGGCCGGCGCGGTCGCCCTGCTGCTGCTCATCGGCGCGAGCATGCTGGTCAACGTCCTGGAACAGCTCCGGGAGCGGCGGCGGCTGCTGGCGGTGCTCGCCGCGTTCGGCACCCGCCGTCGGACCCTCTCCGGATCGGTGCTCTACCAGGTGGCGATCCCGGTGCTGCTGGGGCTCTCCCTGGCCGTCGCCACCGGTAGCGCCCTGGCCGCGATCCTGCTCGCCGTGGTCGACGAGCCCATCGCGTTCGACTGGGTGGCGATCGCCGGGGTCGCCGGCACGGCCGCGGTGATGGTGCTGGCCGTCACGGCCGCCACCCTGCCGCTGCTCTGGCGGCTGACCAGGGCCGAGGGGCTGCGCGCCGAGTAGGTCGCGGACCGGACGGCGCCGACGCACGGGGCGGTGCCGCCCGGACGCCGGGCCCGCCGCCCTCCCGTCGGACGGCGAGACGCCACGACACGCCGAAAGGCGAGTAGCTTTCTCGCTGGCGGGGCCGTGACACCATTGATCCGGTTCGGACCCAGATCCGCGGGATACGATCCGGTCGATCCGCACCTGCGGCCGGGCTGATGGCTGATGGCTGGTATCGACGCCGTCAGCCGACACCCTGGAGGAACGAGATGGTTTCAGGTCGATCGACTGCCCGGCCGTGGTTGCCGTACACCGCGGCCATCGTGGCCGGGTTCGCGGTCATCACGGCGGCCTACGTGATCGCCCGGCCGGCGGCGGACGTCGAGTGCACGCCGTTGGAGGTCAGCTCGTCGATCGAGAAGGACGTGCTCCTCGGCGAGCTGGCGGAACGCTACAACAAGAGCGATCGCCGGGTCGGTGGCGGGTGCGTCGTCGTGACGGTGCACGGGCTCGCCTCCGGTGCGGCGACGGACGCGCTGGCCGGCGAGTGGGAGGTCAAGCAGCCCGGCCTGCCACGACCACAGGTGTGGTTGCCGACGTCCAGCCTGTGGACCGGGCAGTTGACGTTGCTCGACGAGGCCGCCGGACGTCCCGCGCAGACCCCCGGCCAGTACCCGTCGATCGCGAACAGCCCGCTGGTCATCGCCATGCCGCAGCCGAAGGGTGAGCTGATCCAACAGCAGGGTCCCCTCGGCTGGGGCGAGATCCTGGGCTCGTCGGGGCGCACGGGCTGGGCCGCCTTCGGTCGCCCCGAGTGGGGGCGGTTCACCTTCGGCAAGGTCAACCCGCACCAGTCCACCTCGGGCCTGGCGGCCACGATCGCGTCGTACTACGCGGCCATCAACCGGGCCAGCGATCTCACCGAACATGACCTCGCGAATCCGGCGGTGGCCCAGTTCGTCCGCCGCATCGAGGCCAATGTGTCCCACTACAGCGACGACATCGTGGATCTGCTGAAGGACCGCGCCGAGGCGGACCTGTCCGGCACGGCGGCCCCGACGGACATGAGCGCGGTGGTGACGCAGGAGGAGTTGGTCTACCAGTACAACGAAGGGGAACTGAGCCCGACCCGGGGCAAGAAGCCGAGGGTCCCGCTGGTCGCGATATATCCGAAGGAGGGCACGTTCAACCTCGACCACCCGTACGTGGTGCTTCCCTCGGCCAGCCCGGAGCAACGTGACGCCGCTGCCGACTTCCTGACGTTCCTCCGGGAGCCGCCGCAGCAGCAGAGCCTCAGCCGGCACGGGTTCCGCGACCACGAGCAGAAGGCGTCCGAGCCGCTGACCGCCTCCGTCGGCGGGCGCGGGGCCCAGGACCTCACCTACTTCGAACCGCCGGAGCCCACCGTGGTCAAGTCGATCCTCGCCGGCTGGGGCACGCTGCGCAAGAAGGCGAACATCCTGCTGGCCGTCGACACGTCCGGTTCCATGAACGCGAAGATCGGTGACCGGACCAGGTTCCAGGTGGCGACCGGGGCCGCCGCCAAGGGCTTCGGTCTCCTGAACTCCGAGGACCAGGTCGCCCTCTGGTCGTTCTCGTCGGAGACGAGACAGCGGCCGAGGTCGCCGTACAGCGAGGAGGTCCGGCTGTCGGCGTTCGACCAGAAGGCGCTCACCAAGGAGATCGACAGCCTCCACGTCGAGGGTGGCACCGCGCTGTACGCCACCGTGCGGGCGGCGCACCGGCACATGCTCGAGAACTATGACCAGTCCCGGATCAACGCGGTGGTCGTCCTGACCGACGGCAAGAACGAGTACAACAAGGACAGCAATCTCGCCCGGCTGCTCCAGGATGTCGCGTTGGACCCGGACCGACCGATCAAGATCTTCTGCATCGCCTTCGACGAGAAGTCCGACTTCGACACGCTGGACCAGATCGCCAAGGCGTCCGCAGGCAAGGCGTTCGACGCCCGCGACCCGGCGAAGATCGACGACGCCTTCGTCAAGCTGGTCAGTAGCTTCTAGCGCCGCTGACTGCGGTGACGCGTCATCCGCTGGACGGGTCTAATCGGATGGGTTCACCCGCGTCGGTCACTATGGTTGATCGATGGACGTTGTCAGCACTGCCGACGTCTCGCCGGGCGACCGGTTCGCCTTCTGGCGCGAGGTCAGCGCGAAGCTCTGGGTGCCGTACGACCTGGCCCGGGAACGGCAGACGGAAGCCGGATTCGAGGCGCGGGTCGGCATCAGCGAGTTCGGCCCGATGCAGGCGACCCTGATGACGACGATGGCGCACTCGGTGCGCCGCACGCCCCGGCTGATCCGGCAGGCCGACCCGGAAGTGTTCAAAGTGAGCTGCATGGTCAGTGGCAGCGGCACGCTGACGCAGGACGGCAGGCGCGCGGAGTTCGGCGCCGGGGATCTCGTGCTCTACGACACCTCGCGTCCGTACGTGGCCGAGCTCCGGCCGGACGATTCGACGAGCCGGATGCTGCTCCTGCGTTTTCCCCGGGCTCTGCTGCCGTTTCCTACCCGGGAACTGCGTGAACTGAGCGCCGTCCGCATCTCCGGCACCCGCGGCATCGGCGCGTTGTCGTCGCGTTTCCTGCTGCAGCTCGCCGACCAGATGGACGAACTGACCCCGGCCGAGACCGCGCGTCTGGCCACCCTGACGCTCGACGTGCTGATCACGGCACTGGCCGACGCGCTGGACACCCAGAAGGTCGTCCCCGCGGACACGCGCCAGCGGGCGCTGACCGGCCGCATCCACGCGTTCATCCGCGACCATCTCGGCAACCCGGACCTGACCCCGAACGTGATCGCCGCAGCGCACCACATCTCCGTGCGCTACCTCCACAAGCTGTTCCAGCAGGAGGAGCACACCGTCGCCGGCTGGATCCGCGAACAGCGCCTCGAGCGGTGCCGACGCGACCTCGCCGAACCCCGGCTCGCCGCCCGCACGATCAACTCGATCGCCGCCCGGTGGGGATTCACCAGCGCCGCGTATTTCAGCCAGGCGTTCCGCGCCCGTTACGGCCAATCGCCCACCGAGTTTCGCCAGCAGCGCCCGACCGTGCACGGAGACTGAACACCCGTGCACCCGGCGGCGACGACAGGTACGGATACGTCGGGCAGCCTCGTCTCAGGAAGTCGGCTCTGAGCGGGCGGTTCGGACGGTCAGTTCTTCGGACCGCCCGCTCAGGTCAACGGCGCATACCACTGCGCGCCGGTGACCCGGATCCGCTTGGACTGCTTGCGGTTCCACTCCACCCGCATGCCGTACCTCCGGAGCACCGGAAAAGCGACCTCGTCCAGGAGCCGTTCCAGGTCGGCCTGGTAGCGGGCCTGCTGTTCGGCCTCCGGCAGCGCGGCGTAGGCGACCTCGTCGAAGTCCGCCGGCGGATAGACGCCGTAGCCGAGGTAGACCTCGCCGTCCTCGCTCCCGACCAGCGACTCCGTGTCCTGCTGGTGGTACCAGAGGTACCCGTGCCAGTGCCGGGAGTCGTCCCGCTCGTCGTGGATCTCGGCGTTCGCGCAGGTGCCACAGCAGGTGAAGTTCTCCCTGGCCAACACGCCGAGCTCGTGGAGGTCGAGGAAGGCGCGGGTGAGGTTGCTCCGCACCTCACCCCACCCACGCTGCTGCTCCCGCCGGGCAGCCAGTGCCCTCTCGTACGCCGCCCTGAGCTCCTCGTCGGTGGCGCCATGGCGCTGGTCGTCCTCGTCAAGGAAATCCACGAACTCGTCGGCGTCGTCCTCGCCACGCACGACCCAGCCCCAGATCTCGTCCTCGATCTCCCCACGGCCCGGCTCCGCGATCCGCTCGGCCAGGAACCTGACGCCCTCAGGGCGATCGTTGTAGATCCATCCAGTCACGGCGACGATCTTTGCAGCAACCTACGACATCCTGAGTGACCATGGCCCGCGCACGGCCACCACCAGCCGCACCGCACCGACGTGCGCGGAAGCACCTCGTGGACGCCACGGGCACGGTGGTACGCAAGCGATCCGGCGCACCGCCAGGATCCGGACGCGGGCTCGAAGCAGGTACGGACGTGCGGATGGACCGCAGGAAGACGGGTGCGCCCGGCCGAACCAGGCACACCCGCCTTCCTGCGCCAACGCTCACCCCTGAAGAGTCGGGTGCCCTTCGGTCAGCAAGCGCCCTGGGACTCCCAGGGACCCCACTGCCCGCTACTGGCCGGGTTCTCGCCCTGCGTCCACCACTTGGCCCGGTAGCGACGGCCGTCGTGCTGGACGAGGCTGCCACCGGGATAGCTCGTGGTCGCGTTCCAGGTGGCGAGGTCGGCACAGTTGTTGCCGCCGGTCGGCGTGACCGAGGGCGACACCGTCGCGGTCGCTGTGGGAGACGGTCCGACTGCGCCACGGGCGTGGTCGGCTGCCAGTGCGTAACTCTGGCCGCCGAAGCTGAGCGTGAAGTTCGACGGGCCGGCGATCGGCAGACTGTAGTTGAGGGTGACCTCGGCGAACGAGCCCGGCGCGATGGCCGTCGGTACGGTGAGCCGCACCCGGTGGAAGTCTCCCTTCAAACCGCCGACGTTGCTGCCGGTATGCCCGGTGGAGACCACCGACAGCGCCCACCCGGACTGCTGCCCGAGCGTGCCCGGCGTCGAGGTGGGGTAGTCGAACTCGAGCTGGGCCCCAGCCGGGATCGTGGCACCGGAGTTGTTGGCGAGGCGCAGTTCGGGGTTGATCGGGTAGTTGTTGTCGCCGAGCGCGAAGCCGCCCATCGTCACCGCGACGTCGAGCGTCTGCGTCGGCGTGGTGATGCCCGCCTTCCGCTGCCCGTAGGGGCTGGCGGCGCGGAACTTGTCGTAGATCAGGTTGGTCATCGTGTTGCCCATGAAGTACTCGCCACGCTGCGGGTTCCACGCGTAGTCGCCGGCCAGCTCCCAGATCATGATGCCACCGATGCCCTTGGCCACGACGTAGTCCGCCTTCGCGGCGATGGACTGCTCGTCCTCGGTGGACAGGTACACCTGCTTCTGGCCGTTCCACAGCCAGGGGGCGACCAGGCTGGACGAGTAGTGGCGGGTGTAGGTGCCGGTGAGCACGTCGGTCGGGTCGGTCCGTGGGGTCAGCCCGTAGGCCTCCAGGTAGCTTCCGCCGCGCCCGTCCTGGAGGTTCTTCGCGTGCCACATCGGGTTGGCGCCGGCCGACACCTCGTTGCCGTTCTCCAGGTCGTGCCAGATGTTGTCGATGCCGATCGCGCCGTTGCCGCAGGGGACGGTCGATCCGATGGTCCCCCCCGTTCCGGCGGGGCACTTGGTCTGGTCCGGCAGCGCCGCGCGGCCCCACAGTCCGTTGGTGCCGCCGGTCACGCCGCGCCAGCCGCGCGTGTAGTAGGGCACGCCGATGTTGATCCGGCCGGACTGCATCGCGCCCCGGTAGTAGTGGTACGCCCAGTCGGTGTTGAGGTATCCGATGTTCTGGTACGCCCCGTACACACCACCGGCGGCGAGTTCGGCGTCCTGACCGTCGTCGTAGAGGGCGGCGTTCGGGCCGACGAAGTGGTTCCACGCCCCGTGCAGGTCGTAGCTCATGATGTTGGCGTAGTCCAGGTACTGCAGGGTCTGGTACGACTCCATGCCGCGCAGCAGCCAGCCGGAGGCGGGCGCGGCGATGGTGAGCATGTAGTACTTGCCGTCGGCGGCCGCAGCGGTGTCCAGCTTCTCCCGCAGGGTCCGCATGAGCACCTGGTAGGACGCGTTCAGGCCGGCCCGCTTGGCGTCGGCCTGGGCGAAGTCCTGCGGGTGGCCGGCCTTGTTGTTCGACGTCGGGTACTCGTAGTCGATGTCCACGCCGTCGAAGCCGTACGTGCGCAGGAAGCTGACCACCGAGTCGGCGAAGGTGTTGATGCCGGCGGTGTTGACGGTGTTGCTGCCCGTCGTGGTCATCCGGTAGAAGCCACCGGCGTCGACCCGGGTGCCGCCGGCGTCGATATAGCCACCGGTCTCGGCCCAGCCGCCCACGCTGACCAGCGTCTTCACGTCCGGATGCTGCTTCTTGAACTTGTTGAGCAGGTTGAAGTGGCCGGTGTACGAGTACCCCGGGTCCATCTCCGCGCCCGCCACCCCTGGCCAGGTCATGTTGGTGGCGGGGTTGTCGGGCGCGGCGGGGGCGCCGACGGAAATCCTGTTCGCCGCGTCCACATGAGCGAAGGCGTAGTTGATGTGAGTGATCTTGCTCCACGGGATCTGGTTCGCCAGGTACGCCGGGGCACCGTTCTTGCCGGTGCGCCAGCTGGTGAAGTATCCGATGATCCGCCGCTTGTGGTCGGCGCCCATGACCTCGCGGCCGTCGGTGTCGTAGACGTCGCAGTAGGGCGTGGTGACGCCGGGCGTCCGGTAGAGCCCGTCCGGTCGGCACTGCGCGTGGTCCACCTCGGCAGAACTCGCCTGACCTGCCACCGCCACGATCGTCGGCACGATCAGCAGGCCAGCGACGCTCGTGACGATGAGATGCGGTATTCGCCTCCGACGCATGAGACACCTCCCACCTTCAGTAAGCAAACTTTACAGTAAGGTTAACGAATATATATCGAGGTAGATGCAGCGGCAAGGGCGACGCCGCGTACCGCACCGGCCGCCCGCCGGGTCCTACCGACTCCTCGACGGCCACGGACTCGTCACCGCCACCGAAGGGCTGACCGCCGCTCCACCGCCGGGCCGCCGATCCATCGAGGACCATTGCTAATTCGTATTAGCATCTTGACGCCGCGGAGCCGGCGCGACCAGACTCATCGACCAACGAACCGTCCGCGACGAGCACCCGTCCCCGTCCGGTCACCCGACGAGGTCGAGTGACACGCGCCCGTCGCGGCCGGCCCGCTCCCCTGCCCCCGTCGGCTCGCCTCACGAATGGAGGGAACGCGATGACGCGTACCCCTGAAGGCTCCTTCTCCCGACGCGCCCTACTGCGTGGCGCGGCGGCCGCTGGTGTCGCGACTGCGGCCACCGGCGCCGGCCTCGCCGCGACGCCCACGCCGGCGCTCGCCGGACCAGCCGGTTTCCCCAACTACCGGTACGTGCGCGACGCGTTCGCCACACCGTTGCGCTACAACCCGACCGGCGAGTTCATCTTTCCGTGTGTACGCGGCGTCTACGACAAGATCAGTAACTATCGCGGCCGCTACTACCTCTACTACGCCCCGCACGACGCGCCCGGCGGGATCTGCCTCGCCTACGCCGACCGGCTCGAGGGCCCCTACACCGAGTACCCCAACAACCCCATCGTCGACCGGCAGCTGCCGACCACGACGGTGAGCCACGTGTCGTCGCCGCACGTCGTCTGGGACGCGCCGACCCGGCAGTTCTACCTGTACTTCCACGGCGAGAACTACACGACCCGGGTCGCCCGGTCGACCGACGGCATCCGCTTCACCGACGAGACGCCGATCCTGTCGACCAGACTGGTGCCCAACACCACCGAGACCTCGTACGCGCGCGTCTTCGAGCACTCGGTGGCGGGCAAGGGCAACCGCTACGTGATGGTGTTCATGGGCAACACCCCGGGGAGCAGCAGCTGGGGCAGCCGGAAGATCTTCTGGGGCTGGTCGCCGAACGGGTGGAGCGGCTGGCAGTTCGACCCGAACCCGCTGGTGTCACCGTCGGGCGACGGGCTCACCGACATCTCCGCGCCGCACCTGCTCAAGCGCAACGGCACCACGTACGTCGCGTACCACGGCAACAGCGGCAACATGTACCTGACCGAGGTCGGCAACAACTTCGACCGTGAGGTCCACCTCGGAGTGTTCCACCGGCCGATCGCGTCCGACAACGGTCGGGTGGCGTCGCCGACGTTCGGCACCGACGGCGGCGTCTCCTACATGCTCTACGAGGCCGGGCACCGCCTCGACGCCAGGATCTGCGTGGCCCGCGCGGTCTGACAACCCCCTGCGCGACGGGTGTGTCGCGGGTGGTCAGGGCGGTGCCGATCTTCCCGGTCCGTGCGGGCCGCCGCGAACCTCGGCACCGCCACCGCCCTCGTCCGGGCCCGAACCCAGGCGACCCGTCCCGCATCGCGGCAGCCGTGAGCCGTCGACGAGCCATGTCCGCGTTCCCTCGTCGACGGCATCGCGGTGCCCTCTGCCACCGCGGGCTGGGGTTGGCTCGTCCGTCAGCGGCGGTGCGGGTCGGCGCACCATCAACCCTTGACGCTTCCCGCGGCCATACCCGACACGATGTAACGCTGCAGGAGCAGGTAGAGAGCCACGGCGGGCAGCGTGTAGATCATTCCGACGGACATGACGGTCTGGACCGGTGTGCTGATCTCCCCGATGAATCCGGCGAGTCCCACGGACATCGGCTGGAGTCCGGGGTCGGTGAGGAAGCTCACCGCGAAGATGTACTCGTTCCACCCGTGGAAGAACGCGATGACGGCTCCGGCTGCCATGGTGGGCGCCACGATGGGAACGATCACTCGCCACAGGGTGCTGACCGGTGAGCAGCCGTCGATTTTGGCCGCATTGTCGAGGTCGCGTGGCACGGTGTCGATGGCGTTCTTGAGGATCCAGGTCACGACCGGCAGCACGAAGGCGGTGTTGCCGAGCACAAGCCCGCTGCGGCTGTCCAGCAGATCGAGCGTTTTGAACACGGACAACAGCGGCACGACGAGCACCGCCTCGGGGAGCATCTGGGTCACCAGGAGTCCGATGCCGACGAGCACCTTGCCGCGGAAGCTGAACCGGGACATCGCGTAGGCGATCGGCACGGCCAGGATCATCGTCAGGAGCGTCGTCCCAGCGGCGATCATGGCGCTGTTGGTGAGCCAGCCGACGATCGTCGTGTCGCTGAACACGTCGGCGAACGTGCTCAACCCGGACAGGTCGGGCAACAGGGGCGGTCGGTCGCCGAACAACTCGTCGTCGGTACGGGTGGCGGTGACGAGCATCCAGTAGAACGGGAACACGGCGAGACCGACGAGGGCGAGCACGACCGTCACAGCTCCGGTCAGGCCCATTCGGTGCTTGATTCCATGGCGCATGGCTAGGCCGACTTCTCTGCTCGGTTGCTGACAACGAAGAAGATGACGGTGATCGCCAACGAGATGACGACGCCGACGAACCCGACGGCAGCCGCGTGCCCGAGCTCACGCTCGACGAAGCCCCGTCGATAGAGGTCGATGACCAGGGTGTTGGTGCTGCCCGCCGGCCCGCCCTGGGTCATCAGCCAGATCAACTCGAAGCGGCGGATCGACCAGATGGTCATGAGCAGGGCCAGGATCGAGATCGTGGGCTGGATGACCGGCCAGGTGACGGCCCGGAAGCGTTGTGTCCAGCTGGCGCCGTCGAGCAGCGCGGCCTCGTGGAGTTCCTCGGGGACGGCCTGCAGCGAGGCGAGGATGATCACGGCGGTGAACGGGAACAACTGCCAGATCGTGATGAAGAGGATCGTGCCCAGGGCTCGGGACGTGCTGTCCAGCCACTGCCCGTCGGCGGGTGCGAGGCCGACGGCGCCGAGGGCGTCGTTCGCCACGCCGTACTGCGGATTGAAGATCCACGCCATGACGAGCGCGACGGCGACGGCCGGCGCCGCCCACGGGATGATCAGCAGCGACCGCGCGACGCCGCGGCCCCGGAACTTGCGGTTCATCAGGAGCGCCGCGCCGAGGCCGAGGAGCATCGTTCCGGCGACACAGGCGATGACGTACACGATCGTCACGCGAACGGCGTCGAGGAACCCGGGGTCGGCGAAGACCTCGCGGTAGTTCTCCAGGCCGACCAGGTCGATGCTCGTGGGGTTGAGCAGGCTCGTGTCGGAGAAGCTCAGCACGACCTGCTGAAGGAACGGGATGCCCTGGAACGCCACGAGGTAGAGGACGGCCGGCGCCGCGAGGAGGTAGGGCAGCAGACGCTCGCCCGGTCGTCGTCGCGGTGTCGATTTCGGCCTGCCGACACGCTGGCGGCTGCGCGTCGATGTCGCGTCGAGTACGGACATGTGTGACTCGTTTCGTCGGGGGAACGGGCGTAGGCCCGGAGTGGACCGGCGGGACGGGGCGGGGAGTGGGGGCGGCGCGGGGGCGCGGTCCCCCACTCCCCTGGGCTGCTATTCGCCGGCGATCTGTTTGGCCTTGTCCTGCACTCCGTCGAGTGTCTGCTGGATGTCGCCGCCTGACTGCAACGCGTTGAGCACCGCCTGCACCACCGCGGAGCGGATCCGCGGCGTCTCGACCTCGAGCCCGGTCGGGATGAACGAGCGCGCGTGGTCGCTCTGCGCGTCGAACACCTTGACGAACGGCGACTTGGCGAGCTCCTCCGTGGTCCGTTCCACACCGGTGGCGACCAGGCTTCCGCCGAGGAAGCCCTGGACGGTCGTCTGCGCCTCCTTCCCGAGGAACCAGCGGACGAACGCTTCGGCCGCCTCGGGGTGCTTGGTGTTGGCGTTGATGCCGATGGCGGCCATCACCTGGCCGATGGTCTGCGTCGGGAACGGTGCGGGCGCGGCGGCGATCGGGACGTCGGGGTTGGTGCCCCGGAGAACGGTGGGGATCCCGCCGTTGTCGATCATCATCGCGACCTTGCCGGTGGCGAACATCCGGCGGTAGTCGGCGGCGGTCGAGCCCTTCGGGATGACGCCGGCCTGGTAGACCTCGGCGAACGCCTTGACCCCGGCGACCGTCTGCGGGCTGTTGATCGTGGGGTTGCCGGCGTCGTCGCTCCACGCGCCGCCCGCGCCGTAGACGAAGTTGCTCAGGTCGTACCAGACACCGGCCTCCTCGGCCTGGGTGGTCCGGAACGCGAACCCGAACCGGCCCGCCGTGGTCTGCTCCCGGGCGACCTTCTTGAACTCCTCGAACGTCGTCGGCGGCTGCTTGACGAGGTCGGGGTTGTAGATCAGCGCGTAGTTGGAGACGTCGAGCGGGACACCCCACTGGTGGTCGTCCATCACGAGCGACTCGGCGGCCGCGGTGAGGTCGATGCCCTTCACGACGTCGTCCAGCGGACGGAGCAGTTTCGCGTCGGCGGCCTCGTAGATGTTCATCTGGTCGAACGCGATCACGTCGGGGCCCTTGCCCTGGCCGAGCTGCGTGAAGATGGTCGTGCCGAAGGACGCGAACGGGATGGAGACCGGTTCGATGACGTAGTCGTCCTGACTGGCGTTGAACTTCTCCAGCAGGGCCGTCAACTGCGGGCCGCGCGTCGGCTCACCGAGCATCGACGCGGCGAAGGTGATGGTCTTCGGGCCGTCGCTGTCGCTGCCGGCGGAGCCGCCGCAGCCAGCGAGGAGAGCGAGTGCGGTGACGGCGCATATGCTCACGCCGAGTCGGTGGTGTCGCATGCCTTACCTCTGATCTTCTCTACCGCCAGGCACGCTGGCGAGGTGATCGGCAGGGTCGACGGGCGCACGGTGGGGGTGGTCGGGGGCGGTGTCGACTGCCGAGTCGGACGACGATCCGGTGATCCGGATCGGGGGGATGGCACCGGCGGCCATCCGGGCGAAGTGCGCGGCACCGAGGCTGGTGGCTTCGGCAATGTCCGGCAGTTCGTAGTCGCCGAGATAACGGCGCTTGATCTCGCGGACCGCGTGGCTGGTCAACCCGCCGCCGGTCATGATGCGTCGGCGGGCCGGGATGCCCGCCACGACGTCGAGCTGGTGGACCAGGTAGGCGGCGCGTTCCTGCACCGCCTCGATGACGGCTCGCCACACCTCGGCCCGGTCCGGTTCGTAGTCGATGTTGGTGAGCTGGGCCTGGTCGAGCCAGACGTTCGAGACGCGGGGTCCGTCGACCCGGGGGACCACGGCGAGCGCCGCCTCGTCCAGCGCCGGCAGCTCGTCGCGCTGGATCCCCATGAGCTTCAGGAACCGTCCCATGCCGATCCCGCTGCGTACGCTGGCCATGGCCTGCAGCCGTCCGGGGAACACGTCCCGGCCGACGGAGAGTTCGCGGTTCACCGCATCCACCAGGTTGAGCGCGTTCCACGGGCGCTCGGGCAGGTGCCGGATGATCGCCTCGCCGGTGCCACACGAGTCGACGAGGTCGGCGTCGTCGAGGGCGCCGAGCCCGACCGCGGCCACGAGGTGGTCGAGGCCGGCGATGGTGACGTGCGCGCCGTGGATCCGGGCCGGCCCGTTCGTCACCCGGCCGATCGAGGTTCCCGCCCCCACCCGGTCGGGCAGCAGGGTCGGTGGCACGCCCGCCCAGATGCTGGTCTCCTCCGACTGGCGGCCGGAGACGACGTCGAGCAGTCCGGTACGGCTGGCCAGCGACTCCTCACCGGCGATCGTCCCGGTCAGCCGGAACGCGAGCCACTCCTGGATGCTGACCCACCGGACCCAGCGCGACAGCGGGGTGTACCGCTCGGCCAGCCAGGCGAACTTGAACAGCGACGGCTTGAGGTTCACGGGTAGGCCGCTGCTGCCGGTGAACGCCTCCAGGCCGAGTGAGACGGCGAGCCGGTCGAGCTGGTCGGCGCCGTGCAGGTCGTACCAGGGCAGGCCGGGCGCCAGGACCTCGCCCCGCGCGCCCAGCGGCACGCCGGTCTCGCCGAACCCGGTGAGGCCGATGCCGACCACCCGGCGGGCCGGGTGGTCGTCGAGCATCGTCTCGAGGTGCTGGAACACCTCGTCGAGCAGCCGGTCCGGGGTGAGGATCGTGACGCCCGCCGTGCGCTCCCAGGGGGTGGCCCGGGAACTCAGCGCGACGGTGTTCCCGTCGACGTCCACGATCTGGATCTTCGTGTACGTCGTGCCGACGTCGACGCCGAGATAGACCTCGTCGGCCGCTCTGGTCACGGGAGGTCCCCGGTCCTGCCCTCGAAGGCGTCCACGTACGACACGAACCGGCCGGCGATCTCCGCGCGGGCCTGCTCCGGGTCGAGCCGGCCGGCCATCAGACCCTCCAGGCTCGGCGCCCACGTGCTGCGGCCGATCGCGAAGCCGGTGAAGCCGTCGGCCTGGCCGGCCGCGTGCAGCCAGCGCAGGATCTGCGCGTCGTCGGCGCCCCGGCCGAGAACGATGCACTCGACGTCGTCGCGGCCGTCCGCCCGTGCCTGCGCGGCGACCGCCTGGTAGTGGTCGACGGTGGTGAGGCCCTCGACCTTCCAGATGTCCGCTTCGATGCCGGCCTGCTGGTAGGCACGGATGGTGTCCACCATGATCTGCGGGCGCAGCTCGGTGTCGAACCGCTCCCGGTCGTCGCCGACCTGCGCCAACTGCGCGGCGGAGGGGAGCACGAGCAGCTCCAGCATCAGCCGTTGGCGTCGCGGGGACACCCACTCCGAGAGCTGCCGGAGCCGGGACATCGAGACGGCCAGGAGGTCGGCCGGCAGCGTCTCGTCGGCGATGGCGAGCACCTTCACGTGGTCCGGGTCGAACGCCTCGATGTGTACGTCGAACTGGTCGCCGTACTCGAGTTCGAAGACCCGTTGCAGGCTGCGCTCGGCCGGCATGGCCAGCAGGAGGCCCGCTCCGGCGACCTCCCGGGCGACGTCGGCGCCGTACTCCTCGTCGACGAGGACGCCGAGGGTCGACCGTTGCAGCCCGCGTGCCTCGATCGCCAGCGGCAACGACTCCCAGATGACGCGCTTGAGCGCGGAGTAGTCGACCGGCCGCCCCTGGTAGGTGCCCCCGTGCTCGCCGAACATCTTCGTCAGCGAGGCGCGGTGGTCGAAGGCAAGCATGTACAACGTGCTCATCGGGTAGCTCCGATTCTCAGGGGGTGGCCGCCACGGCGACGGTCTTGACGCGGGTGTAGAAGGCGAGTCCGTCCAGGCCGTGCTCCTTGAACGCGGAACCGGACTCCTTGAAACCGCCGAACGCCTGGTGCACGTCCCAGCCGCTGGGGGCGAGGTTGACGACGACCTGGCCGGTCTCCATACCGCGGACGAACGCCTCCGCCGCGGCCAGGTTGTTCGTGAAGATGCCCGACGCCAGGCCGTATGTCGTGTCGTTGGCGATGCCGATCGCTTCGTCCAGGTCGTCGAACGGCATGACCGCGACGACCGGGCCGAACACCTCGTCGGTCCAGATCCGCATGTCGGCGCTGACACCCGTGATGACCGTCGGCCTGACGAAGCAGCCACGGGCCGCCGCGCCGTCGATGAGTCGCTCTCCGCCGGCGGCGACGAACGCGCCCTGCTCGCGGGCGATGTCGATCATGGTGAGCACCTTGTCGAGCTGGCGCTGGTTCACCACCGGGCCCATGGTCGTCGCCGCGTCGGCGGCCGGTCCGACGGCGACCGTCCCGGCTCGCGCGACGATCTGCTCCACGACCTCGTCGTAGCGGTCCCGGTGGACGAGGAGACGGCTCACCGCGGTGCACCGCTGACCGGTCTGGCCGAAGATCGACGGCAGCAGCACCTCGAGCGCCCGGGTGACGTCGGCGTCATCCATGATCACCGCCGCGTTCTTGCCGCCCATCTCCGTCTGCAGCCGGGTGCCGGTGCCCGCGATCGCCTGGCCGAGGTGGCGGCCGGTCGCGGTGGAGCCGGTGAAGGTGATCCCCGCGATCCGGGGGTCGCGGACCAGGGTGTCGCCGATCTCCGCCACGTCGCCGGTGACCGTGTTGAAGGTTCCGGCGGGCAGTCCGGCGTCCTGCATCACCTGGGCGAGGAGCAACGCCACGGCGGGCGTGTCCGGGCTGGGCTTGAGCACCACGGTGTTGCCCCGGATCAGCGCGGGCGCGGCCTTGCGGACCGGCACCATCAGCGGGTCGTTCCACGGAGTGATGGCGAGGACGACACCAATGGGCTCGTGTCGGGTCGTGGTCACGACACCGGGGCGGCGGTCCGGCACGACGTCACCGTGCGGGAGACGACCGACGCCGGCGAAGAACTCCACCAGTTCGGCACTGCGCTCGACCTCGATCGTCGCTTCGGCGGTGGTCTTGCCCATCTCGCGGCAGATCGTGTCCCGGAACTGGTCGGCTCTCTCCCGGATGAGCGCGGCGACGGCGAACAGGTGCTTGCCCCGTAGCACGCTCGGCGTGTCCCGCCAGGCCGGCAACGCTGCGGCGGCGGCGTCGACGGCCGACCGGGCCTCGTCCGCGGACATCCGGGGCACGACCGCGACGACGTCGGAGGAGTCCGCCGGGTTCGTCGACACGTCCGTGCCGGCCGCGCCGTCGACGTACGTCCCGTTCACGAGATTGCGCAGGGTCAGGGTGCTGGTGGTCACGGTGGCCTTCCCGGTGCTGGTGTCGCTCATTTCTCCACGACCTCCCACGGGCCGACCAGGTAGCGGTCGAGGGCCTCCTCGGAAAAGCCGAACCCCAGCCCTGGCGTCTGGTGCAGTCGGATGACACCGCCGGCGACGTCGAGCTGACGATCGAGCAGCGCGCCGATGTTGTGGATGTCGTTACCGACGAAGTACTCGACGAAGGTCGCGGCCGGAAACGCGCCCACCATCGGCGCGTGCAGGTCGTGGAACCAGTGCGGGGCGAGCGACGCCCCGTAGGCGCTGGCCAGGTCGGCGATCTTCCGCAATTCGCTCAGGCCACCGCAGACGGCCGCGTCGCACTGGAGGATCACCGCGGCCCCGGCGTCCAGAAGGCTCTTCGCCCGCCAGCGTCCGGCCTCGATCTCGCCGGTGGCGACGGTGATCGGCGTCGCCTTCGCCAGCCGCGCGTGGTTCTCGATGTCGTCGGGCCCGAACGGCTCCTCGATGAAGTAGGGGTCGAACTCCTCCCAGCGACGCAGCGCGCGGACGGCACTCGGCAGGTCACTCCACGCGTTGTTGGCGTCGAGCATCAGCACTCCCTCGGGGCCGACGACCTCTCGTGCCGCGGCGATCCGAGCCCGGTCCTCCTCGACGCCGACCCGCCCGACCTTGATCTTGAAGGCGGAGAAACCGAGGTCCTGGTAGCCCTGAAGCTCCGCCGCGAGCCCGTCGACACCCTTTCCGTCGAGGTAGTAGCCGCCGGAGGCGTATGCCGGGACTTCGTCGGAGTGGCCACCCAGGTACTTGTGCAGAGGCATGGCGGCAGCGCGGGCGCTGCGGTCCCACAGCGCGATGTCGAGGGCGGACAGGCCACGGACGACCGAACCCACCCGACCGTGGAGCAGGGCCTCCTGGTACATCGCCTGCCAGGCACCCTCGATGAGGTCGGCGTCCCGGCCCAACAGGACGGGGGCCAGCAGGTCGCGCACCGCCAGCGTGGCGATGTTGGCCCCGCTGTGTCCGGGGTAACAGAACCCGATTCCGGTCACGCCGTCGTCGGCGGTGATCCGGACGAGCGTGTACTCACGATTGGTGATCGTCCGTCGCGCGATGCCCGTGACCCGTGGTAGGGGCACGACGGCGGTGGCGACCTCGATCCGGGTGATGACTGGCATGCAGATTGGTCCTCGTCGGCTCTGCGAGCGCCTTGCCGCGCTCGTCGATCGCGGCCAACGTAAGACGGGCCTGGCCAGGCCGAATAGCAATCGCCAGTAACATTGATTTCCTCTATAGGAAATCCTGATGAAACAACCGCACAGGAGGACACGGGTGGAAACTCGCTGGCTGGAGACCTTCGTAGCGGTGGCGGACCGGCGCGGGTTCGCCGCGGCCGCCGCGGAGCTGGGCGTGTCCCAGCCCACCGTGAGCGCCCAGATCGCCGCGCTCGAGAAGGAGTTCGGCGTGGCGCTCTTCGACCGCGGCCGTCGTCCCATCGGCCTCACCGACCGGGGTCGCGCGCTGCTGGTCCACGCCCATGCGATCCTCGGGGAGATCGAGTCGGCCCGAGGCAACGTCAGCGAGTCGGTCGGGCGCAGGCGGGGGGAGGTGCGCCTGGGCACCTACCCGAGCGCGACGGCCGGCTACGTCCCCGAGCTGCTGAAAGCCTTCCGGGCGGTGTATCCGATGATCCGGGTCCGGCTGGTCGAGCTGGGCGGCGCCCACCTCCACGACGCGGCGATCCAGGGCGACGTCCAGCTGTTCCTCCGCCAAACGACGCCGCCACTGTCGGACACGGTCTTTCGCAGCCACCCGATGTGGCGGGAGAAGTTCAAGGTGGTCACGCCCGCGCACCACCCACTGGCCAGATCTGCTGAGCCGCTGGCCCCCGCCCAGCTCCTCAAGCATCCGCTCATCATGACCGGCCGGTACGACACGGACGGCCTCCAGACCCACCCTCTCTGGTTCTCGCTCCGGCAGCCGCCCCCGCTGGTGTACCAGGTGAGCAACCCGCAGTCACTCGTCGCGTTGGTCGGCGCCGGCCTTGGTGTCGGGGTCACCACCCAGCTGGCCATGGACGTGTCCCGCACCGACAACCTGCATGTCCGCGACGTCGATCATCCCGACGCCGTTCGGGACGTCCGGGTGTGGTGGCCACGGCAACGCCGTCTGTCGCTCCCGGCTCAGACACTGCTGCAGTTCATGACCGAGACCGCCGGCGTCCCGTACAACACCATCGACGCGCGCAAGGAACCACGACCCGCATGATTCGGCCGGTGTCGCAGATCATGCGCTCGCCCCCGCCACGTACTGCAGACCAATCGAGGACTCAGGACACTAGGACGGGACGTCGAGGCGGGTGCCGAGAGCCGCGAGCGCGGCGCGCACCCCGGCGGGGATCGCGTACCCGGGGTCCGGGGCGAAGTGCGGCGTGTGGTTCGACGGCATGTCGCCGGGTTCCCGGCCGGGCCGGTAGGCGCCGAACATCCAGAAGACGAGCGGGACGCCGATCGCGTCGGCGAGCCAACCCACGTCCTCGCTGCCGGTCGCCCGCAGGTCGCGCGCGACGTTGTCCGACCCGAAGACGGCATCGAGGGCCGCCGCCACCTCGCCGGTCTGCGCCGGCGCGTTGAAGCACCGGGGGAATCGGCTGATCTCCTCGATCCTCGGCGTGGGCGCGCCGCTCGCGGTCGCCTCGGCGGCGATCATGCGCTGCACAGCGGAGAGTACGGTCTCCCGGGTCCGGGCGTCCGGCGTGCGGATGTTGAGCGAGAGGGTCGCCTCGTCGGGAATGATGTTCTCCTTGGTGCCGGCATGGAAGGTGCCGACGGTGAGCACGGCCGGGGAGCCGGGTTCCACCTGCCGGGAGACGACGGTCTGCAGGCGGGTGACGAGGTGGGCACCGAGCACGATCGGGTCGATGGACTCGTGCGGGCGGGCCCCGTGCGCGCCGCGTCCGCGCAGTCGCACGCGCCACGAGTCGCCGAGGTTCATGACGTTCCCGACGCCGATCCGCACCTGGTCGCTCGGCAGGGATGTCACGTGCTGCGCCAGCACCGCCTCGGGACGCGGGGCCTTCTCCCACAGCCCGTCCTCGACCATCGCCGCCGCCCCTGCGGCCGTCTCCTCGGCCGGCTGGAAGATCCAGACGACGGTGCCGGCCCAGGCGGCCCGGTTCTCGGCCAGCACGCCGGCGGCGGCGAGCGCGACCGTCATGTGGAGGTCGTGGCCGCAGGCGTGCATCACCCCGGACACCGATCCGTCCGGCAGTCGCCCCTGGTCGGTGCTCGCGTAGGGCACGCCCGATTCCTCCCGGATCGGCAGCCCGTCGAGGTCCGCGCGGTAGGCCACGACCGGCCCCTCCCCGTTGCGCAGGAGCCCGACGACGCCCGTACCGCCGCACCGGAACGTCTCGATGCCCAGGTCGGCGAGTCGCGCCTCGACGAACTCGGCGGTCCGGTGCTCCTGTCCGGACAGTTCGGGATGGGCATGCAGGCGGTGGTAGACCGACAGCGACGCCGCCAGCCGGCTCCCGTCCCAGAGCCGGCTCAGGCGGGCACCGGTGGGACCCGCCGCCCGCGCCGACCGGTTCACGCCGTCACCGGGGCCGTGGCCTCGAAGTCCTGCGCCAGCCGGTCGAGGGTGGCCGTGACGCTCGCGTCGATCTCGAGTTCGGCGCCCGCGACGACGTCGTCCAGATGCGACTCGCGCCGGATGCCGCAGATGACGTTGACCGCGTCCGACGACGCGAGGAGGTAGGCGATCGCCAGCGCGCCGGGGGTGGTGCCCAGGGACGAGGCGACGGCGGTCAGTCCCTCGGCCAGGTCCATGGCCGGTCCGAAGCGGTCGCCGAACAGCGGGTCGTCCCGCCGGGAGCCTTCGCGCGCCGGCGGCGCGGACCTGGTGAACGCACCGGTGAGCAGCCCGTTCGCCAGCGGTGAGTAGGCGTGCAGGGACAGCCCCGCCGACGCGCACAGCGGCAGGATGTCGTCGCGCACCTCGCGGGCCAGCAGGCTGTACCTACGCTGCACGATCTCGATCGCGTCGTGCGCCAGGTAGGTCTCGACGTCCTCGGGAGGGCAGTTCGACGCGCCGATCGTGAGGATCTTGCCCTCGTCGCGCAGTGCGAGGAGGGTCGCGATCGTGTCCTCGATCGGCGTCATGAAGGGCGGCATCGCCGGATTGTGGGTGTAGTAGATGTCGATGCGGTCGGTGCCGAGGCGGCGCAGGCTCTCCTCCACCTCGATCCGGATGGTCCGGGGGCTCAGGTTGCGCTTGACCGCGTGCCCGTCCCACGTGAAGCGGTAGCTGCCCTCGTCGTCGCCCCACCACAGCCCACACTTGGTCGCGATGACGACGTCGTCGCGACGACCGCGAACGGCTTCGCCGATCACTCGTTCGCTGTGGCCGAATCCGTAGACCGGCGCGGTGTCGACGACGTTGACACCACGGTCGAGAGCGGCGCGTACGGCGCGGACCGACTCCGCGTCGTCGGCGTCCGGGTAGCGGAATCCGCCGCCGATGCCCATGGCACCGAAGGTGACCACGGACGCCTTCAGCGAGGTCCGGCCGATCGGGCGGTACTTCATGCGATGTTCCTTTCGGACTGACTCGGTTCACGGCCCGGGGGCGGCCGTCAGTCGGGCTGGTGGCGCTGCGAAACCTCACCCGCGTCGCCCGGTCGACGGCCGCCGCTACCCGGCGACGGCACCGTCGGTCGAGGTCAGGTCATGTCGAGGCGGAGGATCCCGCCGACTCCGACGTTCTCGGCGGCATGCTCCTTGATGATGACCACCACCTTGACGGTGTCGCCCCAGTCGGTGGCCTGGACGACGTCGTGGAGCGCCTTCACCATCCGGCGCTTGAGCTCCACGCTCTTGCCGGGCGCCGTGTACAGGAAGAACGTGATCTCGTAGCCGTCCTTCACCGTGCAGTTCTCGGGTGGCAGTGGCGCGAGGTAGACGCTGCGCATGTGCGGGGGCAACTCGAAGGCGGTGTGCGCCGCACGCCCGATGTCGTCGACGAACGTGGGGAGGTCGACCTTGTCGAGCGGGAGGTCGGTCATGCCGACGACGCTGACCATGGGTTCCCCTTTCCTGGGGGTCGTGGTGCGTTTGTTGGTGAGGACTCAGGGCGTCTTCTTGAGGCCCTTGTAGGTGTTCGCGATCCAGGTCTTGTAGTCCGCGGACTGCATGAACTTGGTCGCCTCGTCGAGCCAGGCGGTGTTCTCGTAACCCTCCTTGACGACCCAGAGCGTGCCTCCGTACGTGCCGTAGACCTCCGGCGTCTCCTCGTAGAGGGCCTTGATCGAGGGGTCCTTCATCAGGTGGACGGTGATCGACGGAGCGGTCATCGCGTCCAGGTCGGGGAAGGCCGCGGCCTTGCTGCGCGGGTTGACCTCCACCCAGCGGAGGTTCTTCGGGTTGGCGGTGACGTCGAGGATCGTGGGCGCCTCGACGCCCTTCGCGAGCTCGATGAGGCCGTTGGCGGCGAGAAGCTGGAGTTCACGGGCGCGATTCGCGGAGTCGTTGGCGATGCCGATGCGCGCGCCGTTCGGGAGAGCGTCGGCCGAGTCGTGCTTGCTCGAGACGAACTGCACGGCCGTGGTCTGCAGCCAGGGGCCGTACGTGACGAGCGACGACCCGTTGCTGGCCTGGTAGCTCTTCAGGTAGTTGGCGTTCTGGAAGAAGTTGGCGTCGATGCTGCCGTCCTCGGTGGCCCGGTTCATGGCGATGTTGTCGTCGAACACCTGGATCTTCATCGGGTAGCCCTGCTCGGCCAGATGCTCGGCCACGAAGTTCAGGTCGGGCTCCTCGCGGGCGAGTACGCCTACCGTCACCGTCCTGCCGTCGCCTCCGGCGGCGGAGCCGGACGAGCAGGCCCCGACGGACACGGCCAGGGCGACGACGAGAAGCGGGATGGCTCTCCTGAGGGGATTTCGCATGGGGGTGTTGCCTTTCGTGCTGGGCGGATCATGGGGTTGGGGTTACCGGAGTCTGCGGTAGAGGGCGTTTCCGCCGAGCTGGATGCCGATCACCATGACGACCAGGATCGCGACGGTGCCGTACATGATCTGGTCGTTGAAGTTCTGGTAGCCGTAGGTCAGGGCGACGGCGCCCAGGCCGCCCGCGCCGATCGTGCCGGCCACCGCGGTGAAGCCGAGCAGTGAGATCACGCCGAGCGTCATCTGCGAGACGATCGCCGGCACCGACTCGGTGACGATGACCCGGAAGGTGATCTGCCAGTCGCTCGCGCCGAAGGACCGTGCCGCCTCGACGAGGCTCGGGTTGACCTCCTTGAAGGCGCTTTCGAGGAGCCGCGCGATCAGCGGACTGCCCGCGAAGGTGATGGCGAAGACCGCCGCCCACACGCCGATCGACGTGCCGACCACCAGGCGGGTGAGCGGGATGATCGAGATGGCGAGGATGATGAACGGCACCGACCGCAGCATGCTGATGACGGTGCTCACGATCTCGTGGACCGTCCGGTCGGGTCGGAGCCCGTGCGTGTCGGTCGTGACGAGGACCAGTGCGAGCGTGAACCCCACGAGGGTGCACGTGACGAACGAGCCGAGCAGCATGGTGATGGTGTCCAGCAGCCCGGGCAGGATGATCCGCTCGAAGAGCTCGGAGAACTCGTACTGGTACATCAGATCTCCGTCCAGTCGGCCCCGAGGGCGGTCAGACCGTCGCAGACCGCGCGGAGATCGGCGTCGGCCACGTGCAGCAGGAACGATCCCGAGACGCGGTCCCGGTAGCGGTCGAGCCCGCCCCACGAGATCTCGAACGGCACGCCGGTGCGGATGGCGAGCTGCGACAGCAGACTGGTTCCCGCCGCTTCCCGCTGGACGACCCGGACGAGCGAGGTGCCGGGAGCGACGTCCGGGCGACGCCCCGCGTCGCGAATGAAGTCCCCCAGCAGTTCCGGCTTCTCCAGGAAGAAGTGCTCGACGTCCCCCTCCGCGCGCAGGCGCCCGTCGCTGAGCAGGCCCATCCGGGTGCACACGGACTTCATCACCGCCACCTCGTGGGTCACCACGACGATCGTGAGGCCGAGCTCGCCGTTGATGCGCTTGAGCAGGTCGAGGACCGCCTCGGTGATGTTCGGATCGAGCGCGGAGGTGGCCTCGTCGCACAGCAGGATCGTCGGATCGTTCACCAGGGCCCGCGCGATGGCGACCCGCTGCTTCTGCCCGCCGCTCAACTCCCGGGGCAGCGCCTTGAGCTTCTCACCGAGTCCGACGAGGTCGAGGAGATCACGCACCTTCCGGTCGGCCGCTGATCTGCGTACGCCCTGGCACTTGAGGGGGAAGTACACGTTGTCGTAGACGTTCCTGCGTTCCATCAGGGAGAACTGCTGGAACACCATGCCGATCCGGCGGCGGAACCCGGGCAGGTCCCGGTCGGCGATGGCGCGCACGTCCGTGCCGTCGACGACGAGGCTGCCGCTGTCGATCTCCTCGAGCCGGTTGATGCACCGCAGTAGCGTGGACTTCCCGGCGCCACTCACGCCGACCAGACCAAAGATCTCCCGCTGGTCGATGTGCAGGTTTATCTCGTCGAGCACGACGTGATCGCCGTAGGACTTTCTCAGGTCACGGAACTCGATCACCCTCGCCGCCTTTCCTTCCCACGCTCGTTTCAACTTCGACACAATTCGGAAAAAGGGCAGACGACAGCGCGCCGGTGTGGCGACCGGCCCCTGGTGGAACCCCGTGCGGCGGCCCGTCGCTGTTCTTGTTCGTCGAGAACGGCGACCGAACGTCAACCGGGACGACGGCGGCTCACGCAATCGCGGAAAGCGCCTGCTCGCGGGTGCCGGATGACCAGCAAGTTCACCATGCCGGAACCATACTAAACCCAGCGACCAAGTAGGGTATGCCTGTGACCCGGTTCATAGACTTTCGTCCACTATGGACGCCTTGCCCCGCCCGCCCCGTCATCGCGCTCATCGGCGCAGGCCCCCGGGGGGTGTCGCTGCTCGAACGGATCGGTGCGAATCTCGCGGACTTCCCCGATGTCGACCACCTCGACATACATGTCATCGACGACACCGAACTCGGGGCGGGCCGCATCTGGCGTACCGACCAGACGCGTCAGATGTGCATGAACACCCTCGCAGGGGCCGTGACGCTCTTCACCGACGACAGCGTGACGATGGTCGGCCCGGTCGTAGCCGGGCCCACGTTGTTCGAGTGGTGCCGGCTCGCACTCGAGGCCGCGCACGCGTCACCGTCGTCGGCGATCCAGGTGGCGGACATCGATCCGGCCCACCGCGCCGCGTTCGCCTCCACCGCCGTGCGGCCGGGCTTCGTCGACGACTACCGCGACGAGCTGGAGGCGATCACGGTCGCCTCCCATCCGAGTCGACCACTCTATGGCGAGTACATCCGCTGGTGCTTCGAGCGGGCACTCCACACCATGCCGGAACGCGTGACGGTTGCCACCCACCTGGCGCGAGCCGTCGGCGTACGCGAGGACAGCGGGCGCCAGCTCGTCGAACTCAGCACCGGTGCAGTGCTCGCGTGCGACGCCGTCGTGGCCGCGACCGGGTGGATGCCGCGCGCCCACACCGACCAGGAGCGCGGTTTCCTGGCGGCGCTGGCCAGGCATCCCGAGATGACGTGGGTACGCCCCGACAACCCGATCGACCAGGCTCTCGGGAATGTTCCGGACGGGGCGACCGCGATCGTACGCGGGCTCGGGATGGGCTTCTTCGACGCGATGACGCTGCTGACCATCGGCCGTGGTGGGCGGTTCGTCGACGACTCGCGGACGCGGGCGGGCGTGCGCTACGAACCGTCGGGACGCGAACCGACGATGTACGTCACCTCCCGCCGGGGCGTCCCGTACCGGGCGAAGTCGCCCTACGGCTCACTGCCGCCCTCGGCGCCGCAGCGTCACCTGCGGTCGGTCGACTGGTCCACGGTCCCGCGCCCCATCGACTTCGACCGCCAGCTGTGGCCGCTCATCGTCAAGGACGCGTTCGTCGACTACTACGAGACGCTTCACCGCGTACGCCCCGAAGCGTTCGCTGCCCCACTGGCCACGGTCCTCGCCGCGATCGACACCACCGAAGGCCGGCCGTCGGCACTCGACGCCGCGATAGCGCCACACGTCCCGGACGCCACAGACCGCTTCGACCTGCCGGCGGCGATGTCGCCGGTCCGCGGAACGTTTCCCGACCCCGGGACGTTCACCGCCTGGGTCGCCGACTACATGACCGACGACCTCGCCGAGTCGGCGAAGGGGCGGGACAGCGCCGTCAAGGCCGGACTGTGGTCGATCAGCGCGGCGCGACAGCCGGCGAACGTCATCGGCACGTTCGGCGGCTTCGACGCCGAGTCGCGCGCGAGCGGCTTCCGGACCCTGCAGGCGTTCGGCGGCATGGTCGGCAGCGGCCCACCGGCCTTTCGCAGCCGGCAGCTGCTGGCCCTCGTGGACGCCGGTCTCGTCAGGTTCATCGGCCCTGCGGCGCACGTCGTCGCCGACGACGAGGTCGGCCTCTTCCGCGCCGAATCGCCTGCCGTCGCCGGTTCCGCCGTCACCAGTCCCGTGCTCATCGACGCGTGGATGCACGCGCACGACGTCAGGGCCAGCGCCGACCCCCTGACCCACTCGCTCGCGGCGGCAGGCCGCATGCGTCCGTTCAGCGTCCGGGGACGGGACGGACGCCCGCACCGCACCGGCGGATTCGATGTCGACCCCGGGACGGGGCTACTGGTCCGTCCCGACGGCACGCGGGACACCGCGTTCCACGTCGCCGGCATCCCCCTCGACGAGGTCATGGGCGACACGATCATCAGCCCGATGCCGCGCACCGATCCCACGATGCTGCGGGAGACCGACCGCGTGGCCCGTAGCGCCCTGCGGGTGGCGGCCGATGTCGCCACCGCCGTCCCCACGTCGAGGGGGAGCCGCATCTCGCCCACCTGGACATCCAGGAACGCGACTACCTCGGCGGAATGCTCCGCGACTCAGCAGGGATCGATGTAATAGATGGGGTCCCAGTCGATGCGCACCGGAGCAGAATTCGGGTTGACAGTTACCTCGATGACCCGATTCTGATTGAGCAGTTGGGCTCTGGCGTTGCCGGTCTGGGCGTTCTTGGCAGAACCGTCGCCGATGAAGTTGGTGAGAGAACGTTCGGTGCAGTAGTAGAGGTAATAAACGGTGTGCAGACCGTTACCCTCGCCGGCCGCAACGCACAGACGCCCGCTCGGGCAGAGGTTGACGAGGAGATTCCGTTCGTCCGTGTCCACATGCGGGAACCGCTTCTCGAGGTCGGTGAAGAACGGACTGATCACCGGCGTCCAGGCCGTCGCGACAACGTCGGCCGTACTCGGTGCCCCCTCGCGCGTTGCCCCCGAGGCCTGTGCCGCCGGAGTGGCCATCGAGAACACCGAGACCAGCACGACCAGTGCAGCGACAGTGGCCAGCATCCGGGGACGCCCCCGCCGCGTTCTGCCTGTGTGTCCCCCGGCAAGACTTCTCCATGGTTGTGGCATGTGAGCTCCGCTCCTCTCAGGACTTGGCGTGGTGCCGGCAGGTCGGCACATACGGCGCGCCCACCGTCCGCTCCCAAGAGGATGCGCGCCGTAGCCGGCGTTGTCCTTACGGCTGCGTGCACAGTTGTTCAGTCTGCGTGCACTGTCGGTCTGGGGGCGGCGGAGCTGGTGCAGGGAGAGGCCGTAGGCGCGACCAGCCGCTCTGGCACTTCGGCCGACACCCGCGGCACGGGTGACCGTGCGGGGTCCCGGCAGATCCCGCAGGCCGGCAGATCCGGGCCTCGTCCGCACTGCCCGGTTCGACGCACGACCGCGCCGACACCTCCGCCGTCCACGGCATCCGACCCGGCATGATCAGACCAAAGACACAAAGGGACAACGCCGGGGCCGTGGGTCTTGAAGTCGGCGCCGTCCTGCCGTAAAAATTCTTCGGTGACTTTCGATTAACTGAAGACTAGCGACAGGCTCCCCCGCCCCTCGCGCGGTGGCCGTCATCCCCCACACCCGGCGGCCGCCCGCACCGATTCGAGGAGAGAGCATGAACAGGCGTGACATCCTGCGGCGCAGCGCCGCCGCCGGCCTGCTGGCCACCCCCGCCGCCGGCCTGCTCGCCGGCTGCGCCACCTCCGGCGGTGGCGACAAGGGCGGCACCGAGGTGTACAAGGGCACCAAGAGCGAGCAGAACCCGCTGGGCGTCAAGGAGGACGCCCCGCTGGAGGTCGTGATCTTCAACGGTGGGTTCGGCGAGGACTACGCCAAGGCCCACGAAGCCATGTACACCGAGCGGTACCCCAAGGCGACGATCAAGCACACGGCCACCCAGGAGATCAGCAAGACGCTCCAGCCGCGCTTCGTCGACGGCACCCCGCCCGACGTGGTCAACAACTCCGGCGCAGGCCAGATCGACTTCAACGGCCTGGTCTCCCAGAACGCCCTCGCCGATCTCGGCGAGCTGCTCTCGGCCCCGAGCCTCGACATCCCCGGCAAGACCGTCCAGGAGACGCTGCTGCCGGGCGCGGTGGAGGTCGGCTCGTACGACGGCCGGTTCCTGGTGATGAACTACACCTACACCGTCTACGGCATCTGGCACTCCACCAAACTCTTCGCCGACCGTGGCTGGGAGTATGCGAAGACCTGGGACGACCACATCGCCCTGTGCAAGAAGATCAAGGCCGCGGGCATCGCCCCCTGGACGTACGCGGGCAAGCACCCCCGCTACATGAGCTGGCCGGTGATCTCCACGGCGATCAAGTTCGGCGGCCCCTCCGTGGCCACCGCGATCGACAACCTGGAGCCGGGCGCCTGGAAGTCCGACGCGATGAAGGCCGCCGCCGACGCCTGGCACCAGATCGTCAAGGACAAGTACATCCTCGACGGCTCGCCGGGGCTGGACCACGTCCAGTCGCAGACCGCGTGGTGCCAGGGCAAGGCCGCGTTCATCTCCTGCGGCTCCTGGCTGGAGAGCGAGCAGAAGTCGGTCACCCCGCCCGGGTTCGACATGACCGTGGCGCCGACCCCGAGCCTCGGCAGCGGCGACAAGCTGCCCTTCGAGGCGATCCGCGGCACCGCCGGCGAGCCGTTCATGGTGCCGGCGAAGGCCAAGAACGTCGCGGGCGGCCTCGACTACTTCCGGACCATGCTGTCGAAGAAGGGCGCCCAGGACTTCACGAAGAAGGTCTCCAGCCTGACCGTGGTGGCCGGGGCCACCGAGGGCGTGGAGCTGCCGTTCGGTCTCACCACCGTGGTCAAGGCGCTGGAGACCTCCGGAGCCAACGGCTTCAACTGGGTCTACAACAACTACTACCGGAAGTTGGAGCGCAACCTGGTCGACGCCGCGTGCGGCGAGTTCTTCAGTGGGCGCATCGGCCCGGCGGAGTTCCTGGACCAGTGCCAGAAGGGCGCCGACTCGATCGCCCAGGACAGCTCGATCAAGAAGTACAAGCGGGCGGCGTGACACCTGCGGCCGGGGGGGGGCCCCCCCCCCCCCCCCCCCGGCGGGGAGGATGGCCGTGTTGAACACCGCCAATTACCCCGGATAGTCACCCTACAGGTGGCCCCCCGGGTTCTGTTACTGGTCGTA
>NZ_JBITJH010000024.1:0-81700 GCF_044459745.1 Micromonospora sp. NPDC050187
TGCGCCCGCTCCGCGGACGACAACCGTCTCCCTGGCATGAACCCTCATCCTCACGAGAATCCACCCCGTTGCAACAACCACTTGAACCCAAGCCGACCGGATGCCCCGACATGCCGTACCTCCAGTCGATCAGGGTCGGGCGCACGTGCCGATGGTCGACGGTGCGCGCGGCCCGCGTCGGGCGTCGGAAACGGCTCGTGGTCACGCCCGGTCCGGCCTACCATCTGCCGGTGATCGACCACGGACTCCGCGACCGCACCGGACGACTCGTCACCCTCCGCGAGGTGGACGACGGCAACTGGCGTGCCGTCGCCGACGTCGCGCCCCACGACGACCAACGTCGGTTCGTCGCCGCCCTGGCAGCCCGCTACCTGCTGCTCTCCGCCCGGGAGGACGTCTGGCGGTCGTTGGCCGTCCACGCCGACGACACGGTGGTCGGGCATGTCATGTGGGCCGTGGACGAGGACGGCTCGTACTGGCTCGGTGGCATGGTCGTCGACGCCGCCGAGCAGGGCCGGGGGCTCGGGTCGGCCGTCCTGCGGACCGTCACGGCCTGGCTGGCGGGCCAGCCGGGGTGCCGGGCGATCCGGCTGTCCTACCACCCGGAGAACGCCCCGGCGCGGCGGCTATACGAGTCGTCCGGCTTCCGGCCGACCGGCGACACCGAGGGTGACGAGATCGTCGCCGAGCTGAGCCCAGTCGCCGCGCACTGACTCCGGCCGCCGTGCCCTGACCTGGATCGACGCGCTGAGCCCGGCCGTCGCGGCTCGACCCGCGCTGACCCGCCGACGGCGCCTCGACCTAAGCGGACCCCGGCCGCCGCCGTCCGAACGGCCCTGGCCCGGCCGCCGCCGTCCGAACGGCCCTGGCCCGGCCGCCGCCGTCCGATCAGGTGAGCAGGCGCAGCAGGGCGGCGGTGCCCGCGCCGAGCGCGACCACCAGTAGGAAGGGCGCGCGCAACAGCACGGCCACCAGGGCGACGGCGAACCCGGCCGCCCGGGCGTCCAGCGCCAGGTGCGACCCGGTGGCGAAGGTCTGCACGGCGACGAGGGCGGCCAGCAGGGCCACCGGCAGCAGGGCGGAGGCCTCCTCCACCTGGGGTCTCTCCAGCACCGACCGCGGCACGGCGAGGCCGACGAGCTTGAGCAGGTAGACGCCGAGGGTGCCGAGCAGGATCGCGGTCCACATCAGCGGTCACCGTCCCGGCCCGCGCCCGGCACCGATGCGGCCTCGGTGCTCTCCCGCCGGTCCACGCCGGTCGGGACGGTGCCGGACCGGTCGCGCCGGCCGCGCAGGGCCACGAGCACCGCGACCAGTCCGGCGGCCAGGACCGGAAGACCGGCGGGCAGCACCGGGACGGTCAGCAGCGCGGTCACGGCGGCGGCGATGGCGACCGCCCAGAGACGCCGGTCCCGCAGCCGGGGCATGAGCAGGGCGAGGAACGCCGCCGGCGCGGCCACGTCGAGTCCGAGCGCCTCCGGGTCGGGCAGCACCTGGGCGCCGAACGCGCCGACCAGCGTGGCCAGGTTCCAGAACACGAAGACCGAGATGCCGGTGGCCCAGAACGCCAGCCGGGCCTGCCGGGGCTCGTCCCGGACCAGCGCCATCGCCGAACTCTCGTCGATGACGAGCTGCGCGCCGAACAGCCGCCGCAGGCCGCGTACCCGCAGCAACGACGAGAGGTTGAGCCCGTAGAGGGCGTTGCGCACGCCCAGCAGCGTGGCGGTGGCCGCGCCGGTGAACGCCCCACCGCCGGCCGCCAGCACACCGATCACCGCGAACTGGGACGCCCCGGAGAACATCAACAGCGACAGCGCGCACGCCTGCCACACCGAGAACCCGGACACCACCGCCAGGGCCCCGAAGGACAACCCCAGCGCACCGACCGCCACGCCCACCCCGGCCGCGTCGGCCAGCACCGCCCGCCGGGCCTTCAGCCAGTCCTGATCGACCACCGCGACACCCACGCCGTCCCCCCTCCCACCGGAGCCACCGAATCTCCGGCGCCCGACCGTGCCCATCATGCCGGCGGGCCGGAAGGGCAGGTCAGGCGGTGTCCCGGACGGCCTCGGCGAACACCTCCGAACGGTGCTCGAAGTTGCGGAAACGGCCGTAGCTCGGGGCGGCCGGCGACAGCAGCACCACCCCGTCCACGGGAGTGAGCTTGCGGGACAGCCGGACCGCCGCGACCAGGTCGTCGGCGAGTTCGGTACGCACCCGGGGCAGCCCGGCGAGGGCCTCGACGATCCGGGAACCGCTGTCCGGGATGCCGATCACGGTGATCTCCCGGTCGGCCAGGTGCTCCCGGAGCGGGGTGTAGTCCAGCCCCCGGTCGGTGCCGCCCACGATCACCGTCAACGGGCGGGTCTCGTACGCGTCGATCGCGTGCATCGCCGCGTACGGGCTGGTGGCGAGGGTGTCGTCGACGAAGGTCAGCCCCGACGGGTCGGCGATCTCGGTGAGCCGGTGGGCGAGCCCCTGGAACGTGGTGACCGCCGCCGCGACCTCGTCGGGCCGGGCGGTCACGTCCACGCCGAGCGCGTCGAGCACCGCCAGGGCCACGCACAGGTTGCCCGCGTTGTGCGCGCCGACCAGTGGCAGCGTCGTACGGGCAAAGAGCGGTCGGTCGGCGGCGTGGAACCACGGCGTGCCGTCCGGGCCGGTGGCGACGTGGAAGCCGTCGGGGCGGCCGGCGCGCACCGCCGGGCGGTCGCCCAGCTCGGCGGCGAGCCGCTCGTCGGTGCCGTTGACCACCACCGTCTCCGGGCCGTGGGCGAGCAGGTTGAGCTTGTCCCGGTAGTACTCCTGCTCGCCGCCGTGCGCGTCCAGGTGCTCCGGGAAGAGCGCGGTGACCACCGCCACCCGGGGCGAGTCGGTCAGGTCGCTGCACTGGTAACTGGAGAGCTCCAGCACGTACAGCTCGGCCTCGGGCAGGTCGAGCAGGGGCACGCCGATGTTGCCACCGAACACGTTCGGCCGGCCGAGCGCGGTGAGCAGGTGGCTGATCAGGCTGGACGTGGTGCTCTTGCCCTTGCTGCCGGTGACCCCGACGGTGCGGCCGGCGTGGTCGGCCATCCAGAGCGCGCTGCCACCGGTGACCGCCACTCCCCGGCGACGCAGCTCGACCAGCCACGGGTGGGTCTGCGGCACCCCCGGCGAGCGGACCACCACGTCGGCGGCGGCCAGCCGGGCGAAGCCCTCCTCCCCGGTGACCAGCGGCGCGACCTCGGCCAGCGGCCCGGACCAGTCCAGCGACAGGAAATTCGCGCTGTCGTCGACGGCGACCAGCGCCGCCGGTCCGTGCGCCGCGACGGCGGTCACCGCGGCCCGGCCCTCCCGGCCGGTGCCCCAGACGGCGACGGACCGTCCCCGCAGGTCAGACAGGCGCACAGGGGATCTCCTCCAGCCGGGTACGGGCTCATTTGTCACGGCCTAGTATGGCGTGTGCCCAACGAACAGCTCCGGCGGATGGACGCCTTCACCTTCCCGTCCCGCTCGATCGACCCGGCCACCGGCGAGGTGCGTCTCGACTACGCGCTGACCGGCCCGGACGGTGAGCGGCGATTCACCGAGGTGATCACCCTTCCGCCACCGCCCGAGCCGCCGTCGGAGGCCACCCTCGCCACTCTCGACCGGGTGCTCGACCTGCTGCACCTGGCCGCCGGCGTGAGCTACTACAAGGCCGCCGCCCCACCCCGCCTGGTCGCGCCCGCGCCGCTCGGTCCGGACGCCGCCGCACTGCTCACCGCCGTCTACACCAGCGGCCTCGCCGAGTACGCCTACCGCAACCAGTTGCCGCACGTGCTGGAGCTGACCCCGGAGATCCCGACCGGGTCGGTGCCCCCGGCGGCCCCGGTGGACACCACCGACCGGCGTCCCCTCTCGGCGGTCGGCGGCGGCAAGGACTCCATCGTCAGCCTGGAGGCGCTACGCCGGGCCGGCATGGAACCCGTGCCCTTCTCGGTCAACCCGAACCACGTGATCGACGCGGTGAACGCGGCGTCCGGGCTGACCCCGCTCGCCGCCCGGCGGCGGCTCGACCCGGCGCTGTTCGCCCTCAACGAGGCCGGCGCGCTCAACGGCCACATCCCGGTCACCGCGATCAACTCGCTGATCGCCGTGGCCACCGCCGTGCTGCACGGGCTCGGGCCGGTGGTGATGTCCAACGAGCGCTCCGCCTCCGATCCGAACCTGGTCTGGAACGGTCACGAGGTCAACCACCAGTGGTCCAAGGGCGTCGAGGCGGAGGGGCTGCTGCGGGCCGCGCTCGCCGAGCACGCCGGACTCACCGAGCCGTACTTCTCGCTGCTGCGCTCCCTGTCGGAGCTGCACATCGCCCGTCTCTTCGCCGCCTTCACCCGGTACGACGACGTGGTGACCAGCTGCAACGCGGCGTTCAAACTGCACGACCCGAGCGCCCGCTGGTGCCGGGACTGCCCGAAGTGCCGGTTCGTCTTCCTCGCCCTCGCCCCGTTCATGCCCCGCGAGCGGATCACCCACATCTTCGGCGGCGACCTGCTCGCCGACGACACGCAGATCCCCGGCTACCGGGAACTCCTGGGCGTGGACGGACACAAGCCGTTCGAGTGCGTCGGTGAGGTCGAGGAGTCGGTGGTGGCGTTGAGCCTGCTGACCGGGCAGGAGCAGTGGCGGGACGCTCCGGTGGTCCGCGCCCTGGTCGAGGCGGTACCGGACACCGCCTGGTCGGCGGCGGCGGACTCCGACGTGTTCACCCCGGGCGGGCCGAACTTCGTCCCTCCGGCGTACGCCAAGGCCCTGGACGCGCTGGCCTGACCCGCGCCGCCGCCCGTCGTGGCCGACCCGGTTCGGCTCCGTCGGCGCGTGCGGTTACCGCCACCGGGGATTGACACGAATAGGACCGTCGGGGATATTCCTAGCGGCATGTCGGAGCCCGAGAGGAGAGGCGAAGTCTGGAGTTTTCAACCGACACCGGCCACCTGAAAAACAACCGGAACTCCCCCTGCCACGCGGGCACGAATAAGGCTTAAGCGATGATCAAGAGAACCGTCGAGTTCGCCAAGCACCACACACCCAACCAGATGCGCATTCTGGTGCGACGGGCGCAACTCGAAGCCCACAACAGCAAAATGCGAATCACCGTTCCGGTGGTCGCCCGGTGCGAGTACGACAACATCTACCACTGTACGGTGCACAAGACGGGCAGCCAATGGATCAAGGCCCTGTTCAGTGATCCCACGGTCTACCGCCATTCCGGGTTGCTGCCCTACGATCCGCGCTTCTACAAGCGCCGGTCCCTGCCGGTCGTCCCGCGCGGCCGCGCGGCCCTGGCCCTTTTCCACTCCTATCCACGCTTCGAGAAAATCGAGAAACCCGGCACCTACCGCGCGTTCTTCGTGATCCGCGACCCGCGCGACATCGTCGTCTCGAGCTACTTCTCCCTCAGGAACTCGCACGCACCGATGGGCGACATCCCGCAGGCGCGGAAGATCCTGCGCGAGAAGCCGATGAAGGAAGGGCTGCTGTACTGCATCAATCGCCTCTCCGAGAGATACACATTCAAGCAACTCCGGTCCTGGGCGGTCGCCCCGGAATCCGAGACCTTCCGCCTGTTCCGGTACGAGAACCTGACCGGCGAACGGCAGATGGACGAAGTGGACCAGTTGATGCGGCACTGCGGGATCACCCTGCCGCCATCCGAACTGGAGGACCTCCTCGCCCGGTACAGCTTCTCCAAGATGCGGAAAGACCGGGAGAGCGCGGGGCAGATCTCCCACTACCGGAAGGGCAAGGCCGGCGACTGGCGCAACCACTTCGACGACGAACTCTACGAGGCTTTCACCGCGGCGACGGGTGACCTCGTGGAGGTCCTCGGCTACCCGGCGCGTGACCAGACTCCTTGAGGCGTGACCAAGGCTCCCTGAGAATGGTGCCGTCCATCCGCCCGACTCGGCGACGCTCGCCGACCGGCGGTCAACGGGTGCGGACGGCGTCCAGGGCGAGCAGGGCGACGTGCAGGGAGAGGCAGGCGTCCACCGAGTCCAGGTCGGCGTCGAGGATCCGGGCGATCCGGGCCAGCCGCTCGTAGAACGCCGGCCGGGACAGGTGCGCGGCGGCAGCCGCCGCGGACTTGTTCCGGCCCTGCTCCAGGTAGGCCCGCAGCGTCCCGAGCAACTGGTCGCGGGGATGCCGGGCGTCGTACGCCAGCAGCGGCCCGAGTTCCCGCTCGACGAAGGTCTGCACCCGAGGGTCCTCCCGCAGCAGGTGCAACAGCCCGGCGAGGCCGACGTGCGGCAGCCGGAACACCGGCAGGTCCCGCCGGTCCCGCCGGGCGGCGTCGGCGACCTGTCGCGCCTCGACCAGCGACCGGTGGGCCTCCCGGAGGCTGCCCACCCCGGAGCCGGCCGCCACGAGCACCGCGCCGGGCGTGCCCGGGGCGGGACGGGCGTCGACGCGTACCCGGCGCAGCGCGGCGGCGAACGCGGCCAGTGCCTTCGCCTCGACGGTCGGGTCGGCGAGCGCGAGCAGCGCCCCCACCGCCTGGTCGTCCAGCGCGCTGGTCAGCGCGGTCAGCTTCGCCTCCCGTAACGCCTGCCCGACGGCCTCGGCCAGATCCCGCAGCCGCGCCGGGCCGGCTTCCTCCGGCCCGTCGTCGGTGTCGTCGGCGCGGTGGCGGACGACCACGCCGACCAGGTGCCGCCGGTCCAGGGTGACCCCGATCGCGCGGGCCCGCAGGGCCACCTCGTCCACCGGTCGGGAGTGATCGAGCAGGGCGGTGAGCAGGGTCCGGTGCAGCTGCCGTTCCAGCCCTTCGGCGTCCCGGCGGATCAGCCGGCCGAGCGCCAGGGTGGAGGCGGCCCGTTCGACCAGGATGGTCAGCCGGGTCGGCGGGGTGGTCCCGCCGGGCGGGGCGGTGGCGGCCTCCCCGCCGGGCCAGCGCAGCAGCAGCCGACCCCAGTCCTGTTCCCGCGCGCCGACCGTGGTGACCAGCCAGCCACTGTCCACGTCGTACGCGGTGCGCCCGGCCGGCTGGATGCGCCGGGAGTGCTGCTCCCAGCCGTCGAGCAGCAGTTCCGCGCTCTCCCCCGCCGGGTCGTAGGCGAGCACCTGGCGGGCCAGGTTCTCCAGCACCACCGGGCAGGCGGCCAGCTCGGCGGCCTGCCGGACCACCTCCTGCGGCCCCGCCCCGGAGACCGACAGTTCGGTGAACCGCTGGTGGATCTCCTCGGTGGCGCGCAGTTCGTGCAGTTGGGCGTCGACGATCAGCGCGTGCACCGCCTCGGTGATCCGCACGAACGGGGTGGCCCGGCGCAGTTCCACCAGGGGCAGCCCGCGTCGCGCGGCGGCGGCGGCCATCACCCGGGGCACCCCGCCGAAGTACCGGCGGCCCAGCTCGACGACGAGGCCGGAGACCCTGACGTCGGCGAGCGTCTCGATGAACGCACGCAGCCCCGCGTCGTCGGCGGGCAGTCCGATGCCGGTGGTGAGCACCAGCTCGCCGCCCCGGAGCAGGGTGGCGATGTCCGGCACCTCGGCGACGTGCACCCAGCGCACCGGCCGGTCCACCGCCCGCTCCCCGGCGACCAGGCGCGGCGCACCGTGCCGGACCGGATCCAGCGCCAGCACCTCACGGACGGTAGGGAACACGGGCGATACGCTACCGTGCGTGATACCGCCTCCCCGCGCAGCACTGACGGGGGGGGCGGACCGGTCGGCCGGATCGGCCGCCCTGGTAACGCGGGCTCGTCGGCCGCGCGGGAGAATCGGCCCGTGCCGCTAGTGACCGTGACTGACCCTGACGACCCCCGCCTCGGCGACTACCACGCGCTGACCGATGTCGAGCTGCGTACCCGCTGGGAGCCCCCGCACGGGCTCTTCATCGCCGAGGGTGAGTTGGTCCTGCGTCGCGCCCTGCGCGCCGGCTACCGTCCCCGTTCGTTCCTGGTCGATGAGAAACGAGCCGACCAACTCGCGGACCTGCTCGACCTGGACGCCCCCGCGTACGCCGCCGCGCCGGACGTGTTGGCGCGGGTGACGGGCTTCCATGTGCATCGGGGTGTGCTGGCGAGCTTCCACCGGCAGCCCCTACGGCCGGCGTCGGACATCCTCGCCGGCGCGCGACGTGTCGCGGTCCTCGAGGACGTGAACAACCACACGAATCTCGGCGCCATCTTCCGGGGCGCCGCCGCCCTGGGGATCGATGCCGTCCTGCTCTCCCCGACCTGCGCCGATCCGCTGTATCGCCGCAGTGTGCGGGTCAGCATGGGCGAGGTGTTCGCGATCCCGTACGCCAAACTCGATCCCTGGCCACAGGCCCTGACCGACGTACGCGCGGCCGGGTTCACCGTCCTGGCGCTGACGCCGTCCCCCGACGCGGTGCCGATCCAGCGCCTGGCCGAGGAGCAGCGACGTCGGGCCGCCCTGCTCCTCGGCGCGGAGGGTGCCGGGCTGACCGAGGCGGCGATGCGAGCCAGTGACGTACGGGTCGTCATCCCGATGCGCCGGGGTGTCGACTCCCTGAACGTCGCCGCCGCCGCGGCGGTCACGTTCTGGGAGTTGGGGCGGGACGACTGAGGCAACCCCCGTCCTGACCCGTTCGGCGCGAGTCGTCAGTACTTCATGACGCAGTAGACGACGGTCGGGTTCGTGAACCGGTACCAGCGGTTCCACCGGTAGTCCCGGGTGCACCGGTCACCGTTCGAGGCACCGGGGACGATGTCGATGACGTGCACCGTGCCCTTCGCCTTGCACTTCGGGGCGCCGACGATCCAGCCGTCGCCGGTCGGGAACTTGTAGCAACGGTTGCGGACCAGGTGCAGCTCCAGGCACAGCCGGTAACCGTTCTCGGTGATGTACGCGGACCGGGGGTCGGCGCAGGCGTTCTGGGCGGCGTCCACCGACACCACCCGGTAGGTGCCCATGGTGCCGTTGCAGTTGCCGATCCCCTGGAAGTCGCCGGTCGCGCTGACGCTGATGCACTGCCCGATCCGGGCCGGCAGCGGTGCCGGCGCGCTGGTCGTGGGGATCGGCTCCGGCGGCGAGTAGGTGTCCCGGACCGACGGAGGTGGAGGTGTCGTCCACGACGGAACGGGCCCGGCGACGCCGGCCGATCCACCCGGCGACTTCCGTTCGGAGGTGTAGACCATCGCCGCGCGTACCCCGATTCCACAGATCCCGAGCAGACACAACGCCAGCAGAGCGGCGACCAGACCGATGACGAGGGGTGCGTTGCTCTTCGGCGTCGCCGGCGGGAATGGCGGCATACCGGGCACCGGTGCTCCTGGAACACCGGGAGCGGGATAGGTCGGCGGTGGTGGGGACGGATATCCGTGGCCGGGCGGTGCCACCGAGCCGGATTCCGCAGGAGTTGCGCCGGGCTGATCGGGCATGCCTGGCGACGGAGGCGATGTCACGCGGCGATTGTGGCACGCATCCATGAAGGACTGTCACCCACGTGCGGCACGCACTCGGCGTGCCATTCCGTCGCAGGCCCGAAATTCGACTTCGACCGGGAACCGTGTTGACGGGATCACTGCGGGTGAAAGCTTGATCGAGGCATTGAAGTGGCTCACCGGCAGCGGCATGATTGCCAGGCACCGGGGGGAGCGGCATCGGTTTGGGTGGACCAGCAGAGGTGGACCGGGCGTGGGGCGACCTGCGTCTCGTGGCCACCGCACACGCGGTGTCGACCTTCGGCAGCTTCCTGAACCTGGTGGCGCTGGGCCTGTTCGTGCTGCACCTGACCGGCTCCACGGTGCAGACCGGCGTCTTCATGGCCGTCCGCCTGGCCGCCGGTTTCCTCGCCGGACCGGTCGCCGGCCGGCTCGCCGCGCGCCTGCGCCGCCCGTACCTGATGATCGGCGCGGACCTGGTCGCGGCCGGCATGCTGACCCTGCTGGTGGTCGTCCCGGCCGGAGCGCGGACCACCGTGCTGTACGGGCTCGCGGTCGCGCTCGGCGTCGGGCAGACGCTCTGGGGCGTGGCGATGCGCGCGCACCTGCCCACCATGGTCGGGCCGGACCGGCTGACCCGGGCCAACGGGCTGGTGGTCACGCTCCGCTCGGTGGGGATGCTGCTCGGGTTCGCCTCGGCGGGCGTGCTCGTCGGGTGGCTCGGCTACCACGTGGCGTTCCTGGTCGACGCCGCCACGTACCTGCTCTCCGCCCTGCTCCTGGTCCCGGTGGCCCGGCGCACCACGGCCGCCGACCGGTCGGCCGCCACCACGGGCGACACGGCGGGAGCGACGGCCGTTCCGGGCGGGCAGCCCGCCACCGCCGGTCGGGCGTCCGGCCGGTTCGGCCTGCTCCGGGCCGTCGCCCCGGTGGTGCCGGCGATGATCGCGGTACGCGCCGCCGACGCCCTCGGCTCCGCGTCGCACAACGTCGGGCTGCCGGTGTACGCGACCCTGGTCCGCCCGGACTCCCCCGCCACGTTCGCCGCCACCTTCACCACCGCGTGGGCGGCGGGCAGCCTGCTCGCCGGGCGCTGGGCCGCCCGACGGGCGAAACGCTCGGGGCACGGCCCCACCGAACTGCCCTTCGGCGTGGCCACCTGCCTGATGTCGGTCTGTTTCGTGCTCGCCTTCACCGGCCTGCCGGTCTGGCTGCTGATCCCGGTGACCCTGGCGGCCGGCGCGGCCGACGGCTACGCCGAGATCAGCTACACCACCCGCCTCCAGGCGGTCGACGCCGACCTGCGGCCCCGCCTGTTCGGCTTCGCCAGCGCGGCGCAGAACGCCGGCTTCGGACTCGGCATGATCGTCTGCGCCGCGCTGCTGGACCGGTTCCCGCCGCTCCCGGTCGTCGGGACCGCCCACGGGCTGGCCCTGGCCGTCGCGCTCGTCTTCCTCGTCGCCCACGTCCGCCTCCGGGCCGCAGCACGCCGTCAACCTGCCGAGGTAGCCCCGTGACCGTTCCCCACCCGTCCGGCCGTCGTCCCGCCGTCAGCCACGGCGGTGACCTGCCCGACGACCCGAAGCACCCCCGGACCCTGGGCGAGGCGCTGACCCACGCGGCGGAACGCTTCCCCGACGCCGGCCTCCACCTGGTTGCCGCCGACGGCGGCACCGACCTCCTGACCCACCCCGACCTGCTCGACCGGGCCCGCGCGGTCCGCGACGGCCTGCGGACCCGGAACGTGGCTCCCGGTGGGTACGCGATCCTGCGGGTCGGCGCATCCGTCGAGTACTGGCCGGCGTTCTTCGGCTGCGTGCTGGCCGGGGTCGCGCCGCTGACCACCGCCGCCGGGCCCGACCACGCCGCGGACTCCCCGGCACTCGACGCGCTCCGGCACGCCTGGCGCACGCTCGGCGAGCCGGTGGTCGTCGCCGGGACCGCCGACGCGGCCGGGCTGCGCCGCCTCCCGCTCGGCGGGCGGGTGGTCACCGTGACCGAACTGGCCGACGGTCACCGGCCCGCGCCGGACACCGACCACCGGGCCGCGCCGGAGGAGGTGGCGATGCTGCAACTCTCCTCCGGCAGCACCGGCACCCCGAAGATCATCCCGTTGACCCACCTCGGCCTGTCCCAGTACGCCCTCGGCGCGCGGGAGATGCTCGACATCCACCCCGGCGACGTCCTGCTCAACTGGCTCCCGGTGGACCACGTCGCCGGGCTGCTCCTCTACCACCTCGGTGGGGTGTTCCTCGGCGCGACCAGCGTGCACGTCGACACCGAGCGGGTGCTGGCCGACCCGCTGCGCTGGCTGGAACTGATGCGCCGGCACCGGGTCACCCACAGCTGGGCGCCGAATTTCGGGCTCCGGCTGGCGGCCGACGCGGTCGCCCGTGACCCGGGCCGCCGGTGGGAGCTGGGACACGTACGGCGGATGGTCAGCGGCGGCGAGCAGTGCCGTCCCGAGACCTTCGACGCCTTCGTGGCGGCGACCGGCGTGCCGGCCGCCGCGATGACCCCGGCCTGGGGGATGTCCGAGACCAGCACCGCGATCACCTTCGCGTCCCTCGGCGAGCCGGGCTGCCGGCAGCTGGTCCGGACCGCCAGCCTCGACGGCGACCTGGAGTGGGCCACCGCCGACGACGATCCCGCCGACTGCGTCGAGTTCCTCTCGGTCGGCGCGCCCGCCCCCGGTGCCACCCTGCGTATCGTCGGCGCGGACGACGAGGTGCTGCCCGAGGGGCGGATCGGGCGGCTCCAGGTCCACTCGCCCCGACTCACCCCCGGCTACCTCGCCGACCCCGAGGCGACCCGCGCCGCCCTGCGACCCGGCGGCTGGTGGGACACCGGCGACCTGGCGTACATGGTGGACGGCCGGATCACCGTCACCGGCCGGGAGAAGGACCTGGTCATCATCAACGGGCACAACCTGCCCTGCCACGAGGTCGAGCAGGTCGCCGGGGAGGTGCCCGGCGTCGCCGCCGGACTGGTCGCCGCCTGCGGCGTACCGGACCCGCGCACCGGGACCGAGTCGCTGGTCCTGTTCCACGTTCCCGACCCCGACCCGGGCCGGCCGGCGCCGGAGGTGGCCCGGGACGTCACCGCCGCCGTGGCCCGACGCTGGGGCACCGCGCCGGCCCGGGTCGTCGTGGTGCCCGCCGCGGAGTTCCCCCGCACCACCGGGGGGAAGATCCAACGGGCCGCGCTGCGCCGCCGTTTCACCGCCGGCGAGTTCGACGCCGACCGTCGCCCGGTCCCGGCCGCCACCCCGCCGGCCGCGTACGCGGCCGCCCCGCCCTCCCGGGCGGCGGTGCGTCGGGCGGTCGTGGACGCGCTCGGCGACCTGCTCGGCGGGCCGGTCGAACCCGACCGACCGTTCTGGGAAATCGGCATCGGCTCGGTGCAGATCGTCCGGCTCCGAGCCCTGCTCGAACAGGCCCTCGGCCGGCCGGTTCCGCCGTCGGCGTTCTTCGCGCACCCGACCGTCGACGCGCTCGTCCGGCACCTCACCGACACCGCCCCCGCCGGCTCCACCGGCCCCGCCCCGGTCGACCGGGACCACCGGATCGCGGTCATCGGGATGGCGGGCCGTTTTCCCGGCGCGGCCAGCGTCGACGAGTTCTGGTCGAACCTCCTCGCCGGGGTGGAGAGCGTCCGCTTCTTCACCTCCGACGAACTGGCCGCCGCCGGGGTGCCGGACGCCGACGACCCCGGATTCGTCGCGGCCAGCGGCGTCCTCGACGACGTCGCCGGCTTCGACGCGGGCTTCTTCGGCATCAGCGCCCGGGAGGCCGAACTGCTCGACCCGCAGCACCGGCTCTTCCTGGAGACCTGCCAGCATGCGCTGGAGGACGCCGGATACGCCGGTGACGACGACCGGAACCGGGTCGGGCTCTTCGCCGGTGGTGGGATGAACCTCTACACCCATCACACCTACCTGAGGAACAACCTCGACGCGGCCACCCGGGCCGACGACCCGGCCACGGTGATCGGCACGGCACTGGGCAACCAGCCGGACTTCCTCGCCACCCGGGTCGCGTACCGGCTGGGGCTGACCGGGCCGGCGGTCACCGTGCAGACCGCCTGCTCCACCTCACTGGTGGCGGTGCACCTGGCTGCCCGGTCACTGCTCACCGGGGACGCCGACCTGGCGGTGGCCGGCGCCGTCGCCGTGCACGTCCCCCAGGTCACCGGCTACCGGCACACCCCCGGATCGATCCTCTCCGCGCAGGGCCGGTGCCGGCCCTTCGACGTCGCCGCCGACGGCACCGTCGGCGGCAACGGGGTCGCGGCGGTGGTGCTCAAGCCGTACGCCCGCGCCGTCGCCGACGGCGACCCGGTGTACGCGGTGATCCTCGGTTCGGCGGTGAACAACGACGGCGCGGGCAAGGTCGGCTTCACCGCGCCGAGCGTGACCGGGCAGGTCGAGGTGATCCGGCAGGCACTGCGGGACGCCGCCGTGCCCGCCGCGTCGATCGGGTACGTCGAGGCGCACGGCACCGGCACCGCCCTCGGCGATCCGGTGGAACACCACGCCCTCGCCGAGGCGTACGCGTCGGCCCGGCCGTTCCTCGGCTCGGTCAAGGCGAACATCGGCCACCTGGACAGCTGCGCCGGCATGGCCGGGCTGGTGAAGGCGGTGCTGGCGGTCCGGACCGGCCGGATCCCACCGCAGATCAACTTCACCCGGCCGGTGGTCGACCTGGCCCCCTTCAGCGTCACCACCACCGGCACCGGGTGGTCCGACTCCGGCATCCCACGCCGGGCGGCGGTGAGCGCCCTCGGCGTCGGCGGCACCAACGCGCACGTCATCGTCGAGCAGCCACCCGGGCCGGTCGTCGCCCCGTCCGCCACGGTGTCGACCGACGGTGCCGCAGTCGTCGCCCCGCCCACCATCCTTCCGGCCGCCACCGCGTCGGCCGCCGGTGTCGCAGCCGTCGCGCCAGCCGGTGCCGCGCCGCAGGGCACGCTTCCGCCGGACACCGTCCGCCCGCAGGCCGCCGCACCCGGCCTGCTGCCGCTCTCGGCGGCCGACCCGGCGGCGCTCACCGCGCTCGCCGCCCGTCACCGGGATCACCTGCGTACCCACCCCGACCTGGCGTTGGCGGACCTGGTGACCACCACGGGCCGAGGTCGCCGGCACCTGCGTCACCGCCTCGTCGCACGGGGCGACTCCCCCGCCGATCTCGCCTCGGCGCTGGACCGGTTCGTCGCCGGCAACGCCACTCCGGGCACCCTGGTCGCCGGCACGGCCGCCGCCGGGCCGGTCGTCCTGGCCTTCCCCGGACAGGGCGACCTCCGTCCGGTGCTGCTGCCGCTCGCGGACCGGTTCCCGGTGGTACGGGACGTCCTGGCCGAGGCCGCGTCGGCGTACCGGGACGCGGTCGGCGGTGATCTCCTCGCCCGCCTGCGGGAAGCCCCCGGCCCCGCCGGGGCCGCCACCGACCTGGCCCAGCCGGTGCTGGTCGTCGTCGGGCTGGCTCTGGCCGAGCTCTGGCGTTCCTGGGGTGTCACCCCCGACTACGTGCTCGGCCACAGCGTCGGCGAGTACACCGCCCTGGCCGTGGCCGGCGCGTTGCCGTTCGCCGACGCGGTACGCCTCGCCGCCTGGCGCGGCCGGCTCATGCACGACGAGATGGAACCGGGCGCGATGCTGGCGGTGCTCGCCGAGCGGACGGTCGTCGACGACCTCATTGCGGGCAGCCCGGTGGAGGTGGCTGTGGTGAACGGCCCCGACCGGCACGTCCTGGCCGGGTCACCCGACGACGTCGCCGCCGTCGCCGCCCGGGCGGCGCGACTCGGACTGTCGACCCGGCGGTTGCCGGTGACCCGGGCCTTCCACTGCGCCGCGATCGAGCCACTGCGGGACCGCCTGCGGGACCTGGCCGCGCGGGTGGACCTGCGACCCGTCCGGATGCCCCTGGTCAGCACCGTCGACGGTCGGGTTCGCGAACCGGGCTGGCGGCCCGACGCCGAGCACCTGTACCGGCAGGCGCGCGGGACCGTCGAGTTCCACGCCGCCGTCCGGACGGCCGTCGATCAGGACGGCCGGACGTTCGTCGAGGCGGGACCGGAGGCCGCGCTCACCCGGCTGGCCCGGTCGACGGCCACCTGGATCCCGTCCCAGCGGCGCGGACTCGATCCGGTCGACGGGGTGTGGCAGGCCGTGGCGGAGCTGTACTGCACGGGCACGCCGGTGGACTGGGCAGCGGTCACCGAGGACTGCGCCGGACGCCGGGTGTCACTGCCCGGGTACCCGTTCCAGCGCCGCCGGTACTGGATCGACACCCACCCGGTCCCGACCACGGCCCCAGCCCCGGCGCCGGCCTCGCCCTCAGCCTTGGTCCCTGCCCCGGCTTCGGCCCCGGCTTCGGCTCTGGGTTCGGGTTCGGGTTCGGCTCTGGGTTCGGGTTCGGCTCTGGGTTCGGGTTCGGAGATCGGCGGTGCTGCCCCGGCGGTGCGGGCAGCTCCACAGGACCCCGCACCCGACACCACCGCCCCAGCAACCGCCATCCCGACTGCGGCGGTCGGCGGTGCGGTGCTGGACCGGGTCCGCGCGTTGACCGCCGGCAAGCTGGGGCTCGACGTCGCGGCGGTCCGCCCCGACGAGACCTTCTTCGCACTCGGCGCGGACTCCCTGCTGCTGATCAGCATGTCCCGGGAGATCGACCAGGCCTACGGGGTTCGGGTCCCGATCCGGGAGCTGTTCGAGGTCGTCGACACGCCACGTCGACTCGCCGAGCGAATCATCGCCGGCTCCGGCCGATCCCTGGCCGAGCCTGATCCGTCGCGGTCGCCGTCGCCGTTGACGGTTGCGTCGCCGTTGACGGTTGCGCCGCCGTTGACGGTTGCGCCGCTGTCGCCGGGTGCGGCGCCTCGCCATGCGGGAAGTCGGGCTGTCGAAGGGCCCGGGACACCCCCACCTGCCGCAGCTGAAGTGGATCAAGGGGGTGACGCGCGGCCGGGAGAGGCAGCGGGACGTGGCGCGATCGAGGGGGCGGCATCGGGGGGCGATCTGAGCGCGATCATCCACCGGCAACTCGACCTGATGCAGCAGCAACTCGCCCTGCTCGGCGCGGTGGGGGCATCCGTACCGATGGCGGTGGCCGCCGAAGCCCCGGTCACGCCGGCGCAGGTGGGCGGGGCCGGTACGGCCGGAGCGGTCCGGCCCGGGGCAGCGGGGACGGAGGCGGCCGAAGACACCGTCGACGTCAGTCTGTACTTCTTCGGAGACTATCCCGACCAGCGCGCCGACGACCGGTACGGCCTGATCCTCGATGCCGCGCAGTACGCCGACGCCCACGGGTTCCACGCCGTCTGGTTCCCGGAACGGCACTTCCACTCCTTCGGCGGCATCTTCCCGAACCCGTCGGTGCTCGCCGCCGCGCTCGCCGTACGGACCAGCCGGATCCGGCTCAACGCCGGCTCGGTGGTGCTGCCCCTGCACCACCCGGTCCGGGTGGCCGAGGAGTGGTCCATGGTGGACAACCTCTCCGGCGGCCGGGTCGGGCTCGGTTGTGCCCCCGGCTGGCACGCCAACGACTTCGTCTTCCAGCCGGAGAACTTCGGCCGGCACAAGCAGGTGATGTACGAGCACCTGGAGACGGTGCGCCGGCTCTGGCGAGGCGACTCGGTCACCGCCCGGTCCGGCAGCGGCGACCCGGTCGACGTCCGGCTCTTCCCCCGGCCGGTGCAGGACGCCCCGCCGTTCTTCACCGCGATCGTCGGCAACCCGGACAGCTACCGGGAGGCCGCCCGGCGCGACGTCGGGGTGGTGACGAACCTGATGACCCAGGACGTCGCCCAGCTCGCCGAGAACATCGCCCTGTACCGGCGTACCCGCGCCGAGCACGGCCTCGACCCGGCCGCCGGCCGGGTGGTGGTGTTGCTGCACACGTACCTCGGCGACGACCTCGACCGGGTACGCGAGGCGGCGTTCGACCCGTTCTGCGCGTACCTGCGGTCGTCGTTCAGCCTGCTCGGACAGGTGGTGAACAGCCTCGGGATGAGCATCGACCTGGCCGACACCCCGGACGAGGACGTCCGGTTCGTGCTGTCCCGGGCGTACCAGCGGTACTGCGAGCAGCGGGCGTTGATCGGCACCCCGGAGAGCTGCCGTGACGTGCTGGACGCGGTACTCGACGCGGGCGCCGACGAGATCGCCTGCTTCGTGGACTTCGGGCTGCCCGCTCCCGCCGTCCGGGCCGGCCTGCCCTTCATCGACGCGCTACGCCGGGCCACGCCGCGCCGCCGGGCCACGCGAGCAGGCAGCCGGGCCACGCGGGCAGGCAGCCGGGAGGAGACTGCTCCGCTCACGCCCGGACAACGCCGGCTGTGGCTGGTGGAGCAACTCCACCCCGGCACGCCCGCCTACACCGAGGCGGTGGCGGTGCGACTGCGTGGCCCGCTGGACGTCGCGGCACTGCGCGCCGCGCTCGGCGACGTGGTGGCCCGGCACGCCCCACTGCGCACCACCTACCGCGAGGTCGACGGCGAACCCTGCCAGGTCGTCCGGCCCTCGGTACCGGTGGAGCTGCCGGTGCGGGACCTGGCCGGGCGGGCGGAGGAGGCGGCCGTCACGGAGGTGATGGCCGGGGAGAGCCGGCGGGTCTTCGACCTGGCCGAGGGGCCGGTGTTCGCCTTCACGCTGCTGCGGCTCTCCGCCGACCACCACGTGCTGGTGCTCGCGTTCCACCACCTGTCCACCGACGGCGGCTCGTACGCGGTGCTCACCCGGGAGGTCTCGGTCGCCTACCGGGCCCGGGTGGCCGGCACCGCCCCGCAGCTGGCCGCTCTGCCGGTCGACTATCCGGAACTGGCCCGGACCGTCGCCGCCGGACGGCATGCCGGCGCGGCCGACGGGGACCTGCGGTACTGGCTGGCCCGGTTCGACCCGCCGCCGCCCACCCTCGTCCTCCCCTCCGACCTGCCCCGTCCGGCCCTGCCCTCACCGGCCGGCCGGAGCGTCTTCACCGAAATCCCGGCCGAGCTGGCCGCCCGGATCCGGCGGTTCAGCGGGGCGGAACGGGTCACCCCGTTCACCACGCTGCTCAGCGCCTTCGGCGTCACGCTGTTCCGGTTCAGCGGGCAACCGGACCTGGTGGTCGGCACCGGGTTCGACGGCCGCGACGAGCGCACCGCCGACCTGGTCGGATTCTTCGTCGACACCCTGCCGCTGCGCCTGGACCTCACCGGCGATCCGACCTTCCGCGAGGTCCTCACCCGCGTCCGGGCCACCGCCGCCGACGCCTACGAGCACGCCGCCGTGCCGTTCGACGCCCTGGTCCGCGCGCTCGCCCCACACCGGGAGGCCGGCCGGCACCCGCTCTTCGACGTCGTCGTCGAGTACGAGACCGGCGGCGCGTTCGCCTTCGACCTGCCCGACGTGACGGCCGAACCGCTGCCGGTGGGGCTGGACAAGGCCCCGGTCGACCTCATGGTCTACCTGTCCCACGTCGACACCGTCCGCTGCCACGTCGAGTACCGCACCGAGGTGTTCGACCCGGTGACCGTACGCCGGTTGCTCGACCGCTGGGTCCGGCTACTCGACCGGCTGACCCGGGAACCGGACGTCCCGCTGTCCCGGCTGGCCGAGACCGTCGAGGTGTACGCCGGGCGGGACACCGCACCCACCGCCGATCGACTGCACGACCGGGTCCTCCGGCAAGCCGATCGGACGCCGGACGCTGCGGCGGTGGTGGGCGGCGCGACCCGCTGGACGTACCGGGACCTGCGGGTGTGGGCCGAGGCGCTGGCCCGGCGGATCGCCCTCGCGGGCGTCGGGGCGGACGATCTGGTCGCGGTGCTGCTACCCCGCCGGCCGGAGCTGGTCGCGGCGCAGCTCGGGGTGCTGCTCGCCGGGGCCGCATTCCTGCCTCTCGACCCCGACCTGCCGCCCGCCCGGCTGGCCGCCCTCCTCGCCGACAGCGGTGCCCGGCTGCTGGTCACCTCCACGGCGCTCGACCACCCGGCGGACCCACCCCGGATCCTGATCGAGGAGGTCCCCGGGGACGCGGATCCGCGCCGGCCACCGGGCGACGCCGGCCCGCCCGCCGTACCCGGCCCGGAGCACCTGGCCTGGTGCGTCTACACCTCCGGCTCCACCGGCCGTCCGAAGGGGGTGCTGGTACCGCATCGCCCGGCCGTCCGCGCCGTCACCTGGCACGTGGAGGCGCTCGGACTGACCGGCGCGGACGTCGTCGCCCACGGACTCGGCCTCGGCTTCGACGCGAACCTCGCCGAGATCTGGCCGGCGCTCACCGCCGGAGCGACCGTCCGGCTCGTGCCCGACGAGGTCCGCAGCGACCCGGCGGCGCTGTGCGCCTGGTGGGCCGAGTACGGGGTGACCGTGGCGTTCCTGCCGGCGCCTCTCGCGGAGCTGGTCTTCGCGTCCCCCGTGCCGCCCCCCGCCACGCTGCGGACCCTCGTGGTCGGGGGCAGCCAGCTGCGCCGCCGGCCGCCGCCCGGCTTCCCCGCCATCGTCGTCAACGCGTACGGCCCGACCGAGGCGACCGTCGTCACCACCGCCGGGCCGGTCCCTCCCGACGGCACCGGCCCGATCGACATCGGCGTCCCGGTCGCCGCCCACCGCCTGTACGTGCTCGACCCGCACGGTCGGCCCGTCCCACCCGGGGCGGCCGGCGAGCTGCACGTGGGCGGCGACGGGCTGGCCCGGGGCTACCTCGGTCGGCCGGCGGAGACCGCCGCCGCCTTCCCGCCCGACCCGTACTCGACCGTGCCGGGTGCCCGGATGTACCGGACCGGGGACCGGGTACGGGTGCGCGGCGACGGGACCCTGGAGTTCCTCGGTCGCTTCGACGACCAGGTCAAGATCGCCGGTCACCGGGTCGAGCCGGGTGAGGCCGCCGGGGTGCTCGTCCGGCTGCCCGGCGTCCGGCAGGCCACCGTCGTCGCCCGGTACGACCGGGGTGACGAGCCGTACCTCGCCGCGTACGTGGTGCCCGCCGACGACGGTGAGCCACCCGCCGCACGCGAGGCCCGGTTGACCGCCGCCCTGGCCGACCGGCTCCCGCCGTACCTGGTGCCCCGGGCGTGGGTGCTGCTGGACGCGCTGCCCCTCGGGGAGACCGGCAAGGTCGACCCGGCCCGGTTGCCCGCCCCGGAGGCGGCGACCGGCGACCAGGTCCCGCAGGCAGGTGTGGAACAGCTCGTCCACGACGCCTGGTGCGCCGAGTTGGGCGTGGCCCGGCTGCCGCTGGACGCGCCGTTCTTCACCGCCGGTGGACACTCGCTGGCCGCCGTCCGGCTCGCCAACCGGCTGTCCGGGCTGCTCGGCACCGAGGTCGGCGTGCACCGGGTCCTCCAGGCTCCCGGCATCCGGGCGATGGCCGCCGCCCTGTCCCGCACCACCGGTGCGGCCGGGGAGAGCGCGCCCGTGGAGGAGAACGCGCCGGCGACGTACCAGCAGGAGCTGATGTGGCACGGGCAGCGACGGGCCCCGAACCCGGCCGCCGTGCACATGCCGGTCCGGGTCGCCCTCACCGGCGACCTCGACGTGCCGGCGCTGCGGGCGGCGCTGGACGCCCTGGTCGCCCGGCACGGCGCGCTGCGGACCCGCCTGGTCGAGCGGGACGGGACAGTGACCCAGGAGGTGCTCCCCCACCGGCCGCTGGTCCTTCCCGTGACGAACGTGCCGGAGTCGGAGGTGGACGCCTGGTGCGTGACGACCGGCCGGGAACCGTTCCCGGAGGACGGACCGTGGCTGCGTGCCCGGCTGGCGCGGTTGGCCGGTGACCGGCACGTGCTCATGCTCGTCGTCCACCACCTCAACGGCGACGGTTGGTCCATCCAGCAGTTGCTGCGTGAGCTGGAGGAGGCGTACCCGACGCTGCGGTCCGGCCGCCCCCTCCCCCGCGAGCAGGCCGGTGGCCTCCGGTACACCGGATACGCCCGCCGGCAGCGGGACGCCGACACGCCGGAGCCGGTCCGGCGGTACTGGCGGGAGCAGTTGGCGGGCGCACCGAGGAGCCTGTCCCTGCCGACCGACCGGCTCCGGCCGGCAAAGCTGAGCGGCGACGGCGACGAGTACGCCTTCGACCTCCCCGCCGCCCTCGCCGAGCGGGTGCGCCGGGCCGCCGGATCGTCCGGCAGCGTCCTGCCCGTCCTGGCCAGTGGATGGGCGCTGCTGCTCGGCCGGCTCACCGGAACGGCCGACGTGGTGCTCGCCGCCCCGTACGCGCACCGGGAAGCCGCCGACGTCGAACCGGTCGTCGGTCTGTTCACCAGCGTCGTCCCGCTGCGGGTGCCGCTGGCCGGGGCGGGTTCCTTCGCCGACCTGGTGGCCCGCACCGACCGGGTGTTCCTGGACGCGCTGCGCCACCAGCCGGCCCCGGTGGGCGCGATCTACTCCGCCGTCGACCCGACGTGGCGGCCCGGAGAGCCGCCACCGGTCGGCACCGCCCTGTTCGGCTGGAACCCGGGGATCCCGTCGCTGTCCCTGCCCGACCTCGACACGGAGGTGGTGGACCTGGGCCTGGCCTGCGCCCGCCGCGACCTGGGGGTGGTGTTCTCACCCGTCGGGCCGGTGCTGCGCGGCGTGGTGGAGTACTCCACCGACCTGTACGACCGCTCCACCGTGGCCCGCTGGTGCGCCGAGTACGTCGACCTGCTCACCGCCGCCCTCGCCGACCCGTCCGGCTACCGGTCACCGCCAGTGGGGAGGGAGCCGGGCGACCCCCGCGACACCCGGCCCTGAGTATCGTCAGCCGATGACCGACCACCATCTCGACGACGTCCGCGCGCTGTACGACACCGTCGCCGAGAGCTACCACGACCTCGTTCCGCCCCGTTTCGCCGAGGATGCGGTCGGTCGGGGCATGCTGGCCGCCTTCGCCGAACTCGTCCGGGCCGACGGCGGACGCCCGGTCGCCGACCTCGGGTGCGGGCCGGGCCACGTCACCGGGCATCTCTCCGCGCTCGGTCTGTCGGTCAGCGGCATCGACCTGTCGCCGGCGATGGTGGCGATCGCCCGCCGTTCCCACCCCGCTCTGCGTTTCGAGGTCGGATCGATGACCGACCTGCCGCTGCCCGACGCGGGGCTCGGCGGGATCGTCGCCTGGTGGTCGATCGTCCACACGCCGCCGCAGGTCCTCCCGAGGATCGTCGCGGAGTTCCACCGCACCCTCGCTCCCGGTGGGCACCTGCTCCTCGGGTTCCACGTCGGCGACGAACTCGTCCGCCGCGACGGCGCCTACGGCCACCCGGTCACCGTCGAGTCCTACCGGCACCCGCCCGAGTGGATCGCCGGCCTGCTGGAGCGGGCCGGGTTCACCGTCACCGCCCGGCTGGTCGAGGGGACGGGCGCCCAGCAGGCGTGCCTGCTGGCCCGTCGGCCAGCCGCCGACTGACACCGCCCTCGCCTGCCCTTTCCCTTGACAGGATTTCTTGTCAAGGGAAAGGTGGGAGCATGTCCATCGAAGCTGTAGACGTCATCGCGGCTCCGGCCGCGGCGATCGTGGCGCTCGATCCGGTCCGGTCCCGCATGCTCGCCGAGCTCCGCCAGCCCCGCTCGGCGACCGAGCTGGCCCGGGCGCTCGGCCTGCCGCGTCAGCGGGTGCACTACCACGCACGGCAGCTCGAGGCGCAGGGCCTGGTGACCGGTGCCGGCGAGCGACGCTGGGGCGGGCTCACCGAACGGCTGCTCGTCGCCACGGCCGAGGCGTACCTCGTGTCCCCCGAGGTGCTCGGAGCAGCCGCCGCGCGCCCGTCGCCGGACGAACGCCCGGACCGCCTCTCCGCCGCCTACCTCGTCGCGGTCGCCGGCCGGGCCGTGCAGGAGGTCGGTGCCCTGCTGCGCCGGTGCCGGGAGACCGGGCAGCAGGCCGAGACGTTCGCCCTCGACGCCGAGATCACGTTCAGCACCCCGGCAGCGAGAGCCGACTTCGCCCGAGACCTGGCGGAGGCGGTCACCGCGGTGATCGCCCGGCACCACGTCGAGGGTCCGGCCGGACGACGGCACCGCCTGGTCGTCGGCGCCTACCCGATTCCGCAGAGCGCGCCAGCGGATGCTGGCCCGAGCAGAGAGCAGAGCCATGGCTGACATCCGAGCATCCGTCGACGACGGGGACGGCCGCTACCGCGCGGTCGCCGAGGTCGACGTTCCCGGCACCCCCGAGCAGGTGTGGGAGCTGATCGCCACGGGCCCCGGCCTGGAGACCTGGTTCGTCCCCGCCGAGGTCGACCCCGGGCCGGGGGGACGGATCGTCACGCACCACGGTTCCTACGGCGCCTCGGAAGGGACGATCACCGCCTGGGATCCGCCGCACCGCCTCGTCTTCGACGAGCCCGAGGAACTCGGTCCGGAGAAGCGGACCCGGACGTGGAACACCGAGATCCTGGTCGAGGCGGTCTCCGGCGACACCTGCGTCGTGCGGCTGACCAGCGGTTTCCTTTACGACGGCGACGAGTGGCGCGACGACGTCGACCAGACCCTCGACGGCTGGACCGCCGCGTTGCGCAACCTGCGGCTCTACCTCACCCACTTCGCCGGGCTGCCGGTCACCACGCTGCTCGTGCAGCACGAGGTGCCGGGATCCGTCGAGGTCCCGGACGTCGTGGACGCGGCCGGCCTGCGCACCGGGAAGGTCGGCGACCAGGTCGCCACCTCCGCACCGGCCCCGTCGCTGTCCGGCGTGGTCGAGCAGATCGACGACACGTCGGTCACCGTCCGCACGCACGAACCGCCCGGCCTCGCCGAGGTCGCCAGCATGCGGTACGGCGGAACGTCGTCCGTCATGGTCCGGTGGTACCTCTACGGCGAGCAGGGGCCGACTGTGCGGGAGCGTGAACGGCAGGCGTGGTCGGCCTGGGCCGAGGGCCTCACCGACACCGCCACCGGGTAGGTCCCCGGGGTGCCGGCGCGACCGTGGAAGGGACGCGCCGGCACCGGTGGCCGCCGGAGCGGGTCAGTCGGGTAGGCGGTCGAGGATCCAGGTGCAGAGTTCCTCGGTGATCGCGGTATGCGGAGTGGTGATGGAGGAACAGAGGAACTCGTCGAGTTCGCTCTCGTTCGGGTCGAGCGCGTCGACCTTGGCGTACAGGTCGTCCTGGTCGTCGAGATCGCGAATCGCGACGGCACTGACGGTGGGTACGAAACACACGGTCGGCTTCAGGAGGGTGACCCGGCCGCCGTTCTTCTCCAACGCGTCGGCGATGATCCGGTAGGAGTCCAGAGTGCCTCCCGGGGCACCGTCGATCTCCGGGAATCCGTCGGTGGCAACGACCTTGCGGGCGGGCGGGATGGTGCGGACCAACTCGGCGACCGTGACGTCGTCGCCGGTCGCCTGGATACGGAAGTTGGTGCCGGGAAAGAGCAGCCCGTCGATGGTCAACGCGAACTCGCCCGGTTCGACGGGAACCGGCATTCCCTCACCGGAGCCGTTGGCGACACCGATCTTCCGCGGGCGCATGGGCCACCAACCGACGGCCCGCAGTTGCTGAAGGAAATCCTCCCGGTCGGGATGTTGGCGGATCGTGCCGTCCTCGCTGTCGTAGTGCCGCCACAACATCTCCTTGGCGGCGGGACTGTTCATCTGGGTGGCGAAGTCGTTCGCGGGCCCGGGAATGAAATGGGCGAATGCCTGGATGCCGATTGGGATGTGGCCGCCCCGGTGCGGGGTGTCGTAGGAGAAGTAGAGGCCGGTCCGGTGCGGGATGTTCTCGTATTCCATGTTGGCGAGCGCGAACCGGGTGATCAGGCCGCCCATGCTGAACCCGCCGACGGTCAGGGAATCGTCGCCGACCTGGGATGCGATGGTCCGCTGGATCACCGCGATCGCTGCCTGCGCGTTGGCCGTGATCGGTGCGGTGCGTTCGTCGAACCCGAGGAGGATCACGGTCCGACCCCGTCGCCGAAGCGTGGTGATCAACGGGAAGGCACCGTCCAGCCCCTGGTAGAGCCAGTCCAGGTTGCTGCGGCCGAGGTTGAACCCGTCAGCCATGACCACCGGTCGCCGGATCCCGGGTGGGCCGTCTCCGTAATAGACCCGGGCGAAGCCGTGAGGAATTCCCTCGTCCCATTCCTCGTCCGCCGCCGGCACCTCGATCGGTACGGCCGGCGCGCCGGCCACCCGAGCCGCCAGGGACGTCCTGCCCACCGCCTGCTCCTGTTCGGACACGCGATTTCCCCTCTCGAATCCGCACGCCCGCCGCGCAGACGGAGTTGTCTGGGCGTGGGCGGCTGCGAGACTGGTGACCTCCACCATTACGAGGGACGATAGACCAGGAGTACCGGTGGCAATACTCCCCCGAAAGCGTGAAAGCGGGCTTGCGGAATTTCCACGTACAGGTTCCGTCATCCGTCCGCGACAATCATTCACGCCGAAGTTGGAGACCGACTCTGGAATTGTGCTCCGCACCCTCGGGGGGCGCCGACCGGATGCCTGGCGACCGAACTTTCGGCCTGGCAGTGGAGGTGGGACGTCCCTGTCGGCGAGGGAGACGATTCTGCCCCATTGGAACATATAGCAGACGGGGGGCCTTGCCGCAAGACCGCCCCGCGGGTCCAGAATTGCTCCCCGTCGGCCGTGCGGTCGACGGATACGGGAGGGAAAATGCGAATTCTTCTGTTCACCATCGGGTCCCGGGGAGAAGCCCAGCCGATGGTGGCGTTGGCAACCCGCCTGGCCGCGTCGGGGCAGCAGGTGGTGATGTGCGCACCGCCCGACTTCCAGACGTGGGCGGAACGGCTGGGCGTCACCTACGTTCCCGTCGGTCCACGGCTGCGCGGGACGGCCCGGCGGAAGGCTGGCGGCGTCCCTTCGCCCGAGCAGCGCCGGCACATGATCGAAGGTACGGTCACGGACCAGTTCACGGCCGTCGGCGCGGCCGCAGAGGGCTGCGACGTCATCGTGGCCGGCGGCGCGTTGGCGATCGCCGCGCGTTCGGTAGCCGAGCGACGTGGCATCGGCTACGTCTACACCGCGTTCGCTCCGGTCACGCTCCCCTCGCCACAACACGCACCACCGGTCCAGGGGATGCCGGGGCACGGGCCGGCGGAGGGCACGGTCGACAACAGCGCGCTCTGGGCCGAGGACGCGAGGGGTTGGGACGCCCTGTGGGGTCCGGCCCTCAACGCCCGACGAGAGGCCCTCGGCCTCCCGCCCGTCACGGACGTACGGAGTCACCTCTTCACCGGGGCTCCGTGGCTGGCGGCCGATCCGACGCTGGCGCCGTGGCCCGGTCCCGCGCAGCCGGACGTCGTGCAGACCGGCGCGTGGCTCCTGCCGGACGACCGGCCGCTCCCGTCCGAGGTGGAGGCGTTCCTCGACGCCGGCGAACCGCCGGTCCACGTCGGGTTCGGCAGCGTCCGCGCCCCCGAGGGCGTCGCGCGGGCGGTAATCGGGGCGGCTCGCTCCCTCGGCCGCCGGGTGATCGTCGGTCGCGGGTGGGCGCAGCTGTCACCGGTGGACGACGAGCCCGACTGTCTGGCGGTCGGTGAGGTCAACCAGCGGGTGCTGTTCACGCGGGTCGCCGCAGTCGTACACCACGGTGGCGCGGGCACCACCACCACCGCTGCCCTGGCCGGCGTACCGCAGGTGGTCGTCCCGCAGGTGTACGACCAGTTCTACTTCGCCCGACGCGTCGAGCGGCTCGGGATCGGCAGCGCGCACCCGTCCGGCGGGCCCACCGTCGACTCACTCGGCACCGCGCTCAATCGGGCCCTGGACCCCACCGTGACGGCGGCGGCCCGGCTCGTGGCCCGCAGCATCCGCACGGACGGCACCGCGACCGCAGCCCGGCGGTTGCTCGAGATGGCGTAGCGCCACGCTTCCCCCCTCCGTCCGACGGCGGGGAGGCCGGCACGCCATGCGGCATCTCGGCATCTCGGCATCTCGGCATCTCGGCATCTCCGAGCAGGATGATCGCCCGAGATGCCGCATGTTGACCGCCGTCAGGACCACCCCGCCGGGCGACCCCCGCCCGTCCCGGTGCGGACCCGGCCGGGGCGCACGACCAGCCGGACGCCGTTGGCCAGCAGGCCGACGCCGAGCAGGGTGAGCAGCGTGCCGGTGGCGCGTACCGAGCCGGAGTGGGCGATCCAGCGGTCGCCCAGCACCGGTAGGTGGGTGGCGGTGACCCGCTCCGGATCCGTGCGTCCGTCGTGGTCGACGAAGAGGAGCCGGGTGACCTGTCGGCCCTGGCCGAGCGCCGGGCGCTCGTCCGGGTGGGCGGCGAGCCAGGCCAGCGTGGCGCGGCGGTCCATCTCGGCACTGGCCGCGACCTGCGCGGGGCTCTGTCCGCGACAGTGCCAGATCCGGCCGCCCTTCTCGACCCGTACCGAGTGACACTCGATCCGGGTGAAGGTCTCGGTACGCAGGCCGAAGGCTCCGGTGCCCGCGGCGAGCACGGTGCCACCGAGTACGGTCACCAGCAGCCCGCCCAGCAGGAACGCCGCAGCCCGCCACCCGTCGCGCGCCGAGCGTCGCCCCATGGTCGGCCCCCTTCCCCTGCCGTCGAGGCTAGGAGGACCGCACCAGTTCCGCGCTACGTGCCCCGGACCCCGAGGGTGGCGAGGGCGGTGAGCAGGTTGTCCACGGCCGCCTCCGAGGCCCGGCGGACGCTCTCGGCCGTCGCGGCGCCCAGGTGCGGCGTGGGCACCACCCGGGGGTGGGCGAGCAGGGCCGACGGCTCCGGCGGCTCGCGGTCGAAGGCGTCGACCGAGTACAGCGCGATGCGGCCGGACTCCAGTTGCGCCAGCAGGGCCACCTCGTCGACGAGGGTCGACCGGGCGGTGTTGAGCAGGACCACGTCGTCGCGGAGCAGGGCCAGTTCGGCGGCGGTGAGCAACGGCCCGTCCGGTGACGGCGGGACGTGCAGCGACACGACCTCGCTGCTGCGGAGCAGGTCCGCCAGTGGCAGCAGCGGCACGTCGCCGCCGTCGGTGACGTACGGGTCGTGTGCCACGACCCGCATGCCGAGACCGTGTGCCAACTGGGCGAGCCGCCGACCGATCGCCCCGAACCCGACCACGCCGAGGGTACGTCCGGCGGCCTCCCGCCCGGTGCCGCGCCGCCACTGGCCGGCGCGGAGGGCGGCGCTGGCCTCGGGCAGTCCGCGCAGGCCCATGAGGGCGAGCGCGAGGGCGAGTTCGGCGACGCCCTGCGCGTTGGCGCCCCGGGCGGTGAGCACCTGGACACCGGCCGCGTCCGCCGCGATGGCGTCGATGGCGTCGCGGCCGGCGCCGTTGCGACTGATCACCTTCAGCGCGTCGGCACGGGCCAGGACGTCCGCGCCGATCGGCTCGACCCCGGCGATCCAGCCGACGACGCCCGGAACAGTGGCGGCGAGGTCCGCGCCGGTCGGCTGCCGGCCCGGGGTGGGGGTGACGACGGTGAAGCCGGCCGCCCGCAACCGCCGCACGGCGGGCGAGTCCGGGGCCGACATCGACCGGGGGGTGACCAGGATCCGGGGCGTGGTCACGACCGCACCTCCGGTGTCGTCGGGCCGAGCAGCGTGATCAGGCGCTCGACCTCCTTCGCCATGGCGTCGCGGGCCGGGGCGACGTACTTGCGCGCGTCGAGCAGCTTCGGGTCGGCGGCGAGCCGGTCACGCACCACGCCGGTGAACACCTTGTTGAGGTGGGTGGCGATGTTGACCTTCGTCATCCCCCGGGCCACCACGGCCCGCAGGGTCCCGTCGTCCACCCCGGAGGAGCCGTGCAGCACCAGGGGCACCGGCACGACCTCGGCGATCGCGGCGACCAGGTCCAGGTCGACCACCGCGTCGCGGGAGGCCATCGCGTGCGAGGTGCCGACCGCGACGGCGAGCGCGTCGACGCCGGTCTCCTCGCAGAACCGGCGGGCCTCGGCGGGGTCGGTCCGCACGCCCGGGGCGTGGACACCGTCCTTGCCGCCGACCTCGCCGAGTTCCGCCTCCACCGCAACGTCGTGGGCGTGGCAGTGCGCGACGACCTGGCGGGTCACCGCCCGGTTCTCGTCGTCGGGCAGTCGGGAGCCGTCGTACATGACCGAGGTGAACCCGAGGTCCACCGCCTCGTGGACGAGGTCGACGTCCTCGGCGTGGTCGAGGTGCAGCGCCACCGGGACCGTCGCCGCCTCGGCGAGCGCGCGCGCGGCCAGGGCGAGGGGCCGCAGGCTCCCGTGGTAGCGGACCGCGTTCTCGCTGATCTGCAACACCAGCGGCGCGCGGGCCGCCTCCGCGCCGCTGACCAGCGCCTCGGCGTGCTCCAGCAGGGTCGCGTTGAAGGCCCCGACGCCGTGTCGCGCGCTGCGGGCGGCGGCGAGGATGGGACGCGGGTCGGCGAGCGGCATGACTTCTCCTATGTCGGTGTTCGGTGGTGGCCGGCCGATGGCACGGCGGCGTGCGCCCGGGTCGCCGCGCGGGCGGCGTCGAACCGGGCGCGGGGCTGCGCGTAGGCGGCGGCGAGGTCAGGCCGGGGGTCGACGCGCAGCGCCGCGCGTCGGGCCGACCGCAGGGGCGCGGTGTCCGTCCAGGTGCCGGTGCCGAGCAACGCGAGGGCCGCGGCGCCGAGCGCGGCGCCGTGCTGCGCGTCGTCCGGACGGCTGACCGGGCGGCCGAGCAGGTCGGCGAGCACCTGGAGCATCAGTCGGCCCCGGGCGCCGCCGCCGGTGGCGGTGACTTCCCGGTCGACCGGTGTCCCGGCGAGCATCGTGCGCGCGGCGTCGGCCAGGCTGAAGCCGATGCCCTCGACCAGGGCGCGGGCCAGGTGGCCGTGCGTGTGCCCGAGGTCCAGGCCCAGGTAGGCCCCCCGCACGCCCGGCCCGCCCTCGGCGACGGTGCCCCCGGCGAGGGTGGGCACGCAGGTCAGTCCGTCCGCGCCCACCGGCACGGCGGCGGCCTCGTCGAGCAGGGCGTCGAGGTCGTCGTCCCGGCCGAGCAGGGCGGCCAGCCAGGTCAGGCTGCTGCCGCCGCCGAAGGTCGACAGGGCCGAGACGTACAGGCCCGGCAGGACGTGGTCGAAGACGTACGGCCGGCCCACCGGGTCGAGCACCGGGTCGGTCCCGGCCACCGTGACCCAGTTCGAGGAGCCCAGCGAGAGGTACGCCTCGCCAGGGCGGTCCAGGCCCGCGCCGAGCGCCATGCACGAGTTGTCGACCCCGCCGGCCACGACGGGCACCCCGGCGGGCAGGCCGGTGGCGGTCGCGGCGTCCGAAGTGAGCCGGCCGACCACCCCGGTGGACGGCACGACCGGAGGCCACCAGTCGGCGGGCAGCCCGAGGGCGGCCAGCACGTCGGGCAGCATCCGGCGGCTGGCGAGGTCGTAGGCGCCGCTGCCCGAGGCGTAGCTCGGGTCGGTGCGCTGCACCCCGGTGAGCCGGGCGTTGACCCAGTCCTTGCTGCCGAGGATCCGCGTGGTCCGGGCGGCGACGTCCGGGTGGGCGGCGCGCAGCCAGGCGACCTTGAAAACGGTGTACATGCCGCGCGGGAAGCCGTTGCCGGTGCGGGCGTACCAGTCGGTCTCGTCGGCGTCGGCGAAGTACGCCGCCGCGGCGTCCTCCCCCCGGGTGTCGGACCAGATCGGCACCGTGTCCAGCAGCGACGTGCCGTCCGCGTCGACCGGCACCATCGCCAGGCTGTGGCCGGACAGCCCGACCGCGACGACGCGGTGCCGGCCGGCGTCGGCGGCCAGCAGTTCCCGCGACGAGCGGACGACCGCGGCCCACCAGTCCGCCGGGCGCTGTTCGTGCCGTCCCGGTGCCGGATAGGTCGTGGGGTAGGCGGCGAAGGTGGTGGCGACGACCCGGGCGGCCGGGTCGACGAGCGCGGCCTTACAGCCTCCGGTGCCCAGGTCGACGGCGAGCACGACGTCGCTCATGCCAGCTCCCTCCGCTCCGGCACGCCCTGGTACGGCAGTCCGGAGCGCATCTGCGCCAGCAGGGTCTTCATGTCGCGGACGTCCCCGAGCGCCGACTCGCCCCGGCGGAGCAGGGTCATCGTGGCGATGGTGTCGACGACCACGAGCTGGGCGAGTCGCGAGATCGTCGGGGTGTAGACGTCGGTGTTGTCGAGGGACTCCACGATCAGGGCGATGTCGCTCAGCTCCGCCAGCGGGGACAGCCCGCCGGTGATCCCGACGACGGTCGCCCCCCGGTCCCGGGCGACCCGCACGGTGTCCAGGATCGAGGCGGTGCGACCGGTGTTCGAGATGGCCACCAGGACCGTCGACGGGGTGCTGGTGGAGGCGGCGAGGAACTGCTGGTGCGTGTCGATCGGCGCCGAGCAGGGCACCCCCAGCAGGGGGAACTTCTGTTCCGCGTCCATCGCCACGATGCCCGAGGCGCCGAGCCCGATGAAGACGACCCGGCTGGCGGCGACGATGGCCGCCACCGCCCGGTCGAGGGCGGTCAGGTCGAGGTGGCGTCGTACGTGGTCGAGCGAGGTGATCGAGAAGTCGAAGACCTTGCTGACCGTGGTGGCCGTGTCGTCCTGGGCCTCGATCACCGACTGGGTGGCCGGGATGCCGAGCGCGACGCTCTGCGCCAACTGGATGCGGAAGTCGTGGAATCCGTCGCAGCCGATCGCGTTGGCGAACCGGACGATGGTCGGCTGGCTGACCCCGACCGTCTCGGCGAGTTCGGCCAGCGTCATCCGGACCGTCCCGTGCGGGTCGGCGAGCACCGCGTCGGCGACCTTGCGCTCGGAGCGGCGCAGCGTCTCCAGGCCCTTGTTGATGCGTTCCAGCACGGTCCCGGCGTTCATCGGGCGACCGCCAGGGCGAGGGTGCCGTCGTGGCGGGGGACGCGGACCGTGACGCCCCGCCGGGCGGCGGCATCGAGGTCGAAGGAGGCCGGATCGACGGTGTTGAAGTCAAACATGCCCCAATGATGTGGCACCAGGGTGTCGATTCCGGCGCGCACGCAGAGCTCCACGGCCTCGGCGAAGTCGAAGTTGCCGGGTACCCCGTGGGCGAGACGGTGCGCGTCGCGTCCGTTGACCGGCAGCAGCGCCACGTCGACGGCCAGGTCGGCGAGCCGCTCGGCCTGGCCGTCCCACGGGGCGCAGTCGCCGGAGTGGTAGACGCGGACACCGCCGGCCTCGACGACGTAGCCGAGGAAGTGGTCGTCGCCGTTGCCGTCCCGGACGCGTTCCTCGTGGGCGGCCGGCACCGCCGTGACCGTGAAGGGCCCGTAGTCGATGCGGTCGCCGTCGGCGAGGGCGTCGATCCGGGCCCGGGGCACGCGGGAGCGGCGCAGCGCCTCGTCGAGGACCGCGCGGGGGCAGGCCAGCCGGAGGTCCGGCTGGGCGGCCATCAGCGGGACGAGGGTGTCCGGGTCCATGTGGTCGGTGTGCGCGTGCGAGCAGAGCACCGCGCGCAGCGGCGGCAGGCCCGTCGGGGTGACCGGGGCGGGGAGCATCCGGACGTGCGGAAACGTCGTGCCGGCGTACTTGTGGGCCAGCGAGTCCGACAGGTACGGGTCGACGAGCAGGTGCGCGTCGCCGTCGGGGCCGGTGGCGGTGAGCCAGAACCCGGCCTGCCCGAGCCAACGCGCCCGCACCGTCACCGGAGCTCCTGCGCCGCGTCGTAGAGCCGCTCGAAGTCCGGTCCCTCGGTGGGGATGTCGAGGTCGAAGACGGCGTCGATGGCCCGGGTCCAGCCGTGCACGAAGTAGCGCCAGCCGTCGGAGACGGTGAGCGCGTCGGCCTCGGCCCGGTTCCGGGCCTGGCGCAGGAAGCCGAGTTCCCCCCGGTAGTTGAACTCCCAGGCGTACCCGCCGTGCGGGAAGGTGGCGTCGTCGCTGAGCGGGGAACCGGGCCGGTCCTTGCCCATGCCGGTGGCGTTGACCACCAGCGCGCCCGGGGCGAGGTCGGCGAGCAGGTCGTCGTGCACGTCGCCGGGGGCGAGGCGGTGGGTCCGCCAGGTGATCCCGGGGTCGCCGGTGGCGACGTCGGCGCTGATGGCGGCGAGCCGCTGGTCGGCGATGTCGGTGACGGTCACCCGGGCGGGGGCGTCGTCGCCGGCCCGGTGGGCGAAGTAGTCGCAGAGGGCGAGGGCGGCTCCGCCGGCCCCCATGACCAGCACGTCCCGGCCGGCCATGCCCGGCACGATGGACCGCAGGGCCATCTGGCTGGTGACGGTGTCCAAGGCGAGGCCGTCGATCCAGCCGTCCCGGGCCACCAGCGCGCTGGTCTCGGCCAGCCGGGCAGCGTCGTCGTTGACCTGCCGCAGCAGGTCACGGCTGGCCGCGTAGAGGTCGAGCTTGTGCGTGGTCACCAGCGCGCCACGGGAGTGCTCGTCGTCGCGCAGGTGCGCGACGACCTTCCGGTAGACCTCGGGCTCCGCGCCGACCGGCACGTCGATGCCGACGAGGTCGACCCCGTCCAGGCCGAGGAGGGGACGCCAGGCCGCGAAGACCCGGTGGATCGCCGACGACGTGGTGCTGACGCCGATGAAGTACATCGTCGGCCGGGTGGCCGGCCGCAGGTCGTCGGGGGTCACGGGGTCGCCTCCGCAACCAGTTGGACGGCGTACGCGGTGTTGATGCCGAACCGGGTCGCCCCGGCGTCGAGCAGGGCGTGGAGCTGGGCCAGCGACCGGATGCCGCCGGACGCCTTGATCTCCCGCTCACCGCCGGCGATCTCGCGGATCGCCCGGACGTGTTCGGGTGTGGTGGGCACGCCCTGCCAGCCGGTGCCGGTCTTGAGGGAGGCGGCACCGGCGTCGACCGCCACCCGGGCCGCGTCACGCAGCTGGGCGGCGTCGAGCAGGCCCACCTCGAGGATGACCTTGACGGGTACCCGGCCGTCGACGGCCGCCAGCACGGCGGCGACGTCGCGGGTGGCCGCGGCGAGGTCGCCGGAGCGGACCAGCCCGACGTTCATCACCACGTCCATCTCCTGGACGCCCGCGTCAAGGAGCCAGCGGGCCTCGGTCACCTTGACCGGGGTGGCCGAGCCACCGGAGGGGAAGCCGACCGGGGATCCGGTGTTGGTATGCGACCCGTCGAGCAGCGGGCGCAGCACGGGCACCCAGGACGGCAGGACGTGCGCGGCGACGAAGTCGCCGGCGAGGGCGTGGCGGGCCAGCGCCTCGACGTCCGCGCGGCCGTGCTGGGCCTGGACGGCACTGATGTCGATCATGCGGGCCAGCGCGTGGCCGCTCAGGTCAACGGGGGACATAGGAGCCGTTCTCCTCCAGGCGCCAGCCGTCGCCGTCGGCGACGACCCGGTGCCGCATGCCGCCGGAGCGGGCGATGATGTCGTAGTCCTGGCCGGCGTCGGCCGGGTAGCAGAAGAGCGTGACCAGGTCGGTGTCGCCCAGGTTGACGCTGCGGTGGATGTGCGCCGGCGGCACGTACGCGACGACGCCGGGGCGCATCTCGGTCACCACGGTCTGACCGTCGAGGGTCTCCATCAGCATCAGTCCGTGGCCGGACAGGCAGTGGTAGATCTCGGTGCGGTCCTGCTGGGCGTGGATGTGTCCCCGGGTCATGTGGAACTCGGTGCCGACCCGGCCTGGCGACAGAGTGGAGATCCCGGTGATCAGGTCACCCGCGTCACCCGAGGGACGGAACTCGTCGACGTGGTAGATCACCCGGTCGGACTCGGTCGCGAGGCGCGCGTCGAACGCCCCGGTGTCGGTGAACAACCCGGTGAGGTCGGCCAGCTTCTTCTCGTAGCGACCGGTGCGTCCGGTCATCCCCTCCGGCGTGACGACCAGGGCCGGTCCCTGCTGCGGTGTGGTCACCGTGTTCCTCCTGCTCCGTCGGCACGGACCCCGGTACGGTCCCCACCTGCCGGCTCACTTTGTAGCAAAGTTACAAGACGCTGTCACCCCGCCGCATCACCTCGTCGAGCCGTTTGTAGTGGAACGACCCCGAATTTCCCCGGTTACCGAACCAGCCGGCCCAGCAATAACGGAATATCCTATCAAAAGGGACTCGGTGATGTAGTTGAGCTACCAAACTCCAGCTCACGAACCTAACGATCAGGAAACCTGCCGTTGACATGCGATGGGCCGAATGTAGTGTTGCTCCCAACCGAGCGGGCCTACGCCTCGATCACCAGGACGTACGTCACGGTGTCCGTCGAAGGCCCTCCGGTTCCTCGCACAGACGGGGGACGCCCCCGCCCACCACCCCTGGAGGAACAGATGTCCCACCGGACACGCGGCAAGGCGCTCGCCCGTAGCGTCGCCGCACTGCTGACCGTCACCCTGGCCGTAGCGGCGTGCGGTGGCGGGGACGAGGCGGGCAACGGCGAGCCGGCCGACCCGATCGCCGGGCGTCCCACGCCCACCGACCAGGCCCCGGACTCCGAGGTCAAGATCGCGATGATCGGCTTCGCCAACAACCCCTACTGGGTCTCGGTGAAGTCCGGCGCCGACTACGCCGACCGGGTGCTGGGCGACAAGAAGGGCAAGGTCGACTGGATCGTCGCGGGCGACAACATCGACGTCCAGACGGTCTCCAGCGCGATCCGCGCCGCCGACGCGCAGGGCTACAAGGGCGTCGGATTCTTCATCGCCGGCGAGGGCAACTGCGCCGACATCAAGACCCTCTCCGCCAAGGGCATCAAGATGGGCGCCTACAACACGCTCTTCGACTGCGTGGGAACCTCGGGCGGCACCATCAACTACGCCCAGGAGCAGTACAAGGCCGGCCAGACCGCGGCCCAGGAGATGATCAAGGCCGCCGGTGACAAGGCCGGCAAGGTCGGCATCATCGTCAGCCAGTTCACCGCGCCCGGCTCCGAGCAGCGCCGGCAGGGCTTCGTCGACGGGCTCAAGGGCTCGAAGCTGACCCCGGTCAACCAGGGCGTCGAGGCCAAGGACTCCGCGTCCAACACCTTCTCGGCCGCGCAGAACTTCCTCCAGTCCAGCCCCGACCTGGTCGGCATCTACGCCACCGCCGGTGGCCCGTTCGGCGCGGCCCAGGCCGTGGCCGCGGCCAACAAGCAGGACGCCGTGAAGGTGATCGGGTACGACATCACCACCGAGAACATCGAGGCCATCAAGAACGGCTCGATGTACGGCGTGATCGGCCAGGACGCCTTCGGCCAGGGCTACAACACCGCGATCGAGCTGTTCAACGCGGCGGTCACCGGTGACCAGCCGGCCGAGGTGAAGCAGGAGGCGGTCGCCCCCTTCGTCACCAAGGACAACCTCGCCGAGCACGACCCCTCGACCCTGCCGCTCGGCACCCCGGGCGCGTCCTGATCGGGAGAGCCATCCCCTCATGGAACCGACACCCCATGCGGACGGTGTCAGGTCGGCGGCCCTCGCGGCCGTCGGCCTGACCAAGTCCTTCGGCGCCGTCCGGGCGCTCCGCGACGTGTCGCTGGAGTTCCCGGCCGGCCAGGTCACCGGCCTGCTCGGCGAGAACGGCGCCGGCAAGTCCACCCTCATCCGCCTCTGCTCCGGCCAGATGCAGCCGGACACCGGCCGGCTCGTCCTCGACGGCCGGGAGGTCTCCTTCGGCAACCCGCTGGAGGCGATCGCCGCCGGGGTCGTCGTGGTCAACCAGGAACCGCTGCTGATCAGCGAGCTGACCATCGCCGACAACCTGTTCCTCTACGACCTCGGGGAGCGCCCCGGGTACGCGGTCGCCCGCCGTGGAGCGAACGTCCAGCGGGCCCGCGAGCTGCTCGACCGGCTCGGGATGACCAGCTACCTGCCCGACCCGTCGACGCTCTGCCGCGACCTGTCGGCGGCCTCCCGGCAGATGGTCGACATCGTCCGGGCGCTCTCCCGCCAGCCCAGGGTGCTCTTCCTCGACGAGCCCAACTCCAGCCTCACCCACGAGGAGTCCGAGCGGCTCTTCGCGGTGATGGCCCGGCTGCGCGACGAGGGTGTCGCGGTGGTCCTGGTCAGTCACCGGCTGGCCGAGGTCTACTCGATCGTCGACAACGTGATCGTGCTGCGCGACGGCACGTTCGTCGCCGCCGGGCCGCCCGACGAGATCCACCAGCAGCGCGCCGTCGCCCTGATGGCCGGCGAACGCAAGCGGGCGGTCGTGGCGGAGGTCGCCGCCGACCGGGCCGACACGATCGCCGGGGCCGAGGTGGCGCTGGAACTGGAGGGCCTGACCGGTGACGGTTTCACCGACGTCAGCTTCACGGTGCGCCGGGGCGAGATCGTCGGCATGTCCGGGCTGGTCGGAGCGGGCCGTACCGAGATCGCCGAGGCGGTGATCGGGCTGCGTACCCCGACCCGGGGCGGCATCAGCGTCGCCGGCCGGCCGGTGCGGATCTCCGGACCCGGCCGGGCCCAGCGACTCGGTCTCGCCTACGTGGCGGAGGAACGCCGCACCGAGGTCTTCCACGCCCAGAGCGTCGGCTACAACCTGACCGTCCGGGTGCTGTCGAGCCTCGGTCGGCTCGGCTGGGTCTCCCCCCGCCGGACCAACGCCAAGGCGCGCGAGCTGACCGAACGCTTCGGCGTGAAGGCTGCCTCCAGCGAGGCGCTCATCACCTCGCTCTCCGGCGGTAACCAGCAGAAGGTGCTGCTCGCGCGGGCCCTCGCGGCCAAACCGAAGGTGCTGATCCTCGACGAGCCGACGCGCGGCGTCGACGTCGGCACCAAGGCGGAGATCTACGCGACGCTGCGTGCGCTGGCCCACGAGGAGGGCCTGGCGGTCTGGTTCATCTCGTCCGAACTCGAAGAGGTCGTCGAGCTGGCCGACCGCGTGGTGGTCGTTCGCAACGGACGCGTCACCCTCGATGCCCCGAACAACGCCGGACCCCAGCCCATCGTCGCCGCGGCCATGGGCGCGACCGAAGGAACGACATGAGTGCCACTCTCGCCAAGCGGCAGGAGCGCTCCTGGAAGGACAGCGCCCTGTCGCTGGTCAAGCGCCAGGAAACCGGACTGTTCGGCGTCATCGTCGTGCTGGCCCTGGCGGTCAGCCTCGCCAACGAGAACTTCCTGCGTAAGGACAACCTGTACAACGTCCTCCAGACGGTGGTCGTGGTCGGCATCATCGCCGTCGGGCAGACATTCGTCCTGATCGCCAAGGAGATCGACCTGTCGGTCGGCTCGGTGCTGGCGCTCTCGGCGGTCACCGCCGGCTCGGTGTACGGCAGCGGGGCCAACCCGTGGGTGGCCGCGGCCGTCGGCATCGGCGTCGGCGCGCTGTGCGGTTTCGCTGTCGGCTCCGTGGTCGTGCTCGGCCGGGTCAGCTCGTTCATCGTCACCCTCGGCATGCTCTCCATCGCGCGGGGCCTGACCCAGCTGATCACCGGCGGCCTGCCGCAGACCATGCCGAGCGAGCTGTCCTTCATCGGCCAGGGCCGGGTCTTCGGCGGCATCCCGGTCAGCGTCATCATCTTCCTGGTGCTGGTGCTGCTCGGTCAGCTGCTGCTCACCCGTACCGTCTTCGGCCTGCGGGTGACCGCCATCGGTGACAACGACGCCGCCGCCCGCACCGGTGGTATCCCGGTCGCGTGGACCCGGGTGCTCACCTTCGTCCTGATCGGCACCCTCGCCGGCGTCGCCGGGATCGTCTTCTCCACCCAGGTCGGCGTGGCCGAGGCCCAGGCGGGCCTGGGCTACGAACTGGACGTCATCGCGGCGGCCGTCATCGGCGGCGCCAGCCTCTCCGGCGGCCGGGGCTCGATCATCGGCGCGTTCCTGGGCGCCTGTCTGCTGGGCGTACTGCGTAACGCGTTCATCCTGCTGGCGCTCTCGCCCTTCCTCCAGCAGCTCAGCATCGGTCTGGTCATCGTCCTGGCGGCGATCTTCGACCAGTGGCGCCAGGGCAACCTGCACCACCTGCACCCGCGCAAGCTCCGTCAGCAGCTCGTCCGCCGGAAGGCGTGACCTCCGTTTCCGGGAAAGGACCCGCGACCATGAAACCGCAACCCTTCCGCCAGCACGACCAGCGTGTCGTCCGTGCCTTCGTCGAGGCCCGCCGGGGCCACACCGCGACCGAGCCGCGGTTGAAGTTCGGCTGGAGCAACTGGGGCTTCGGCACCGAGGACCTGGCGGCCACGGCGGCCCGCCTGGAAGAGAACGACGTGCGGTACATCGAACTGCACGGCAACCTCTACTCCCCCGACCTCGGCTACCGGCCGGACGAGACCCTCCGGGTGCTCGGCGACCACGGCATCACCGTCTCCGGGGTCTGCGGCATGGTCACCCCGAACCAGGAGTTCGCGCACAACCTGCCGCACGTCCGGGCCCGCGCCATCGAGTACTTCCGCCGCCAGGCCGAGTTCACCGCCGCGGTGGGCGGCTCGTACCTGCTCTTCGGCGCGGGTTCGGTCGGCCGGCCCACGGCGTTCGACTCCTACGAGCTGGAGCGGTCCGCCCAGACCATGCGCCTGGTGGCCGACGACTTCGCCGCCGCCGGCATCCGGGGCGCGGTGGAGCCGATCCGGCCCGAGGAGACCAGCGTGGTGCACACCTTCGCCGAGGCGCTGCGCCTGCTCGACCTGGTGGACCACCCCGCCATCGCACACATCAACGGGGATCTCTACCACATGCTCAGCGGGGAGCTGCACATCGGCGCCACGCTCCTCGACCACGGCGACCGTATGATCAACCTGCACCTGGCGGACACCAACCGGCGTGCCCTCGGACACGGCCTGCTCGACCTGGACGTGGTGATCATGGCGCTGTACGCGGTCGGCTACCAGCGGGGCGACAACTACTGCTCGGCCGAGCCCCTCGGGGCCGGCGGCAACCCGTACGCCGCGATGAACCTGCCGCCGCAGCCGGAGCGCCTCGACGAGCTGGTCCGGGACACCGTGCGCACGTTCCGCGAGCGCGAGGACGAGGTGCTCGGCGCGAGCGACGAGGAGCTGTACGCCCTCTACCAGATCGACTCCGAGTAGTGACGATGCCGGCGTTCACGCTGCACGTGGTCTGCCCCAACCCGGCCGTCGACCGGCTCCAGGTGGTGGAACGGTTCCGGCCGTTCGAGGTCAACCGGGTGGCGGAGGTGCGCAGCCTCCCCGGCGGCAAGGGCCTGATCGTGTGCCGGGGCGCCCGTCGCCTCGGGGCCACGGTCACCGCCCACGGCTTCGTCGGCGGTGCCACCGGCCAGGTGATCCGCGACGGGTGCGGCGACCTCGGCGTGCACGACCGGCACGTCGGGATCGCCGGGGAGACCCGGGTGACCCCGGTCGTCATCGACCGGGCCACCGGCCGGTCGACGGTGCTCAACGAACGCGGCCCCGAGGTCACCGCCGCCGACCAGGACCGGCTGCTCGCCGGCCTGGCGGAGACGGTCTCCCCGGGCGACGTCGTGGTCGCCACCGGCAGCCTGCCGCCGGGCAGCGCCGCCGACCTGCACGCCCGGGTCGCCCGGCTGGCGCTCGACCGGGGCGCGACGGCCATCGTCGACGCCCACGGCGAGCCCCTCGCCCGGGTCGTCGAGGACGCCCGCGCCACCCGGCCCGTCGGTCGACTGGTGGTCAAACCCAACGCCGAGGAACTCTCCGGCGTGCTGGGCCGCCCGCTGCCGGACCGGGCCGCGACCACGGCCGCCGTACGCGACCTGCACGCGGCCACCGGGGTCACCTTCGTGGTCACCCTCGGCGTCGACGGGGCGGTCTGGGTCGACAGCGGCGACGACCTGGCGGTGGACACCCCGCGCGTGGAGACGGTCAACGCGACCGGCTCCGGCGACTCCTTCCTCGCCGGCCTCGCGGTCGCCCTCGGTCGGGGCGACGACCCGGCGTCGGCCCTGGTCCTGGCCTCGGCGATGGGGGCCGCCAACGCCGCGTCCCTGGAACCCGACGTCGACCCGGCGCTGGTCGAGCGGCTCCGGCACGAGGTCACGGTGAGCCGGGAGGCGGGCGCCCGATGAGCCAGTTCATCGGCGTCGACATCGGCACCACGCGGACGAAGGTCGGCTGCTACGACGCCGACGCCGGCCGGCTGGTCGCGCTCCGGCACGCCCCCACCGTCGTCGACCCCGATCCGTGGGGCGGCCGTCGGGACGCCACCCGACTCGCGGCGGCCGTCGGTGACCTGCTGACGCAACTGCTGGCCGATCCGGCGGTACGCCCCGACGACCTGGCCGGGATCGGGGTCGGGTCGGTCGGCGAGGAGGTCGTGCTGCTCGCCGCCGACGGCACCGTCACCGCGCCGGTGCTCGCCTGGTTCGCCGGCCACGGCCAGCAGGCCAGGGCGGCCCTCGGCGAGGGCAGCGACTGGGCCGACACGGACGACACCTTCTCGGTGTTCAAACTGCGCTGGCTGGCCGAGCACCTGCCCGACGACCTGGCGGCGGCGCGCACCTTCACCTCACTCGCCGACTTCGTCGCCCGGGACCTGCTCGCCGACCGTGCGGCCCCGGTGTTCCTCAACGTCTCGCACGCCTCCCGCACCGGGCTGCTCGACGTCCGGGCCGGCGTGCTGCATACCGACGCCCTGCCCGACCTCGGCCTGACCACGCTGGCCCTGCCCGACCTGGTCGACAGCGCCACCGTCGTGGGCCGCACCTCGGGCGACGGCGTGCTGCCGGCCGGGGTGCCGGTGGTGGCCGGCGGCCACGACCACATGTGCGGCGCCTTCGGCACCGGCGTCCGCGCCGCCGGGGACGTCTACGTGTCGGCCGGCACCTCCGAGGCGCAGGTGCTGCTGGTCGACGCCCTGCCCGACGTGGTCGACGCCGGACTGGACACCGGGATCTTCGTGGCCGGCGGCCTGCGGTTCGTGCACCGCGCGACCCCGTCCGGCCGGTACTACCAGGCCTGGCACGACATGCTCTACTCCGGAGTCCCCGACGCGACGATGTGGGCGGAACTGGAGCAGGCCGTCGAGCAGGTCGACCCGGCCACCATCGACGCCGGACTGCGTAGCCTCCGTCTCGCCGTGCTGCCGATGGACGTCACCCGGGCGCACGTGCTGGCCAGCCTGCTCAAGGGGCTCGCGGTCGAGGCCGAGGCGACCACCGTCCGGCTGGGCCGGCTCGGCGGCGTCGACATCGCCGACGTCACCGTCGCGGGCGTGGCCGCCGGCTGGCCCACCTGGCGTCGACTGCGGCAGGACGCCACCGAGCGCCGGCTCCGGTTCGTGGACGAGCCCGAGGCGACCGTCCTCGGCGTCGCCGTCCTCGCCCAATACGGTGTCACCGGCCGGGCCGACGTCCCGGTGCACCTGACCAGCACCCGATCCTGAGGAGACGACGATGGAACCGACTGAGCTGCTGCGCACGAACCGCCTCGTCCCGGTCGTCGTCCTCGACGACGCCGCGCACGCCGAGCCCCTCGCCGACGCGCTGGCCACCGGCGGCCTGCCGGTCGCCGAGGTCACCTTCCGCACCCCGGCGGCGGCCGAGGCGATCGCCCGGATGGCCGCCCACGGCGGCGTCACCGTCGGCGCGGGCACCGTCACCACCGTCGACCAGGTCGACCAGGCGGTCCGGGCCGGCGCGCGGTTCGTCGTCTCCCCCGGGTTCAGCGCGGGCGTGGTCCGCCGCTGCCAGGAGCACGGCATCTTCGTGCTGCCCGGCGCGAGCACCGCGACCGAGGTGATGACCGCCCTCGACGCCGGCGTCGACGTGCTCAAGTTCTTCCCGGCCGGCACCTCCGGCGGGGCCCCGGCGGTCGCCGCGCTCTCCGCGCCGTTCCCGCAGGTCCGCTTCGTCCCCACCGGCGGCATCGACGCCGACTCGGCCGCCGACTACCTGCGGCTGTCGTCGGTGCTCGCCGTGGGCGGCAGCTGGATGGTGCCCCGCAAGGCCATCGCGGCCGGCGAGTTCGCCCACGTCGCGGAGCTGGTCCGCACCAGCGTCGCCGCCGTCGCCCGCTGACCCGTCCTCAGACCACGCCGATCGTCGTCGCCAGGCGCGCAACGTCGGCCGGCACCGGTCCGCCGCGCACCAACTCCGCCACCACGGTACGGGCGACCGGGCGGGACCGGATTTCGGCGGGCGCGATGTGGTTTGCCGCGACCAGCATCCGCAGCAGTTGCGGGTAACGGGCGTGCTGGTAGGTCAGCCAGGCATGCTCCACGCTGCGGCCCAGCTCGGCAGGTGATGGTGCCGGCTGGGCATACTGGCCGGCGCGGGGGACGTTGTGGAGCGCGAGGGCAGCCCACATGCCCTCCACGCCCTTCACGTCGGCGGCGACCGCCGGGGGCAGGGCGTCGCGGCCGAGCAGCACCACCGGATCGACGCGGAGGACGCTGGCGATGTCCTCGATGACCGAGAACCTGTCGAGAGCACGGACGCCCCGCTCGACCTTCTCGACCCAGCTCTTGGACTTGCCGATCCGGTCGGCGAACACCTGCTGCGACATCCGCCGCCGCACCCGCCACTGCGTGAAACGGGTGAGATCCCGGGCGTCTCTCAGCCGGGCAGACCGCACACCGCGCCGGTCTCGCCGTGCTGACCGCCGAGGCGTTCGTCATGCAGGCACACGCCCACGCGAGTGCTCACGACGAGAAGGCGTGCACCGCCGTGCTCCATCGGGCCGAACGGATCCTCGACCGGGCCGACCGCAGCAGCGACCCGCAGTGGCGCTGACCACGCGGCTGCGCTCGGCCCGAGCCGCCCGTTAGCCTGGCCCGGCGACTGTCGTCCACAATCCGCTCACCATGGATGGTCCACCGGGTCAGCGTCACCTGCTCGTCCGTCACCTCACCAGTATCGGTCTCCAGCCACGCGGAACTCCGCTCAGCGAGGCGTACGGAGCCGGTCGAACCAGTCCCGGAGGTCGAGGTCGGCGTCGGACCCGGTGGGTGGGGTACGGCGGTCGGGATCGTCGCCGAGGGCGAGTTCCCGGCTCGGCGGGGTGAAGTCCACCTCCGGCTTGCCGTCGGTTGCGGTGTCGACCACCCGGGCCACCGCCGCCACCACGCCGGACTGCGCCGAGATGCCCACCCGGTCGGTGGGGTCGTCGGGGTTGGCCGCGATGCCGGCGACGGCGACCTGCGGGGTGTACGCGACGAACGACTTCGTGGCGTCCTGGTCCGAGGTGCCGGACTTGCCGGCCAGCGGGCGACCGCCGACGATCCGGTCGGCGGCGGTGGCGGTGCCGCCGGTGCACCGGCCGTACGCGGGGTCCTGGCCGACCGGGCAGCGGGCCGCGTCGGTGGCCGCCCGCGCCACGTCGGCGTCGAGCACCTGCCGGCAGGACGGGTCGCCGACCGGGAGCTTCGTGCCGTCCGGCCCGGCGATCGAGAGCACCGGCAACGGCTCGCAGTACGTGCCCTCGGCGGCCACCGTGGCGTAGGCGTTGGCCAGGTCCAACGGGGTGGTGGCCGACACGCCGAGGGTGAAGGCCCCCCAGTCGCCGGCCTCGGTGCGGGCCAGGTTCTCGTCGAGGTCCGAGCGGAACCGGATGCCGAGCCGCTGCGCCATCTCGACCACCTTGGCCGGTCCGACCTCCTCGGAGAGGCGGACGAAGTAGGTGTTCACCGAGCGGCCGAAGCCGTCCCACATGGTCCGGTAGCCGTTCATGCTGGCCGGGTCGGCGTTGGCCGGGCACCACCGGTCACCGCAGACCGCCGTCGTGTTCTCGGCGGGGTGGCGGGTGACCAGCCGGGTCGGCGCGTAGTACTCCGTGTCCAGGGGCATCCCCGACTCCAGGGCCGCGAGCATGGTGAACAGCTTGAACGTCGACCCGGCCTGATAGCCGTCGATGGCCCCGCCGCCGGCCACGAGCTGGTTGACCGTGTTCGGGCGGTTGTCCTGCCCGTCGGGGTTGGCGGCGAGACTGTAGTTCCGGTTGACGGCCATCGCCAGCACCCGGCCGGTGCCCGGCTCGACGGCGGCGATCGGCAGCGCCCGGGACTCGTCGGAGTCGAAGACCGCCAGCGACTGCCGCAACGCGCTCGCCTGCACCGCCGGGTCCAACGAGGTCACGATGGTGTACCCGCCCCGGTCAAGGGCCTGCTCGCGTTCGGCGACCGTGCTGCCAAAGGCCGGCTGCTCCAGCCACCAGCTGCGTAGGTAGTCGCAGAAGAAGCCCCAGTCGGCGTGGTCGCCGGAGAGGGCGGTGCAGCCGTTGGGCTGCTCGGTCGGGTCGAGCGTCAGCTCCTCGGCGCGGGCCCGGTCCGCCTGCGCGGCGGTGATCGCGCCGGTGACCACCATCGAGTCGAGCACGTACGAGCGGCGGACCAGGGCCGCGTCCCGGTCGCCGTCGATCGGGCTGTACTCGTTCGGCGACTGCACCAGCCCGGCCAGCAGGGCTGCCTGGGCGAGGGTCAGCTCCGCCGGGGTCACGCTGAAGTACCGCTCGCTGGCCGCCGCGATGCCGTACGCCCCGGAGCCGAAGTACGCGATGTTGAGGTAGCGGGTGAGGATCTCGTCCTTGTCGAGGGTCTGCTCCAACGCGGCCGCGTACCGGATCTCCTGGAGCTTGCGTCCGACGCTCACCTCGGTCGCGCTCTCCCGCTCCTCGGCGGTGCGCTCCGGGTCGCTCTTGAGCACGTTACGGACGTACTGCATGGTCAGCGTGGAGGCGCCCTGCGTCGTGCCCTCCTTGGCGTTGCTGACCAGGGCGCGGGCCAGTCCGCGCAGGTCCACCCCGCCGTGGGAGTAGAAGCGCCGGTCCTCGGCGGCCACCACCGCCTGTCGTACGAACGGTGCGATCTCGGCCAGCGGCACGTCGCGGCGGTTGACGTCGTAGAAGCTGGTGATCGGCGTCCGCCCGTCGGCCGCGTAGACGATGGTGCGCTGGGCGGGGGCCGGGGTCCGTAGCTCCTGTGGCAGGCCGCCCCAGACGTCGCTGGCCGACTTCATGGCCAGGCCGAACAACAGGTTGCCGGGGAACACGGCGGCGGCCAGGACGAGACCGGCGAGGACACCGCAGAGCACCACGGTGGCCAGGCGGCCCACCAGCGATCGGGAACGCATTTCCCCAGGTTGACGCGGTTTTCCGAACATCGCCCACCTCCTGCTGCGGGTTGCCAGGAAACTCACGGCGGCCCGCCGGTCCCCGGTCGAGCGTCTGGGATGCGATGGGACACGGTGTCCGGTTCGTCCCGATGGTTCCCCGCTCATCGGGAGCCGGCCGGTGGCGTGGGGGTGGCGAGACTCGCGGCGGCGGCGTCCCGGACGATCTGCTTCGGCACCAGCCGGCCGGCGCGGTAGGCGATGCCGATCCCGGCGACCAGGGCGAACACCGCGCCGAAGGTCTGCAACGAGCCGAACAGGGCACCGCCGAGGCCGAGCAGGGGCGCGGCGATGATCAGCATGACGCCGTCGCCGATGCTGAACACCCCGGAGCGGGCGACCGCCCAGCCGGTGAGCGCCCAACCGACGCTGTAGCAGGTCGCCCCGATCAGGACCAGGCTCCGGGCGGTGGTGCCGAACACCGGGGTCTGCTCGGTGAGCCCGGCGAACGGCAGCATCAGCACCGTACCGGCGAGGCTGACCAGCAGCCCCGTCGCGGCGCTGCGGCGACTGCGGGTGGTCACCAGCAGTCCGGCCAGCGCCAGCAGGGCGAGCAGGCCGATCCAGACCGCCCCGACCCAGCCGACCAGGTAGAGCGGCCGACCGTCGGCGGGGTACGGGTCGTTGCCGACGCCGCCGTCACTGGCCAGGGCCACCGTGCCGTAGAGGATCGCGTACGCCGGCAGCAGCCACACCGAGGCGCGGGCCAGCCGGCGCATCGACCAGGCCCAGGTGGCGTTCGTGGCCGGGCCGCCCGGAGTGGGCTCGACGACGAAGGGCAGCACCCCGAACCCACCTCCGGTACGACGGGAGCCGAGGGGCCCCGTCGGGTCGTGCGCCCCGGGCACCTCCGCGCGGGAACGGACCGGTCTCGTCGGATCGTTCATGCGTCACCTCGCTCTGCTCCGGGGCCGGTCGGGCCCACCGACCGCGCGGTCGGCGAGGCGGACCGGCCCGGTGGCCGCAGACGCGTACGGCGCCCCGGCACCTGGTCACCATCGGTCCTCAACACCGATCGTGGCAGGCACCGGAGCGCCGCATGAGTGCTATTCGCTTTTTGCCCCGGTCCCGGGGTCGGTGCCGTTCGCCCTGGTCAGCCCCGTTCGCGCTGGTCGGCCGGGTCCTGGAGCAAGCTCTGCGGAGAGACCGGCTCCGGCGCGGGCAGCCCCTGCGGACCGTTGCCGCCGGTGACCTGCGCCTCGGCGACGCGTACCTCGTCGTGGATCTTCTGGGCGGCGGCAGCGGCGGCCTGCGCGGCCTCGGCGGCCTCCCGCTCCACGTCGCTCGCCCCGGACGAGGCCTGCGGCGTCGGGGCGTCGCCGACCATCTGGCTCAGCCCGCCGAGCGCGCCACCCATGCCCTCCAGGGCCTTGGTCAGCTCGGCCGGCACGATCCAGACCTTGTTGGCGGTGCCGTTGGCGATCTGCGGGAGGGCCTGGAGGTACTGGTAGGCGAGCACCTTCTGGCTCGGGTTGGCCTGGTGGATCGCGTCGAAGACGGTACGGATGGCCTTCGCCTGGCCCTCGGCCTGGAGGATCCGGGCCTGCCGGTCACCGTCGGCCCGCAGCACCGCGGACTGCTTCTCACCCTCGGCGGTGAGGATCTGCGACTGCTTGTGCCCCTCGGCGGTGAGGATCGCGGCGCGGCGGTCCCGCTCGGCGCGCATCTGCTTCTCCATCGAGTCACGGATGCTGGCCGGCGGCTCGATGGCCTTGATCTCCACCCGGGTGACCTTGATGCCCCAGCGGCCGGTGGTCTCGTCCAGCACGCCGGAGAGGTGCCGGTTGATCTCCTCCCGGCTGGTCAACGCCCGCTCCAGGTCCAGCGAGCCGATCACGTTCCGCAGCGTGGTCACGGTGAGCTGCTCGATCGCCTGGAGGAAGTTCGAGATCTCGTAGGTGGCCCGGACCGAGTCGATCACCTTGAAGTAGAGCACCGTGTCGATCGAGACGACCAGGTTGTCCGAGGTGATCACCGGCTGCGGCGGGAAGCTGACCACCTGCTCACGCAGGTCGACCTTGGTGCGGACCGCGTCGACGAACGGCACGAGCAGGTTCAGCCCCGGGTTCAGCGTGCGCCGGTAGCGACCGAACCGCTCCACCACGTCCTGGCGCTGCTGCGGCACGATCCGTACCGCCTTGGCCAGCGCCACCACCCCGATCAGGGCCATGGCGACAAGCAGTACCGCGATCACCAGTTCCATACGTTCACCCTTCCGATCCGGGCAGCGCGCCCGGAGAGATGTCGTCCTGCCAGACCAGGGCGGTCGCGCCCCGCACCTGGATGACCTGCACACGTTGACCGGGCGCGAACACCTGGGTGGCGTCGTACGGCCGGGCGCTCCACAACTCGCCATCGATCTTGATCAGACCGCCGTCGGTGTCGACGCGCTCCAGCACCAGCGCGGTCGCCCCCTCCAGGGCCTCCACCCCGAACGGCTGCCCACCGTCCTCGGTCGCCGAACGGCGGTGCTTCTCGATGGTCGGCCGGGCGGCGAGCACGGTCAGCGCGGAAACGGCCGCGAAGACCACGGCCTGGATCGCCACCGGCGCGCCGAGCGCCGCCGCTCCCGCCGCGGCGAACGCGCCGACCGCGAACATGAGCAGGAACAGCGTCGTCGTGAAGATCTCGGCGACCGCCAAGACCACACCCAGAACAATCCACAACACCGCGTCCACGTCTTCGATACTGGCACGTCGGCGCACCCCTATCCCACTTTGAAGATCAGTAAGCTCGGGGTCACATCCCGTACCCGCCCTGAAGGAGCGACATGTCCCTGTTACCGGAGACCATCCGCCGGGTGGACGGCCTCGTGGCCGAGACGCAGGTCACCGGCCGGGTACCCGCCCTGCTGATCGGCGTGGTCCGCGACGGGGCACTCATCCACCTCAGCGTCGCCGGAGAGCACCCGCGCCCGGACGTCGACCTCCAGTTCCGGATCGGCTCGATCAGCAAGACCATGACCGCGGTGCTGGTCATGCAGGAACGCGACGCCGGACGGCTCGCTCTCGACGACCCCCTCGACCGGCACCTGCCCGGCACCCCGCTCGGCGCGCTCACCCTGCGCCAACTCCTCGGCCACGCCAGCGGCCTGCAACGGGAGCCGGACGGGCAGTGGTGGGAACGCGCCGAGGGCGCCGACCTGGCCGCCCTGCTCGCCGGGCTGACCACCGAGAAGAACCCGTACCCGCCGCACCGGGGCTACCACTACTCCAACCTGGCGTACGGGCTGCTCGGCGGGGTGCTGGAACGGCTCACCGGCACCGGCTGGTACGACCTGCTGCGGGAACGGATCCTCGAACCGCTCGGCATGCGCCGCACCACGTACCAGGCCACCGAGCCGTTCGCCCGGGGCTACGTGGTGCACCCCTGGCACGACACGCTCCGCGAGGAGCCCCGGACCGACACCGGCGCGATGGCCCCCGCCGGCCAACTCTGGGCGACCGCCGCCGACCTGGCCACCTGGGCGGCCTTCCTCGCCGACCCGGCACCGGAGGTGCTCGCCGCCACGACCCTGACCGAGATGTGCGCGCCCGTCGTGATCAGCGACCTCGACTCCTGGCGCGGTGGTCACGGCCTCGGGCTGGAGCTCTACCGCCAGGACGACCGGGTGTACGTCGGCCACGGCGGCTCGATGCCCGGGTACGTCGCCGCCCTGGCGGTGCACCGCCCGTCCCGCACCGGCATCGTCGGCTTCGCCAACTCGTACGGCTTCCGGGTCGGCGGGATCGGTCCACTCGGCCAGCAGGTGCTCACCACCGTGCTGGACGCCGAGCCGACGCGTGCGACGCCGTGGCGTCCGGCCACCGCGCCGCCCCCGGCCGAGGTGGCCGAGCTGACCGGGCGCTGGTGGTGGATGGGGCACCCGACCGACGTCACCTGGGACGACGGCGCGGGGCACCTGGTGACGTACGGCCGGGGCGGGCGGACGCTCCGCTTCGCCCCGGAGGGGCCGGACCGTTGGCGGGGCTGCTCCGGCTCGGAGGACGGCGAACTGCTCACCGTGCTGCGCGACGGCAGCGGCCGGGCGGTCGCCCTGGACGTGGCGACCTTCGTCCTCACCCGCAGCCCCGACGAAGCGCCCTGATGGTCGGGCTGGGGTGGTAGCAGGGGTCCCCTGCACGACAAAAAGCGGCAACAAGGGTCCCCTGCTACCACCTCAACCCCCACCTCAACCCCCCACCCCGACCGGCAACTCGGGTTACCGGTCGGCGTCTCGGGACGGGTCGGTGACGAAGTCGATGAGGCGTTCCATCGCGTTGATCAGTGGGGTCTCCACGTCGGCGAAGCTGTCGACCCGGGAGAGGATGTGCCGCCACATGTCCGCCGGGTCGGCCACGCCGAGCGCGGCGCAGACCCCCTCCTTCCACGGGCGCCCCGGCGGCACCACCGGCCAGGCCCGGATGCCGAGCGCGGCGGGCTTCACGGCCTGCCAGACGTCCACGTAGGGGTGTCCGGTCACCAGCACGTACGGCGAGTCGACCCGGGCCACGATGCGGCTCTCCTTGGAGCCGGGCACCAGGTGGTCGACGAGCACCCCGAGCCGTCGGGTCGGACCGGGGGCGAAGGCGCGCACCTCGGCGTCGAGGGCGTCGATGCCGTCCAGCGGCTCCACCACGACTCCCTCGACACGCAGGTCGTCGCCCCAGATCCGTTCCACCAGGGCGGCGTCGTGCACCCCCTCCACCCAGATCCGGCTGGCCTTCGCCACCTGGGCGCGTACCCCCTCGACGGCGATCGAACCGGAGGCGGTGCGGCGGCGGGCGGCCGGCACCGGCGCTCGCGTCGGCCGGCGCAGCGTGACCGGCTCGCCGTCGAGCAGGAACGCCGCCGGCAGCAGCGGGAAGTTGCGTCGCCGGCCGTGCCGGTCCTCCAGCACCACCGCACCGGTCTCGAAGCCGACCACCGCGCCGCAGAAGCCCGAGTCGGCGTCCTCGACCACCAGGTCGGGTTCGGCGTCCACCTCGGGCACCGTCCTGCGCCGCCGCCAGTCCCCCGCCAGCACGTCCTCGCCGTATCGCCTCCCCATGGGCGTGACGGTAGCCGCCCGTGCGGGCCGGACCACGCAGGCACGCCGCCCATCGCCCAGGTCAGCACGGGTCGAAACGGGGCAAGACGGGGCAGGCCGTACGGCCCCCGCGACGGTCGAGACAGAGCCGCCGTCACGACGTACCCTTCTCTGCATGTCTCCCGCAACGGGCGCGGTCACTCTCGCTCCGCGCCGGTCGAGCCGGTTCGTGGCCTGGGTGCGCGCGTGGCGCGCCGGGCTGGTCCCGTTCGACGAGGTGCCGGACGCGGTGGCCGGCGACGAGGAACATCTCGTCGCCGACGCCCCGGGCACCTGGACGGACGTGCCGCTGCGCGACGCCCTGCCCACCCTGGCCCGCCTCTCCCCGGACGAGATCCGGCTGGTGCTGCCCGCGCCGGGCGACCCGCGCGGTTTGCCCGGTCCGGGCGACTTCACCGGTGCGGCACTGCTCGCCGGTGAAGCGGTCGTCGCCGGTGGACTGGGCCTGATCCCGGAGGTCCGCACGCACACCTCCGGGTCCGGGATGATCTGGGAGACGGTGCTGTGGCGGTTCTACCCGCTGCCGGCCGACGCCCCCACCGCCTCGCTGGCGATGCCCTGCGCCGCCGAGGCGGAGGCGGAGCTGGCCACCGCGCTGGCCGAGACCACCGCCGCGCTGACCCGGTTGGACGTCGCCCAGTGGCGGCCCGAGCTGGCCGGCGCGCTGGCCGCGCTGCGCCGCCCGGACGGCGCGACCGACCTGCCGCCCGGCTTCGACCCACGGTCGCGGCGGCTGTTCGCCCGCGCCGCCGTGCTCGACCGGGTGCTCGCGCTGGCCGAGCACGCCGCACCGGGTGGTGCGGTCAACGGGTACGAAGCCCAGCAGCGCGACGCCGCCCTGCGCCCGCTGACCACCGCCTGCCGGCGCGCCCTGGCCGCCGCCTGCAACGCCCCGCTGCGTCCCTGACCGGACGCTCCGGACCTCGACCGGCCCCACCCCGCGTTCGGCAGCGCGCATCTGCGGCCCGGTGACCGGGGCACGCGGCCGGGGCGCGGCTCAGATCTCGTCGATCAGGTCGACCACCGAGTTGACGATCCGCGACGGCCGGTACGGGTACCGCTCCGCCTCGGCCCGGGTGCTGATGCCGGTGAGCACCAGGATGGTCTCCAGCCCCGCCTCGAGGCCGCAGAGGATGTCGGTGTCCATCCGGTCGCCGATCATCGCGGTGCTCTCCGAGTGCGCCTCGATGGTGTTCAACGCCGACCGCATCATCATCGGGTTCGGCTTGCCGACGAAGTACGGTTCCACCCCGGTCGCCTTGGAGATCATCGCCGCGACCGAGCCGGCCGCCGGCAGCGCCCCCTCCACCGACGGGCCGGTCACGTCCGGGTTGGTGCAGATGAACCGCGCCCCGCCGTTGATCAGCCGGACCGCCTTGGTGATCGCCTCGAAGCTGTAGGTGCGGGTCTCCCCCAGCACCACGTAGTCCGGCTCGAAGTCGGTGAGCACGTACCCGACCGCGTGCAGCGCGGTGGTCAGCCCCGCCTCGCCGATCACGTACGCGGTGCCGCCGGGGCGCTGGTCGGCCAGGAACTGGGCGGTGGCCAGCGCGGCCGTCCAGATCGCGTGCTCCGGCACCTCGAAGCCCATCCGGTTGAGCCGGGCGCACAGGTCGCGCGGCGTGTAGATGGAGTTGTTGGTCAGCACCAGGAACGGCTTGCCGGAGGCGCGCAGCCGGTTGACGAACTCCGGGGCGCCCGGCACCGGCTGGCCCTCGTGCACCAGCACGCCGTCCATGTCGGTGAGCCAACTGGCCACCGGCTTCCGCTCGATCATCATGTTCCTCAAGGGTGGGTCGGGACTTGCGCTCGGACGGGGTCAGGGACGGCGGGCGGGGACGCAGCACGCCGTCGGGCAGGTGTCCCAGCAGGGCACCTCACCCAGCCGGCGCCGCGACGTGGCGGCCGGATCGAGCCGCTCGGTGACCAGTTCCCGGACCATCGTCACGAACCGGGGGTCGGTGCCGGGGGTGCCGGCCCGGACGAAGTCCAGGCCGAGCTGCCGGGCCGTGGTCAGAGCCTCGGTGTCCAGGTCCCAGACCACCTCCAGGTGGTCGGAGACGAAGCCGATGGGGCTGACCACCACGCTGGTGACGCCCTCCCCGGCTAGCTTGCCGAGGTGGTCGTTGACGTCCGGCTCCAGCCACGGCACCTGGGGCGGCCCGGAGCGGCTCTGCCACACCAGGTCGTACGGCAGGTCGGGAGCCGCCGCGGCGGCGACCAGCCGGGCCGTCTCGTGCAGTTGGGCCTCGTACCGACCGCCGTGCGGGCCGGCGGTGGCCGCCATCGAGGTGGGCACCGAGTGCGCGGTGAAGACCACCCGGGTGGTGGCCCGCCGCGCCGGGTCGAGCCGGGCCAGTGCCGCCCGGACCGCGTCGACGTGCGGCTCGACGAAACCGGGATGGTCCCAGAACTGGCGGAGCTTGTCGACCACCGGCGCGTCCGGGCCGACCGCCGCCCGGGCCGCCGCGATGTCCTCCTGGTACTGCCGGCAGGAGGAGTAGCCGCCGTACGCGCTGGTGACGAACGCCAGCGCCCGGCGTACCCCGTCGTCGCGCATCTGGGCGACGGTGTCGGCGAGCATCGGGTGCCAGTTGCGGTTGCCCCAGTACACCGGCAGGTCGAGGCCGTTGGCGGCGAAGTCGGCCCGGATCGCGGCGAGCAGGTCACGGCACTGCTGGTTGATCGGGGAGACCCCGCCGAAGTGCTGGTAGTGCTCGGCGACCTCGGCGAGCCGCTCCGGGGGGATCCCCCGGCCCCGGGTCACGTTCTGGAGGAACGGCACCACGTCCTCGGGCCGCTCCGGGCCACCGAAGGAGACCAGCACCACCGCGTCGTACGCCATGCCCCCATTGTTCCCCGCGCGCCGGGGCGGTCCCGCGACGGCCCCTCGTCCCCGCACGGCGAACGGCCCCCGCTGTGGCGCAGCCGACAGCGGGGGCCGTGGTGACGCGGTCAGGCGCCGAGGGCGTGGTACCCGCCGTCGACGTGGACGATCTCGCCGGTGGTGGCCGGGAACCAGTCGGAGAGCAGCGCCAGGCAGGCCCGCGCGGCCGGCTCCTGGTCGGTCAGGCTCCAGCCCAGCGGCGCCCGCTCGGTCCACGCCGTCTCGAACTGGTCGAACCCGGGGATGGACTTCGCCGCGATGGTGCGCAGCGGGCCGGCGGCGACCAGGTTGCTCCGGATGCCCTTCGGGCCCAGGTGCAGCGCGAGGTAGCGGGAGGCGGACTCCAGCCCGGCCTTGGCCACGCCCATCCAGTCGTAGACCGGCCACGCCTTGGTCGCGTCGAAGGTGAGGCCGACCACGGAGCCGCCCGGGGACATCAGCGGCAGCGCCGCCATGGCCAGGGACTTGTAGGAGTACGTGGAGACGTGCAGCGCGGTCGCCACGTCCTCCCAGGGGGCGTCGAGGAAGCCGCCGCCGAGGCAGCTCTGCGGGGCGAAGCCGATCGAGTGCACCACGCCGTCCAGGCCGTCGGCGTACTCGCGGACCTTGTCCGGAAGGCCGGCGAGCTGCTCGGCGTTGGTGACGTCGAGTTCGATCACCGGAGCCGGCTGGGGCAGCCGCTTGGCGATCCGCTCGACCAGCGAGAGCCGCCCGTACCCGGTGAGCACGACCTGCGCGCCGTTCTCCTGGGCCAGCTTCGCCACCGAGAAGGCGATCGAGGCGTCGGTGATGACGCCGGTGACCAGCAGCCGCTTACCGGCCAGCAGTCCGGACATGTGGGATCTCCTCCGTCGTTGTGTCGGTGCGGGTGGCCGGCGTCAGTGGCCCATGCCGAGGCCGCCGTCGACCGGGATGACCGCGCCGGAGATGTAGGCGGCGGTGTCGCCGGCCAGCCAGGTGACGACCCCGGCCACCTCCTCGGCGGTGGCGAACCGGCCGGCCGGGATGGCACCCAGGTACTGGTCGCGCCGCTCCTGCGGCAGCGCAGCGGTCATGTCGGTGTCGACGAAGCCGGGGGCGACGACATTGGCGGTGATGCTGCGGGAGCCCAGCTCACGGGTGATCGACCGGGCCACGCCGACCATGCCGGCCTTGCTGGCCGCGTAGTTGACCTGGCCCATGCCACCGTAGAGGCCGACCACCGAGGAGACGAAGATCATCCGGCCCCAGCGGGCACGGAGCATCTTGCGGGAGGCGCGCTGCGCGCACCGGAAGGCCCCGGTCAGGTTGGTGTCCAGCACCCGGGTGAACTGCTCCTCGGACATCCGCATGAGCAGCGTGTCGTCGGTGATGCCGGCGTTGGCGACGAGCACCTCGACGCCGCCCAGCTCCGCCTCCACGGCGGTGAACGCCTCGTCGACGGAGGCGGAGTCGGTGACGTCGCAGCGGACCCCGAACAGCCCCTCGGGGGCGTCGCCGGAGCGGTAGGTCACCGCGACCCGGTCGCCCTGCTTGGCGAAGGCCTGCGCGATGGCCAGGCCGATCCCCCGGTTGCCCCCGGTCACCAGCACGGTACGGGCCACGAGTCCCCCTTGCGCGAAAAACGAGTGCACAGACGGGTTGGAGACTAGGGGTTACCGGCAGGTAAGCGTGAACCCGGGAGAGGTCCTGCGCGTGGCGCGACCCGGCGGGAACCACACCGGACGCGGGTGTACGATGATCCGCGTTCCGGGCCCCGTCGACCGCTGGAGGTGATCGCTGTGCGAGATAGCGATCCTCCCAGTCGTGGCCGGGCCGTCCGTCAGTCCCACTGAGCCACGACTCAGTCCGGGCTGACCCGTTCCCGCTCCCCGCGTTCCGCACCGCCGCCCCGGCCGTCCTGCCGTGGGTTTCGGTCACCCCGCCCGTTTCCCCGGGCGGTCGCGGGTGGAGCCCCCCGGTCACGACTGGTGTGCGCGTCCTGTCCCCCTCCCCCGGTTCCGGCCCTGCGCCCGGACCGTCGAGTCGCCACCGGAGTGCGTCCATGAGCCGTTACGTCGCCCCGCTGGGCTTCACCCTCGCCGCCGTCTGGGTGGCCGTCCTCTTCGTCCTCACCAGCGGAAGTCACTGACCCCACCAGCGGAAGGTACGGTCGCCGCGCGGTGGCGGGACCGCCGTCGACACGCGGTCACCGTGTCGACGACAGCCCCGCACCGGCGTGCGTGGCCCGGGGTCAGAGGATGCGGGAGGTCCAGAGCAGACTCGCCCCGGCCGCCGCGAGCGCGAAGAGCAACGCCACCCCCGCGTACCACTGGGTGATCTCCCGGGGTTCGGTCCGGAACCCGATCGAGCTGCCCATATCCTGGTACACCTGCTTCAGCTCGGTCACCGAGGCCGCCTCGTAGAAGTGCCCCTCGGTGGTCTCCGCCAGGTCCGCCAGGGCCAGCCGGTCCACCGGCACCCGCTGGGCCTGACCGCCGATGTCCACCTGCCCGGAGTCGGTGCCGAAGGCGATCGTGGACACCGGCACGTTCGCCGCCTGCGCCGCCGCCGCGGCCTCCTCCACCGACCGGCCCGCCGTGCGGAAACCGTCGGAGAGCAGCACGATCCGGGCCGGCGGGATGCCCGCCGCGCCGTCGGCCGGCACCGACCGGATCGCCTCCAGGCAGGTGAAGACCGCCTCCCCGGTCGCGGTCGCCTCGGCCAGCACCAGCCCGTCGATGGCCGCGTTCACCGCCGACCGGTCCTTCGTCGGCGGCACCAGCACGTTCGCCGACTTGGCGAACGAGACCAACCCCAGGTTGTACGACTCCGGCAGCTCACCGACGAACTGCTTGGCCGCCTCCTGGGCCGCCTGCAAACGGTTCGGGGTGACGTCGTCGGCCTGCATGGACAGCGAGACGTCGACGGCGAGCATGACGGTCGCCCGTTCCAACGGCTCCCGGGTGTCGATCGCCGGCCGGGCGGTGGCGGTGGCCAGCGTCAGCAGGCAGAGCAGCAGCGCGACCGCCGCGACGTGCCGCCGCCAACCCAGCCCCTTCGGAGCGAGGGTGCGCAGCAGGTCCACGTTGGTGAACCGCATCGCGTACGCCCGGCGGTGGCGTTGCCGCCAGACGTAGAGCGCGGCGACGGCGAGCACGGGCAGCAGGGTCAGCAGCCACCACGGTTGCAACATACGGATCATCGAGTCGTCCCCCGGGTGCGGGCGTGCCGCTGCGCGGCCACGAAACGCACCATGTCCAGCAGCCAGTCGGTGTCGGTACGCAGACGCAGGTGGGCGGCGCCGGCCGCCCGCAGTTCGCGGGCGATCGCCGCGCGCTGGGCGGCGGCCGCCTCGGCGTACCGGCGGCGCAGCCGTGGATCGGCGGTCTGCACCTCGTGCAGCTCCCCCGTCTCCGGGTCCACCACCGGCAGCACCCCCACGTCCGGCAGGTCCAGCTCGCGCGGGTCGACCACTTCGATCGCCAGCACGTCGTGCCGGACCCGCAGCTTACGGATCGGTCGTCCCCACTGCTCCGGCGGTGCGAGGAAGTCGGAGATCACCACCGCCACGCCACGCCGCCGGGGCGGCCGGTTGAGCAGGTCGACCAGGGTGCCGAGGTCGGCGCGGCCCGGCCCGATCTCGGTGCCGGCGACGGCGCGGACCAGCCCCTGCGCCTCCTTGCGGCCGCTGCGGGCCGGCATCCGCCGCACCACCGGGGCGGCGGGGGGCGTCGCGCCCCACCGTCGGGGCGCGGGCGGCGCACCGCCGGTGCCGACCACCGCGCCGATGCGGTTGCCGCCCCGGACGGTCAGGTGGGCCAGGGCCGCCACCGCCGCGACCACCACCTCGCGCTTGAGCCACTGCCCGGTGCCGAAGTCCAGGCTCGCCGAGAGGTCCACCGCGAGCCACGTCTCCAACTCCCGGTCGGCCACCGTACGGCGCACGTGCGGTGTCGTCGTCCGCGCGGTGACCGGCCAGTCCATCCGGCGTACGTCGTCACCGGGGCGGTACTCGCGGGACTCCCCCGCCTCGCTGCCCGGCCCGGGCAGGAGACCGGCGTAGTCGCCCTGGAGCAGGCCGTCGAGTTTCCGGGTGACCAGGAGTTGCAGGCGGGACAGGACCGCCTCGCTCCGTCCGGGGGTGGCGCCGGCGGGCCGACGGACGGGTGAGGTCACGGCCGCTGCCCGGGCCAGCCGGCGCCCGGAGCCGGGCCGCCGTTCGGCTGCCCGCCCGGAGGCGGCCCGGCCTGCGGCGTCGCCTGCTGCCGGGGCGCCACTGACGGCAGCGGGATGGTCGACATCACCCGGTGCACCACGTGGTCGGCCGGGACGTCGTCGGCGAGCGCGTCGTAGCTGAGCACCAACCGGTGCCGCAGGATGTCCGGCGCGATGTCCTGGACGTCCTGGGGCAACGCGTAGTCCCGCCCGCGCAGCAGGGCCAGCGCGCGGGTGGCCCGGACCAGGCCGAGCGACGCCCGGGGGCTCGCGCCGTACTGGATGAGCTGGGCGACGTCCGGCATTCCGTGCTCGGCCGGGGTACGGGTGGCCAGCACCAGCCGGACGGCGTAGTCGACCAGGGCGTTGTGCACGAAGACCTGGTCGGCCTTGCGTTGCAGGGAGAGCAGGTCGGTGGTGGTGAACACCGGCGACGGCACGGGCGCGGCCACCCCCATCCGGTAGACGATCTCCCGTTCCTCGGCGTCCGTCGGGTAGCCAACGACGATCTTCATCAGGAAACGGTCCCGCTGCGCCTCGGGCAGCGGGTAGACCCCCTCCTGTTCGATCGGGTTCTGGGTGGCCATCACCAGGAACGGGTCCGGCACCCGGTGGGTCTCCCCGCCGATCGACACCTGACGCTCGCTCATGACCTCCAGCAGGGCCGACTGCACCTTCGCCGGAGCCCGGTTGATCTCGTCGGCGAGCAGGAAGTTGACGAACACCGGTCCCAGCTCCACGTCGAACTTCTCGCTGGACTGCCGGTAGATGCGGGTGCCCATGATGTCGGCGGGCACCAGGTCGGGGGTGAACTGCACCCGGGCGAAGGACCCGCCGACGACCCTGGCCATGGTCTCCACAGCCAGGGTCTTGGCCACCCCCGGCACCCCCTCGAGCAGGCAGTGGCCCCGGGCGAGCAGGGCGACGAACATCCGCTCGACCATCCGGTCCTGCCCGACGATGACCCGCTTGATCTCGAACAACGCCCGCTCCACCAGCGTGGCGTCCTCGGCGGGTGTGCTCGGTGGCGCCGGGGCGGCGTCGGTCGCGGTCGGGTCGGGCGTGGTCGGCTGGGCCACCGGTCCTCCACAGCGTGCTCGTGATCTTGGGCGACGAGGTGCGTGTCAAGCCTCGCATGCCCGGCTGAGTGCCAACCGGGCGAGAACCCGATTGTCACCGCGCCGCGTCCGGTGGCCGAATCGCCGGTCGGGGGTGTCCGAACGTCGCCGCCGCGTGTACGATTCAGCCGTCGCCGGGCGGCTCCCCCCGTGGCCGCCCGGCGCTCATCCTCCCGGCGCGCCACCTAGACTGGCCCCGGTGACCGAATCCTCCCCCGCTCCCGGCGGCCCTCCCGTCTGTTCGGCGCGTGGCTGCCGCACCCCGGCGCTCTGGGCCCTGCGGTGGAACAATCCCCGGCTGCACGACCCGGACCGACGCAAGACCTGGCTCGCGTGCGCCGAGCACCGGGGCACACTCGGTGACTTTCTCACCGCGCGGAGCTTTCTCCGGGAGGTCGAACCATTGCCCGGATCGTTACGCTCAACGGGTGAGTGATCGCAGCGGGGCACGCCGGTGAGCACGGAGCACACGGACGGGCCCGTCCCCACCCCGGCCGACCCGCTCGAACCATGGCCGGAGTCGGTCGCCTGGCAGCGGGTCTCCACCGACCTGATCTGGGTGGAACTCGTCCGGCTGGGCATCGGCGTCCTCGTCGTGGTGGTCGGCGTCGCGGTGGCCTGGGCGCTGAGCGGGCACTGGCTGTTCGGAGCCGGTCTGGGGCTCGTCGTGTTGCTGAGCCTTCTGCGGGCGGTGGCGATCGTCCGGGCCGTGCACGCCTGGGGGTACGCCGAACGCGACGACGACCTGCTGGTCCGGCACGGGTTGCTGGTGCGCCGGCTGTCGATCGTGCCGTACGCCCGGATGCAGTTCGTCGACGTCACCGCCGGTCCGCTGGAACGGGCCTTCGGGCTGGCCACCGTGCAGTTGCACACCGCTGCCGCCGCGAGCGACGCCCGGGTGCCCGGACTGCGCCCGGCCGAGGCGTCCCGACTGCGCGACCGGCTCACCGCGCTGGGCGAAGACCGCGCGGAGGGGCTGTGACCGGCGGCCCGGCCGAGGAGACCGGGCCGGACGTCCCGCACCCCTGGCCCGTCCCGGCCGCCCCGGCGCCGGAACACGTCGAGCCCCGGCACCGCCTGCACCCGTTGAGCCCCGCCCTGCACGGGGCGAAGTCCCTGGTGGTGGTGATCGCCGGGCTCTCCTGGTCGACGCTGTCCCGGGTCGGCTTCGGCACCTTCGCGGCGATGGTCGCGGTGCTCGCGCTCGGCGCGACGGTCCTCTCGGTGGTCAGCTGGTACAACACCGGCTACCACGTGGTCGGTCGGGAACTGCGCGTCTACGAGGGCCTGGTGTGGCGGCGCACCCGAGCCATCCCGCTGGAGCGGTTGCAGGCCGTGGAGGTGGTCCGTCCCCTGCTCGCCCAGCTCACCGGCCTGGCCGAGCTACGCCTGGAAGTGGTCGGCGGCGGCAAGACCGAGGCGCCACTGGCGTTCCTGAGCGTGGCCGACGCGACCGCCCTGCGGACCCGCCTGCTCGACCTGGCCGGCCAGGCGCCGCACGCCGCCATCCCGGAGACCGCCACGGCCGGACCACCGGTGCCGGTCGGCCGGCCCCTGCACACCGTCACCAACCGCGACCTGCTGGTCAGCCAACTGCTCACCCCGCAGGCGTTCATGCTGCCGGTGGGCGTGGCGTTCGTGGTGGCGCAGTTCCTCACCGAGGGCTCCTGGTCGTTCATCGCGGTGGCCAGCACGGTCACCGCGATGGCCGGGGTGCTGCTGCAACCGATCCGGCGGGTCCTCGACGACTGGAACTTCCGGCTCGACCGGGACGGCGACCGGCTGCGGATCCGGAACGGCCTGCTGGAGACCCGCGCGCAGACCGTCCCGCTCAACCGGGTGCAGGCGATCGGGGTGACCTGGCCGCTGCTCTGGCGGGCCAAGGGCTGGCTGCGGTTGCGGCTGGAGGTCGCCGGCTACTCGGCGGCCGAGCCGGACGACCGCAACCGTCCGGACCGGCTCCTGCCCGTGGGCGACCTGCCGACCGGCGAGATGATCACCGCCGAGGTGCTGCCCGGCGTGGTCGTCTCCGCCCTGCCGCTGACCGCACCGCCGCCGCCGGCCCGCTGGTTGCGGCCACTGAGCTGGCGCGTCCTCGGTGCCGGTCTGGCCGAGCGGGTCTTCGTGGTCCGCTCGGGCCTGGTCACCCGGCAGCTCACCATCGTGCCGTACGCCCGGATCCAGAGCGTCCGGGTGGTCCAGGGCCCGCTGCAACGGCGACTGGGCCTGGCCACCGTGCACGCCGACACCGCGGGCGGTGCCGGCGCGGCAGCACTGCACCGGGACCTGGCCGAGGCGTGGGCCCTCGCCGCCGAACTGACCGCGCGGGCCCGCGCCGCCCGGCTCAGCGACTGACCGGCACCGTCGGCTCCTCGGTCGGGGACGGCCCGTTCCCGACCGTGCCGCCGGCCGTTCCGTCGTCCGCGTGGGTCCCGGAGCCGGCGGGGGCGGCCCCGACCGGTTCCGCCGGAGCCCGGCGGGCCTGCCGGGCCGCCCACCACCGCTCCGCCAGACCGACCACCAGGAAGGTCAAGCCCACGTACGCCCAGCCGACCAGCACGTCGATGATGTAGTGCTCGCCGGAGTAGACCAGGGTGAAGGTCATCGCCAGCGGGTACGCCAGCAGCAGCGGCCACCAGCGGCGACGGGTCGAGGTGAGGAAGAACAGCACCACGAACAGCGCCCAGGCGGTGTGCAGGGACGGCATCGCGGCCACCGGGTTCGAGGCGATCTGCCCGGCGTTGAGCATGTTGCCCGCGCCGTGCATGCCGAACTCCTTCCACCCCCGGGTGGAGATCCGGGCCACCTCCCCGAGGAGCCCGTTCTGCGCCGCCCACCAGGGCGGGGCGGCCGGGTAGAGGAAGTAGGTGGCCAGACCGGCGGCGCAGAGGAAACCCCACCGCCGCATGTACGCCCCCCACCGGGCGCGGTCGCGCATCCAGAGCACCACCGCCGCCGCCAGCGTCGCCACGAAGTGCGAGAAGTAGACCCAGGCCGCCAGGACGTCCCACCACTGCACCTGCGGCTTGTAGAGCCGCTCCTGCAACCAGATGGTGAGGACCTCGCCTCCGGTCGCCCAGCCGACCAGGAACCGGTCGGCGACGATCAGGTCGTAGGAGTACGGGATCGCGCCGTTGTCGGCGAAGCCCCGGGAGAGGTTGTAGGCGGCGAGGAGCAGCACCACCGGCAGCCAGTCCCGGGCGAAGCCCAGGTGGCTGCGCCACGGGCGGCCCCAGTTCCAGGCGATGACGGCGGACCAGATCCAGACGAAGGCGTAAGCCGGGTCTGTGGGTAGTCCGATCGTCAACCAACCGGCGACGAACAGGGCGCTCCAGATCGACATGGCGACCACGCGGGGACGTCCGCCCTCGGACGACACCGGCGGACCGGACGGGGCAGGGGGCTGGGGGTCAGTGACAACGGCCATCACCCTTCAGGTTAACGGCGGCCAGCGCATCGACGAACGCCGACCGGCGCTACGGCGGTCGGCGTAGGCTGTCGCCATGCCGGAGCAGACTGTCACGCCCGGGCTCAAGGCCCGGGTCGAACTCACCGTGACCGACGCCGACACCGCCCAGGCGGTCGGCTCCGGTGACGTACCGGTGCTGGGCACGCCCCGGGTCCTCGCGCTGGCCGAGGCGGCCACCGTCGCGGCCACCGCCCGGCACCTGCCGCCGGGGACGACCACCGTCGGCGTCCGGGTGGAGCTGGAGCACCGGGCACCCACCCCGGTCGGTCGTACCGTCGCCGCCGAGGCGCGGCTGGACGAGGTGGACGGCCGACGGCTGGTGTTCACCGTCACCGTCGACGACGGCGGCGAGACGGTGGCCCAGGGGCGGGTGGAACGGGTGCTGTTGGATCGGCAGCGCTTCGTGGAACGCGCCTCCGGGGCGTCATGACCGGCCGGTTCGTCGAGATCCGCGACGGCGTGCACGTGCTGCGCGAGCCGCTGCTCGACGTCAACGTCACGCTCGTCGTCGGCGACGGCGCGGCGCTGCTGGTGGACACCCTCTCCACGGCGGCGCAGGCCACCGCGCTGGCCGCTGCCGTCCGGGCGGTCACGCCGCACCCGTGGACCCTGGTGAACACCCACCACCACTTCGACCACTGCTTCGGCAACGCCACGCTCGCCGCCGACCCGCCCCGCCCGGTGTACGCGCACGAGGCGACCGCCGGGTGGCTCCGCGACCGTCCCGACGAGTTGCGCCACCTGGCGTACGAGGAGATGCGCGCGGAGCAGCCGGCCCTCGCGGCCGAGCTGGCCCGCACGGCGCTGCTGGCGCCGACGCACACCGTGCACACCGGGACGACGCTGGACGTGGGCGGTCGCCGCGTGGTGCTGCACCATCCCGGGCGCGGCCATACCGCCGGTGACCTGGTGGTGCACGTGCCGGACGCGGACGTCCTGGTCGCCGGGGACCTGGTGGAGCAGAGCGGACCGCCGGCCTTCGAGGAGTCGTACCCGTTGCAGTGGCCGGAGGCGGTGGCGGCGCTGCTGCGACTCACCACGCCGGCCACCACTATCGTGCCCGGCCACGGTGACCCGGTGGACGTCTCGTTCGTCGGCGCTCAGCACGGACAGCTCGCCGACCTGGCCTGGTTGATCCGGGCCGGGCACACCGGCGGCGCGCCCCCGGAGCGGGTCGCCGCCGAGGCGCCGTTCGGGGCCCGCGCCGCGCTGGTGGCCGCCCGACGCGGGTACGCCGAACTCGACGGCACCACGTGACCGCCGCACGGCACAGCCGCGCTGACACCGCCTCGACCGGAGCGCCGGTTCTGCTGGCCAGTCCGGACGGGACGCCCGGGTAGCTTGTCCGGTATGGATGTCCACGACGATCGCGGTCGGGTCGCTACCGGCGACGGTCAGGGCCCGCCCCGACCCCCCGTGCCGGTCCGCGTCGCCGCGCTGCTCCTGGCCGTCGGCGCGCTGGCGCCGCTACTTCTCCTGGCGGCCCTGCTGGCGGCGGACGGGGGCGAACTCGGGTCGGCGGCACCCATGGTGCTGTTGGCCGCGCTCCTCGGGGCGCTCCTCGGTTCGGTCGCGTACGGGACGTGGCAGGGCCGGCGCGGGTCGCAGGTCGCGGCCGTGGTGCTCGGCTTCATGCTGATGGCCAGCGGACTGCGGGTGCTGTCCACCGGCGACTCCGGGCTGCTGGTGCTGGCGTACGGGGCAACGGTGGTGGCGCTCGTGCTGGTGCCCGCCTCCGCCCGGGCCTGGTTCCGCCCCACCCGGTAGGTCCCGTGCCGGTCAGGCGGGGAAACGGCGGGCGACCTCGTCCCGGGTCGGCATGGCGACCGCGCCACCGGACGACTCACAGACCAGGCCGGCCACCCGGAGCGCGAAGGCCACCCGGGCGGTCCAGCCGGCCGGGTCGCGGGGCTGCCCGTCGGCCAGCAGGTCGGCGACCAGCGCGGCCATCACCGAGTCACCGGCGCCGGTGGCGTCGACCGCGCGGACGGTGGGCGCGGACACGCGTACCGGGTCGGGGCCGGCCGCGACCAGCGCGCCGCGCGCGCCGAGGGTGACCACCACGGTGCCGGCACCCAGGTCGCGCAGGTGGGCGGCGACCCGCTCGACCGGTTCCCCGGGGTAGAGCACCTCGGCGTCGGCGGCGCTGAGCTTGACCAGGTGCGCAGTGGCCGCGAACTCGGCGGTCGTCTGACGGACCACCGCGAGCGCGTCCGGCCCGGACAGCAGCCGGGGACGGATGTTCGGGTCGAACACCCGCACGCCGGTGGTCAGGCTCCAGGCCCGGCGGGCGGCGGCGAGGGTCGCCGGGCAGAGCAGCACGATCGACCCGCAGTAGAGCACGTCCGCGCCTTCGACCAGTGCGACGTCGAGGTCGTCGGCGGTCAACTGCCCGTAGGAGGGTGGCTCGCCGTAGAAGCGGAAGTCGGGTTCCGCCCCGGCGAAGGTGGCCACGGCGAGCGCGGTCGGCGCGGGCACGGTGACCGTTCCGGTGACGCCGACCCCGGCCGTGGTGAGGAAGTCCCGGATCCGCTCGGCGAGCACGTCGTCGCCGAGGGAGCCGACGAACCGGGCGTCCCCGCCGAGGCGGGCCACCCCGACCGCGACGTTGAGCGGCCCGCCGCCGATCGCCTGCCGGTAGACCGGCTCGCCGGCACACTCGGCGTCGAGCAGGTCGACCAACGCCTCACCGAGCACCACCGCGTACCCCATCGCCCCGCCCCCTTCTCCCCCACCAGCCACCCTGCCACGTCCCCTGCCGTCCCCTTCCTCCGGACGATCAAGAGGTTCGCGTCAGTCGGAGGCAGCTCCGGTGACGCGAACCTCTTGATCAACCCACGGAAGGGGCGGGGGAGGTCAGCGGACCATGGAACCGACCACGGGCTTGGTCAGCAGCGCCGACTGGTTGCGCTGGATGCCCGGGTCGAGGGTCTTGGCGACGAAGATGGCGTGCCAGATGCAGAAGATCAGCACCGTCCACACCTTGCGGGAGTGGTCCGCCTCCTCCCGCTTGTGCTCCTCCAGCAGCCGCATCGCGTACGACAGGTCGAGCAGTTCGCCGGCACCGGAGGTGGAGAGCACCCAGCGGGCCCACTCGTACATCTCGCCGCGCAGCCAGACCCGGGTCGGGGTCGGGAAGCCGAGCTTGCGCCGGTTGACGATGGCCGGGGGCACCACACCCTGCAACGCCTGGCGCATCGCGTACTTGGTGGCGTCGGAGCGGGGCGGCAGCTTCAGGTCGACCGGAATGCCGGCGGCCACCTCGAAGACGTCGCGGTCGAGGAAGGGCACCCGGACCTCCAGCGAGTGCGCCATCGAGATCCGGTCCGCCTTGACCAGGATGTCGCCGCGCAGCCAGGTGTAGAGGTCGACGTACTGCATCTTGGTGACGTCGTCCAGCTCGGTGCACTCGGCGTAGATCGGGGCGGTGACGTCGGTGTAGCGCACCGAGGGGTCGTACCGGCGCAGCAGGTGCTGCTTCTCCTCCTCGGTGAACATCCGGGCGTTGCCGTAGTAGCGCTGCTCGATCGGGGTGGTGCCGCGCTCCAGGAAGCTCTTGCCCTTGACGCCCTGCGGAATGGCCTTCGACACCGCCCGCAGGCCCTTCTGCACCCCGTCGGGCAGACCGTTGACGCCGCTCAGCGAAAGCGGCTCGCGGTAGATGGTGTAGCCGCCGAAGAACTCGTCGGCCCCCTCGCCGGAGAGCACCACGGTGACGTGCTCGGCGGCCTTCTTGGCGACGAAGTAGAGCGGCACCAGTGCCGGGTCGGCGACCGGGTCGTCCAGGTGCCAGACGATCTTCGGCAGCGCCTCGATCATGTCCTGCGGACCGATCTTCGTCGGGATGGTGGTCACCCCGAGGTGCCGGGCCGACTCCTGGGCGACGTCGATCTCGGAGTAGCCCGGGACGTCGTACCCGACGGTGAAGGTCAGGATGTTCGGGTTGAACTCCCGGGCCAGGGCCACCACGGCGGTGGAGTCGATGCCGCTGGAGAGGAAGGAGCCGACCGGCACGTCCGAGCGCATGTGCATCCGGACGCTCTCCCGCAGCGTCTCCCGGATCTGGTGGTAGAGGCGCTGCTCGTCGGAGACCGGGGCGGGCCGGAACACCGGGCGGTACCACCGCCGCACGTCGATCCGGCCACCCGGCGTCCAGGTGAGGTACTCGCCCGAGCCGATCCGGCTGATGCCCTGGTGCAGGGTGCCGGGCTCCGGGACGTACTGGAGGGTCAGGTAGTGCGAGAGGTTGGCGGCGTCCACTCCGGCGTCCCCGGCGTACGCGGACTGCGCGAACGGCAGCAGCGCCTTCTTCTCGGAGGCGAGGTAGAGACCGTCCATGGTCTCCAGGTAGTGCAGCGGCTTGATGCCGAAGTGGTCCCGGGCACCGAAGGCCCGCCGCTCCTGCCGGTCCCAGATGACGAAGGCGAACATGCCGCGCAGCCGGGTGAGCACCTGCTCGCCCCAGTAGTGGTAGCCGGCGACGATCACCTCGCCGTCACCCGCCGTGGCGAACTGGGCGCCGAAGTTGCGGATCAGCTCCTCGCGCAGCTCGATGTAGTTGTAGATCTCACCGTTGAAGGTGAGAAGGTACCGGCCGCCCGCGTAGGGCAGCGGCTCGTGGCTGGACGCCACGTCGATGATGGCGAGCCGCTTGTGGGCGAACACCCCGTCCGCGTACCGGCCGGTGGCGTCACCGACCAGCTCGACACCGGTCTCGTCCGGCCCGCGGTGGTGCAGGCATTCCAACGCTCCGGCGATGGCGTCGCGGTGCGCGCCGGCGTCGCCGCGCGCGCTGAAAAAGGCCAGGAGTCCGCACATGTTGGCCATCTTTCCACGCGCCTGAACGCTCCGTCGCGGCACCACGGGCTCTCCCCGTGCCGGGTCCGCGCGGTACCGTCTGCGTCAGCGACGCCACCGGAGGGAGCGGATCATGGCTGAGAAGCAGACCGACACGACGCCGACGGACGGCACCGAATCGCACGACCCCGATTTCCCGGAGGCCTTCCTGGCCTTCATGCGCCAGGGCTGGCGGGACACCACCCTGCCGGTGGGTCCGCGCCCCGAGGTGCCCAACTACGCCAAGCGGCGGGCCGCGCTCTCCGCGTCCTTCCCCGGCGAGACGCTGGTCATCCCGACCGGCGGTGAGAAGGTGCGCGCCAACGACACCGAGTACCGCTTCCGCCCCGGCAGCGACTTCGCCTACCTGACCGGCGACCACGCCCCGGACAGCGTGCTGGTGCTGCGGCCCAACGGGTCCGGTCACGACGCGGTCCTCTACATGCGGCCCCGCTCCTCGCGGGAGACCGACGAGTTCTTCCGGAGCCGACACGGCGAGCTGTGGGTGGGGCGGCGGCACACCCTGGCCGAGAAGTCGAGCGAACTCGGCCTGCCCACCGCCGACCTGACCGAACTGGACGCGGTGCTGGCCGATTCCGCCCCCGGGCGCACCCGGGTGCTGCGGGGCTTCGACGCCCGGGTGGACGCGGCGGTGCGCCGGTGGGACGGCGCACGCGCCGAGGGGCAGCCGGGCCGGGACCGGGAGCTGGCCGTCGCGATCTCGGAGCTGAAGCTGGTCAAGGACGAGTGGGAGATCGCGCAGCTCCAGGACGCGATCGACGCGACCGTCCGGGGCTTCGAGGACGTCGCCCGGGTGCTCCCGGCCGACCGGGGGGTGTCCGAGCGGCTGCTGGAGGGGATCTTCGCGCTGCGGGCCCGCCACGACGGCAACGACGTGGGGTACGGCTCGATCGTCGGGGCCGGCGAGCACGCCACGATCCTGCACTGGGTGCACAACCACGGCACCACCCGCCCGGGTGAGCTGCTGCTGATGGACATGGGGGTGGAGAACCGCCACCTCTACACCGCCGACGTCACCCGGGTCCTGCCGGTGGGCGGCCGGTTCACCGACCTCCAGCGTCAGGTCTACGACGTCGTGTACGCCTCCCAGCAGGCCGGCATCGAGGCCATCCGGCCCGGGGCGAAGTTCAAGGACGTCCACCGGACCTGCATGCGGGTGCTCGCCGAGGGGCTGGCCGACCTGGGTCTGCTGCCGGTGAGCGTGGACGAGGCGATGGACGAGAAGTCGACCATCTACCGGCGCTGGACGCTGCACGGGTTCGGGCACATGCTCGGCATCGACGTGCACGACTGCGCGAACGCCCGCAAGGAGGTGTACCGCGACGGCGCCCTCGGTGAGGGGTTCGTCCTCACCGTCGAGCCGGGGCTCTACTTCCAGCCCGAGGACGACCTGGTGCCGGAGGAGCTGCGCGGCATCGGCATCCGGATCGAGGACGACGTCCTGGTGACCGCCACCGGCGCGGTGAACCTCTCGGCGGGCCTGCCCCGGCGGTCGGACGAGGTGGAGAACTGGCTGGCCGAGCAGCGGGAGGCGGGTCCGCGCCTGCCCGGCTGACCGCACGACCTGACCCGACGGACCCCGCCGTCGGTGCCCGGATGTCCCGGGTACCGGCGGCGGGGTCCGCCGTTTCGGCGGCCGGACCTCGATCTGTGGCGTTTCCTGGGGAAAGCAACACTCTGGGGCGATCCTTCTCCTACGGTGTGTTCGGAAACTTCTTCCCGTTCGGGGCGGTCCGAACGGTCATTTACGATCCGTCCGGACCGCCCTGTTCCTGCCCTTACCGCACACCTCACCGTGGGCGTGGGGGTTTGTCGTCGGGCGCCCTGCGGTGTACCGGCTGATCCACATATAGCGAGGGCGGCCCCTCTCCGGAACGCGACGGAGGCTGGGGCCGCCCGCCGTGGTTTCCGTACGCGCCCGCACCGAACGTCCTCGCACGCCGGAAAGCTCCGAAATGTGGGCTATTTTCAGATTAGCCCACATAGCGAGGAAACTTCTCATACGGTGTGGTTCAGCAGCTACAACCGATTTGTAGCGAAGGACGCCTCGCCATGGCGGAGCGACCTTGTCTGGTACGAGGAGAGGGCAGAGAGCTCCGATGTCCAACTACCTTGGAAAGAATGAGGAGGCCGCCCCGCAGGCGGTGCCACCGAGGAACCGCCGTCGGCTGTGGTTGGCCACCGGCGCTGCGGGCCTGGCCGGCGTGGTGGGTCTGGGTGCGATCGGCGGCGCCGCGGTCGCCGGGACGCCCAGCCTCGCCGCCTTGAACTGGGCGAACGCCCAGTCGATTCTGACCGGTGACGGCATGTCGTCGGAGGGTGGCCACAAGGACGACAAGGGCCACAAGGGGAAGGGCCACGAGGGCAAGGGCCACGACGGAAACGGCGACCGGCGCGGCCAGAACGGCCAGAGCCAGAACCGTCAGGGCCAGAACGGCCAGGGACAGAACGGTCAAGGCCAGAACCGGCAAGGGCAGAACGCCCAGGGGCAGCAGGCCACGGCGGTGCCGTGCAACCGCGACGCGCTCTTCGCGGCGATCAACCAGGCCAATGCGCGCCAGGGTGGCACGCTGCGGCTGGCCGCCGAGTGCACGTACGAACTGCGCTCGGCCACCGGCTCCAACGCTCTCCCGCCGATCACCAGCCGGATCACCATCCTCGGGGAGCGGTCGATCATCGAGCGCGCCTACAGCCTGCCCAACGCCGGCACCTCCCTGTTCCGCTTCTTCGAGGTCGCCAACGGCGGACACCTGACCCTGCGAGACCTGACCCTGCGCAACGGGATGGTGTCCGGGACGGAGCGCGGCGGAGCGATTTCGGTGCAGGCCGGCGGCGAGGCCGTCATCGAGAACAGCACGCTGACCGGCAACAGCGCCCTGGGAGCCGCCGGCACCGGTGGCGCCGTCGAGAACGCCGGGATCACCACGCTCCGCAACACCAAGCTGGCTCTGAACAACGCGGCCAGTGGGGGTGGCGCCCTCCGCAGCGCCGGCGTCCTGGTCGTGGAGAAGAGCCTGTTCGAGGCCAACAAGTCGATTGCGCCGGTCACCACCGGCGACAACCGCGGCGGGGGTGCCATCGAGAGCGCCGGCACGGCGACCATCCGGGAAACCAGGTTCCTCGGCAACGAGAGCGGTGGCAACGGCGGCGCCCTGCACACCAGGGGCGGCGCAGCCGACATCGCCAACTCCCAGTTCACCGGGAACACCGCCGCGGCCTCCGGTGGCGCGATCGCCAACGAGGGCGGCACCCAGCTCCGGATGCGGGAGGTCACGCTGCTGGAGAACACCGCGGCGGCGGTGGCCGGGGCGAACCGGGGCGGCGGCGGGATCTTCAACGGCACCGCCAGCACGGTGACCGCCCTGAGCGGGGTCCGGCTGACCGGCAACAGCGCCAGCCTGGGCGTCGGCGGCGGGGTGTCCAACCTCGGCGACCTGTCCGTGAGCGGTGGCGTGTTCACCGGCAACCAGGCCGGCACGACCGGCGGGGGCATCCACAACGGCCCTACCGGCGAGGTCAGCCTGCTGGGTACCAACGTCACCCTGAACCAGGCCCGGATCGCCGGCGGCGGCATCCACCACCTGGCGGAGGCCGGGACGGCCACCGTCGACCTCCAGTCGCGGGTGACCGGCAACAACTCGACCAACTGCGCCGGCAGGGCGATTCCGAACTGCCAGGGCTGAACGGCAGGTGACGCCCGGTACCGGCACCAGCCGGGGCGAGACGATCCGGCCCCGTCCGCGTGGTCCCCAGGACCACCCGGACGGGGCCGGACGACGTACGGATCACCGGAACTCGGGCCTGTCCCGCCACTGCCGGCGGGACAGGCCCGTTCGGTCACCGCTGGACGAAGACCGCCACGCTCCGCGCCGGAACGGTGAACGTGCCGCCGGCCCGGTCGAACGAGGCGGTACGCAGCACCGGATCCGCCGAGTTCCGCAGTACCGGATGCAGCGACACGTCCGCGCCTCTGAGGCCGCTGACCTGCTGCTTCGCCGCCTGCGGGGTGGTGTTGAAGACCACGGTCACCGACGTCCACTGGCGGTCCAGGCCGCGACCGTCGAGCGTCATGGTGAGCACACCCGGGGTCTCCTGCGGACCGGAGAGCGGGAAGGCCACCCGCTTCTGCACCTCGCGGGCGTCGGTCAGCCCGAACACCGGCGACGAGGCCCGCACACGCAGCATCTCGGCGTACCGGGCGTCGGTCAGGTTCACCGCCGCGCAGTCCGGCACCAACGTCGCATCGGCCAGCAGCGGCTTCGCGTACGGCCACTTGTCCTGGTTGTCCGCCGCCGGGGGCAGGCCGGCGCCGAACCCGTTGCCCTGGGTGCAGTCCCACCGGATCTGGTTGAACCAGTCACCGGAGTTGTACGAGTTGCGGTCCAGCGACTTCGACCGCAGCCGCTCGGTACCGGTGGTGACGAAGCCGCTCCCCTGCCCGAGCACCACCGTGGAGAGGGCGAGCACCTGCATCCGGGCCCGGTCCGTCATCGGGGTGTCCTGCGGCAGCTTGTACGCCAGCGCGTCGTACAGGATCTCGTTGTCGTGCGCGTCGACGTAGGTCACCGCCTCCCCCGGCGCGGCGGTGTAGCCGGCCGGCGAGCCGTTGTAGTCGACCTGCGCGCCGGTCACCGTCCGACCCGAGGTGTCGGTGAACCGGTAGCCGGCGAGGTTGCCGACCAGACCGACCTTGATCTGGTCGTGGGAGTGCAGCAGCCGGGCGCGCTGCTGCTCGGCGGTGCCGTTGACCGGGTCGCCGTTCGGGTCGGTGAACAGTCCGGAGGCGAAGCCCTGCACGCGCGGGTTGGCGTCGAACGGCCCGCCGCCGCGCACCGCGTCGCGGAGCCGGTCGTTGAAGGTGCCGATGCCGGTGCCGGCCATGTTGGCCTGGGTGGCCTGGACGAACCGGGCGTCGTTCGCCACCTCGCCGAAGTTCCAGCCCTCGCCGTAGAGCAGGATCGACTTCCCGTCCACCCCGTCCCGAACGACGGTCAGCTTGTCCAGCGCGCGACGCACGTCGAGCATGTTCGCCTTCGGGTGGTGACCCATCAGGTCGAACCGGAAGCCGTCCACCTTGTACGCCCTGGCCCAGGTGACGATGGAGTCGACCACGAGCTTGCCCATCATGGCGTGCTCCGGGGCGGTGTTGGCGCAGCAGGTGGAGTTGGCGACCGTGCCGTCCTCCAGCAGCCGGTGGTAGTAGCCGGGCACCACCTGGTCGAGCACCGACTTGGGGTCGGTGCCGGCGGCCGAGGTGTGGTTGTAGACCACGTCCATCACGACCCGCAGGCCGGCGGCGTTGACCCCGGCGACCATCTGCCGGAACTCGGTGGTCCGCGCCGCACCGCTCGGGTCGACGGCGTACCCGCCCTCGGGGACGGTGTAGTGCAGCGGGTCGTACCCCCAGTTGTAGCCGTCGGTGTCGGCGACCCCGGCGACGCACTTCTGCTGCTGGTCGGAGTCCGGCGGCAGCTTCGCCAGGTCACAGGCGGGCTGCTTCTGCTCGCTGCGCCGCTCGGGGATGGTGGCGAAGTCGAACGCGGGCAGCAGGTGCAGGTGGGTGACCCCGGCGGCGCCGAGCTTGCGCAGGTGGGTCATGCCGGCGGTGGCCGGGTCGGTGAAGGCGAGGAAGGTGCCCCGCCGCCGCTCCGGCACGGTGTTGTCGGCGATGGAGAAGTCCCGCACCGACAGTTCGGTGATCTGCACCTTCGACGACGGCACCGCCGCCGGCTTGCGCAGCTTCGCCCAACCGGCCGGGGTGAGCGCCGGGTCGGCCAAGTCGACGATCAGGCTGTGCGTGGAGTTCGGCGCGAGCGCCACCGAGTACGGGTCGGTCACCGAGGCGGTGACCAGCTTCTGCGCGACGGGCTGCCAGGCCTGCACCCGGTAGCGGTAGTACTTTCCGGTCCAGGACCGCTCGCCGCGCACCGACCAGACGCCGGTGCGGTCGTCCCGGCGCATCGGCACGACGCGCGGTTCCCCCGTCGGCTGGTCGAACAGCTCCAGCGCGACGGTGCGGGCGGTGGGCGCCCAGACCGCCAGCGACGGACGGGAGCCGTCGAAGGTCGGACCGAGCTTCGCCGTCGTGGCCCGGGAGTAGACGTCGTCGAGGACGCCGGGGATCTGCACGGCCGTCGCACCGAGCAGCCTGCCCTCGTGGTCCCGCTCGGTCACCAGGAGCTGCCCGCGCAGCGCGGCCGGCACCCTGGCCAGGTCACGCTCGGTGAGGGTGAACGCCTGGTGGGCCCAAAGGTGCGGGAAGCGCGCACGCTGGGCCTCGGTGAGCCCGTTGCGCACCGCGGTCAGCGGCAGCGAGGTGTACGTCCCGGACAGTTCGCCGTCGACCACGGTCACCCCGCCGGCCGCAGCGGTGACCAGGGCGTACGTCTTGCCGTCGGTCGGGCCGGTGGCCCAGGCCACGGTGGACCGGTCGATCCAGTGCGCCTTCTGCTTCGTGATGTCGACGTCCTTCGCGGTGCCGCTGGTGGTCGCCGGGAGCAGCCGGCCCGGGGTGGCGGCGAGCAGCCACACCTCCCGTCCGGCGCTGGCGAAGTCGAGCCGCTGGTCCTGCGGGAGGTCCTTCTCGTCCCCCTTGTGCATGATGTAGCTCAGCCCGGTGGCCCCGGCCGCGAGCGGCACCCGGAACACCGCGCCGAACGCGTCCACCTTCGTCGGGGCGAGCGGCGACGCCCAGTCGGTCGGGTTGGCCGCCCCGTCCCAGAGGTGCAGGCCCCAGCCGTCGTAGTTACCGTCGGCCCGCCGGTAGTGGAGGAGCGCGACCCCCTCCTCGACCGGCGGCGCGGGTTCGCCGACGGCGTCGGAGTAGCTGGGGTGCACGGTGGGATCGCCCTGTTTGATCCAGACCTCCCCGGTGCGGGTGACGTCGATGGTCCGGTCCTGGGCGACGTCCTTGTTCCCGTCCTTGTCTATCACCAGGAAGCCGACGGACCGCGCGCCCGGCTTGAGCTTCACCCAGGCGAACCGGCCGTAGGCGTCCTGCCCGGCGAACGGCTGCCCCTTGGGCCACTCGGTGACGTACGCCGGGTCGATGTCGCCCCAGGCGTAGAGGCTCCAGTCGGCGTAGTCGCCGTCGGGGCGCTGGTAGTGCACGATCGCCCAGTCCCGGGAGGCCCCCTGGTCGGGGGTGCCCACCGTGGCGGTGGACCGGGTGCTCGCGGTCCGGCCCTTGCCGTCCCGGACCACGGCCTTGTACTCGATCCGCGTGCCGCCGGCCAGTCCGGTCAGGTCGTGGTACAGCGTGTACGGCGCCTGCTCGGCGGTGCCGAGCAGCGTCCACTTCCCGCCACCGACCCGGGCGGCCACCGCGACGGTGGCGAGCGGGTCCCCGGTGACCTGCGCGGATACCGCGGCCCGGGTGGCCACGGCGGCGTCGGCGGCCGGTGCGGTGATGGTGATGGTCGGGGCGGCGGCCGGCTGCGGGATCGCCGTGCCGGCCCGGTGCACCACCGCCGACAGCGGCGGCACGGTCACGGTCAGCTTCCCGTCCCCGGCGGCGGTCACGGTGCCGGTGGCCCCGTAGACACCGGTGAAGGCGGCGTTCGCCGACCAGGTGTCCACGGTGACGGTCTGCGGCGTGGCGGCGTTGTTCACCGCGACGACGTACTCGACGCGCTGCGTCGGCTGGATCCGGGAGAACGCGAAGACGCCGGGCCCGTCGGCGGCGTGCCGGGTGACCTGGACGCCGTCGCGCAGCGCCGGGTGGGCCTTCCGCAGTGCGCCCAGCTCGGCGATGGTGCGGTAGAGCGGGTGGTTCCGGTCGTACTGGTCGGCGGCGTGCGTACGGTCGGTGCCGATCAGGTCGTCGTCGAGGTAGTCGGGGGTCTTCGAGGCGAACATGTCCTGCCGGGCGTCCTTGTCGCCGCCGGGCCCGGTGAAGCCCTGCTCGTCGCCGGAGTAGACCACCGGCTGGCCCCGGGTGAGGAACATCAGCTGGTGGGCGAGCTGGTCGCGACGCAGATGGGTGTTCGGATCGGTGCCGCCTCCCGCGATGAACGAGCCGATCCGGCCCATGTCGTGGTTGCCGAGGAAGGTGGTCAGCCGGTCGGCGTCGGTGTCCCGGGAGGAGTAGAGGTCGTCGCGGGCGTACACGTCGGCGAGGGCCTTGGCCGAGCCGTTGCCGGCGGCGTACCCCCGGGCGGCCTCCTGAAATCCGAAGTCGAGGGTGGCCGGCAGGCCGCCCTGCCGGACGTAGGTGGAGGCGATCTCCGGGTCGGCGCTGTAGACCTCACCGAACATGAAGAAGTCCTTCTTGCCGGCCTTCTCGGCGGCACGCTCGACGCCCTGGGCGAACTGCGGCCAGAAGTCGAGGTTGACGTGCTTGACGGTGTCCAGGCGGAACCCGTCGACGCCGGTGCTGGCGATCCAGTCGCCGTAGACCTTGGTCAGCCCGCGCACCACCTCGGGACGCTCGGTCCAGAGGTCGTCGAGGCCGAAGAAGTCGCCGTACTCGCTGTTCTCGCCGGCGAAGGTGGAGTCGCCCCGGTTGTGGTACATCGTGGCGTCGTTCAGCCAGGCCGGGACCTTGACGGTCCGGTCCGCCTCGGTGGCGAAGGTCGGGGTGTACGGGCCGGCGTCCGCGGTCACCTTCGGGAAGTCCCGGCTGCCGTCGGCGTGGTTGCGGTCCTCGAAGGCCCGCCCCTGCGCGTCCGTGTACGGGCTGGTCTTCTTGTCCACGTACGCGTACCTGTCCTCGGCGTACCTGATGACGTCGGCGGTGTGGTTGACGATGACGTCCAGGTAGACCTTGATCCCCCGCCGGTGGGCGAGCTGGACCAGTCGCTTGAGTTCCTCGTTGGTGCCGAAGTGCGGATCGACCTGGGTGAAGTCCGTGATCCAGTAGCCGTGGTAGCCGGCCGAGACGTCGTCGCCGGTGCCCTGCACGGGCCGGTTCTTGAAGATCGGGGCCAGCCAGATCGCGGTGGTGCCCAGCCCCTGGACGTAGTCGAGCTTGTCGATCAGGCCCTTGAGGTCACCACCGTGGTAGAAGCCCTTGTCGGCCGGGTCCAGACCGGTGGTCAGCCGGTCGCCGGTCAGGCCACCACGGTCGTTGCGCGGGTCGCCGTTGGCGAACCGGTCCGGCAGGACGAAGTAGAACTGCTCGGCGCGCGCGTCGTTGGCGCCGGCGCGCAGCATCGCCTCGACGCCGGGCTCGCTGCGCCACTGCGGCGCACCGGCCGTGGCGAGGGGATCGGTGCCCCCGGTGGCGGCGGCACCGGACGGCTTCGCGGCGACGGGGGCGCCGATGAGGGTGAGGGTGAGCAGGGAAACCAGGCCGAACAGGGCCTTGGAAGGTTTTGGCGGGGGTTTCATCGACGGCCTTTCCGTGGTCGTAGATTGGCCCGCACGCTAGTCCTTGCCGAAACGTTCTGCAATAGTTTGCAAACCAAGTCGAAATATTGCGGACGGCTTGCAGGGGCCGCCGCGTCCACGGTGGCCTGTGCCGGGTGTTTGCAGGGGACCCCTCCTCGGCAGAAAGCGGTAACAGGGGTCCCCTGCTACCACCTGACGCAAGGGTCAACGGCCGCAGGGAGCGCCGTCCACCGTGCAACTCGTGGGACGGGTGACAGTGCCGGTGTCGGCGAGGTGGAACCGCAGCGACGCCGAGGCCCCGGGAGCCAGGGCGGCCCCGCTGGTGAAGGTGAAACGGGACCGGGAACCACCGGCCTCGGCCTGCGCCGATCCCTCCATCCAGGCCGACACCAGGCGGGCACCGGGCACCTCCACCCGCACCGTCCAGGATCGGGGCGCGTCGGAGGGATTGGTCAGCCGCACCTCACCGATGAACGCCCCGGAGTAGGTCTCCACCGTCCGGTAGACCCCGGTGACCCGCGTCGGCGGGGCCGGCGGGCTGAGCAACGGAAGCGGGGCCGACTCGGTGGTCGGGCTCGGACTGCGCGACGGGGTCGGGGACAGTGTGCGGGTCGGACTCGCCGACGGGGTCGGAGCAGGACGCGCCGTCCGGCTCGCCGTCGGGGCCGCGCTGCGCGACGCGGCGAAGGAGGACGCGGAGATCGCCGGCAGCGGACCGGTCGCCAGGGGCGGCACGGGTTCGGCCGACGGCCGGTTGCCGACGGCCGTGCCGAGGGCGACGCCCATCAGGACGACCATCACCAGCACACCGACCGACACCACCGCCCAGGGCGACAGCAGGGCCACAGTGGACCCGTTCCGCGCACGACGCTTCCCGGCCATGGTCCTCCCTCGTCGGTTCCCCGACCGGGAAGCCTAGTCAGCACGGCCGGCCGCCGCACCCGTCCGGGGCCGGTCGGTCGGGCGGGTGCGGGCCGGCCGGGCGGTGCCCGCCGGTGGATCAACCGGCCCGGATCACCGTGCAGATGACCGGGCCGTCGTCGGTGCCGCGCAGCAGGTAGCGGTAACGCTCGCCGGGCACCGCCTGTCCCCCGCTGTCCAGGAACTCCCACTGCACCGCCACCAGGGTCAGCAGCGGGGAGACCGGTTCCACCTGGAGGATCACCGCGTTGGCGGCCACCAGTTCGCGGTCCCGGTAGTCGGGCGCGGCGCCCACGAAGGAGAGTGCCACCGCAGCCGGCGAGCTGAACGAGAAGCTGTAGCTGTCGGCCACCACCAGGCCGGGCAGGGCGTAGCAGCCGGCGATGGAGGAGACGTCGCCGGTGGTCAGCGCCACGCCGTACCGGTCGAAGAAGTCGGTCAGCGTGCCGAGGTCGGTGGAGGCTGTCACGAGTCAGGATTTGCCGCGCGGGCGTCCGGGCAAACCTCACCGGGGCGGGATGCGCACCTCGATCTCCGCGCCGAGCGTCGCGCCCGCCTCGAGACCCAGGTCGTCACCGCTCCAGAACCGGCCCGGGTCGTACCAGTTCGGCCGCCGTCCCGGCGGGAGCAACCCCATCGCCTCGTAGGTCACGGCGACCACCTCCGCGCAGTACGCGGTCTCCAGGGAGCGGTCCGGGACGTCGCCCGCCGGGACGGGCGGTGCGGGGGCCGCCGACGTGGGACCGCGCCGGCCGGACAGCACCGGTCGGGGGATCGCCGGAACCCGGCCGCGCAGCCAGCGCCAGGCGAGCTGGGCGGTGGACGGGAAGGGGGTGCCGTCCAGCCGGGCGACGGTACGCAGCACGGCGTCCTCCATCGCCGGACCGGCGGGCGGTTCGAGCTGCCGCAGCCAGGCCCGTTGCCCGTACCGCTCGGCCCAGACGCAGACCGCGTCCCGCAGGTCGTGCAGCTGCACGCCGCGCTGGTGGGTGCCGGTCCAGAGGTCCGGCAGGGATCGGCCCAGTTCGGCGTGCCACATCAGCGGCGGCATGTCGTCCAGCACCACGGCCATGCCGACGTGGTTGACCGGACTGTTGGTGGTGAGCTGGATGGCCCGGTCCGGCACGCTGCGTCCCCGGAACACCCAGACGTCGCCGGTACGGGTCAGCTCGACCGCCTCGTCCAGGCTGATGCTCATGGGGCACTACCCTAGGCCCATGCGGCAACGGATGCAGTGGTGGAAGCTCCTCGGGCTGGCCGGTGTGGTCGGCGTCGCGGCGACCGGTGTGGTCGTCGCCCGCGCCGAACGGCGGCGCCGCGCGTACACACCGGAGGAGATCCGGGCCCGGCTGCGTGACCGGCACGCGGAGGCCACCACGAGCACGCCGGCCGACGGGGAGAGCTGAGCGGTCACCGCCGGTCGGTGACGTTACGGTGCCAGTGCCCGCCCGCCGGCGGGTTGTCCAGTCGCAGGGCGTCCACCGCGTTGCCGGCGAAGTCGTTGTCCTCGACCCGGCAGGAGACGCAGCGCCCCCGCTCGGTGATCCACAGTCCGTGCGTCTGGGTGGGCGCGGCGCGGTTGTCCCAGACCCGGTTGCCCCGCACCGTGGCCGAGTCGACGGTGGCGTTCACGGCGATCCCGGCCCGCACCACCGGCGCGGCGGGCAGGTCGTAGGCCGCACCGGGCGGCGGGACGTCCTCGTTCCAGCCGGTGGTGGTGTCCGGGCGTAGTTCGGCCAACGTCAGCTCGGTCTCGGTGTTGCCGCTCACCACCGCCCGTCGGGTGCCGACCCACACCACCTTGCCCCGGTGCCCGTCCACCGGCCAGCGCGCGGCCGGGTCGGTCAGGGACCGGTGGGCGTACCGCACCTGACCGCCGGCACCACCGGTCGCGGAGGCGCACCGGCGACCGTTGTTGCGGATCCGGTTGCCGGTGACCGTGACGTCGACCATCGGTCGGTCGACCCGGATCGCGTCCAGCCCGTTGTCCCAGAACTCGTTGCCGTCGATCGTGACGTCGGACGCCGGTCCGGTGTACCCGTGGCCGAGGTCGTGCTCGTGGTAGCCGTACGCTCCGTTCCCGCTGACCCGGTTACCGCGCACCGTGTACGGACCCGGCGTGTTGCCCATGCTGATCCCGTCCTGGACGTTGCCGTCGATCACGCAGTCGCTGACGATCCCGCCCCGACCGGCGACACCGGCGGTGCCGTTGGCGGAGACGTCGAAGCCGGCCTCCAGGTTGCCGATAAGGGTGCAGGCCGACACGATCAGCCCGTCCACGCCCCAGTCGGAGATCCCGAACCGGTTGCCCTCGCTGTGGCAGCCGACGATGCGGTAGCCGCGCGGCGGGGTCCAGTAGTCCTTCTGGAGTTCCAGGAAGATGCCGTTGGTGCCGTTGCCGACCGTGGTGCAGTTGGCGATGGTGCACCGTTCGATTCCGCCCCAACCACCGACCCCGATGCCGATGCCGGCCCCACCCATCTGCTGGCCGTTGTCCAGGCGACCGCAGCCGACCACCACCACCCCGTCGATGAGGCTGTCCTGGAGGAAGTCACAGCCGAGCCCGGTGGCTCCGGTGTGGTGGATGTAGAGGTTGCGGAACACGCCGCGGACCACGTATTGCAGGCCGAGGCCCTTGGCGAGATAGCTGTAGTCGGCCATCGCCACCCCGGAGCCGTCTATCTCGAAGTCGGCGAAGGTGCAGTCGGCGATGTGCCGGTCCCGGTCCGCGCCGTGCTGCACGGTCGTCCAGAACGCCAGCGGGGTGGGATCGGCCCGGTTGCCCTCGTTGCTCAGCAGGAACCGGGTGGCCGCCGGACCGGAGCCGACCAGGGACACCCCGCTGCGCCAGACCGTGCCGGCGTCCCGGATCGAGTAGCTCCCCGGTGGGCAGTGGATGACGCGGGGCTGGCCGTCGACGGCGTACGCGTCACCGAGGCGGTCCACCAGGGCAGCCAGCGCGGGCTGGTCGTTGGTGACCGCGTCGCCCCGGAGTCCGAACTCCCGCGCGTCGCACCACAACGGTGCTGCGGAGACCCGCGTGCGCCGCTGCGGGGCGGCGGTGGATACCCGGTACGGCACCGGACTCTCCCTTCGTCGGCCGGTCGTCGCCGACCGCTTTCCCGTCCCCGGTGTGCGGAAACACCTGGTCGGGGAAGGGGGCCGCGACCGTATGCACCGTTTGCGCCGAATGTGGTGACGCCGGTCACCGGCCGACGGGGCATGGGTGCGGGTCGCCGGCCGTTGTAACCACCGTGCGACCGCCCCGCCCCGATCCCCCGGGGAGCGGAGGCCGGAATGACCGGCCCGCCGGGTTGGTTGCACCCCTGATCGCCGCCGGACCACCTACCGGCGTTTGCACGCACCCCGAAACCCTTCCTCGCGTGGCGCCCACCCCCGGATCGCCGGGTGCCGCGTTCCCCCGAGCGAGAGGTGACGACATGCGTACCGATCTGTTCCGCAAGACCGTTCTGACCGCCGCCGGCGCCGTGTTCGCCGGTGGGATGATCGCCGCTCCGGTCGCCGCGAGCGCCGCCCTCGACACCACCTCCCACCCGACGGCGATGACCGCCGAGCGTGGGCACGACAAGGGCCAGCGGGAACTGCGTGTCCGCTACGAGGCGCAGCCGAACTTCTACTACTGCGGCCCCGCCGCCGCCCGCAACGCCCTCACCACCCTCGACCGTGACGTCTCCCAGGACGACCTCGCCCGCGA
>NZ_JBITJH010000025.1:0-72530 GCF_044459745.1 Micromonospora sp. NPDC050187
CGGTTACATTCCGAACCCGGAAGCTAAGCCCTCCAGCGCCGATGGTACTGCACTCGGGAGGGTGTGGGAGAGTAGGACACCGCCGGACTTCTTTTACGAGGGCCACCCTGGCAACAGGGTGGCCCTCGTTGTATTTCCCGACTGATTCGCGGCGCCGTACCGAGGCTCGTCCGCCGGCCTGCTCTGGGGGACCGGAGCCGGCCGGCGGACCTATTGGTGCCCCCTGGACGGGGTCAGGGCCGGGTCTGGATGTCCTCGCGGATCTGACGGAACAGCGAACCCGCCGCGTCGACCGGCCGACCCGGGAACATCCCCATCGCGACGCTGCCGTGGTCGGCCCAACCGCAGACCGCGAAGTCGCCGCCCTCGCCGCTGGTCGTGCCACACTTCATCACCCCGCCGAGGCGTCCGGCCGGCACCTCGCGTAGCCCTTCCACCGCTCCGGTCTCGTCGGTCATCATCCCGAACAGGGTGTCCAGCTCACGCTCCGGCTGCCAGAGCAGGGTGGTGCCGCCGAAGACGAGCACGGACTTCCGCGTGTCCGCGGGATCCTGGTAGACCGCGCCGAAGCTCCGGTCCAGCGCGATGCTGGCCGCGAATCCGCTGCGCAGGTAGTCCGCCGTGCTGCGTGCCCGCTCGCTGTCGTCCTGCCGGAGGCCGGCGACCTCGGGGCGTACGGTGAGCTCGGTGTCCTTCTGCTGTGCCACGCGCCAGCCGAGGGTGCCGAACACGGCGGCCCCGAGCAGCCCGACGGCGAGGCCGGCGCCCATGGCGACCTTCCAGCGCCGCGAGCGGGGTGCGTGCGGCGTGCTCTCCTCGTCGTCCGGAGCGGGGTGGCCGAGCCGGATCGGTTCCATGGTGAGGTCGACCGGCTCTGACCGGTCGGGAAGCGAACGCTCGGACAGGTGTGCGTCGGACATGTCCGCCACCGTACGCGAACCACCGGTGGCGCACGTCAGGTCCGCCGAAGCGCTCCGTAGACTTTCAGGGTGACCGAGAGACTGGACGCCCGACGCCCCGACGCCCCCGAACTGCCCGCTCAGTACCAGCCGGGCGAGGTCGAGCAGCGACGGTACGAGCAGTGGGTAACCGGCGGCCACTTCCGGGCGTCGGCGGAGAGTGACAAGCCCCCGTTCACCATCGTCATCCCGCCGCCGAACGTCACCGGCTCGCTGCACATGGGGCACGCCCTCGACCACACCGTCCAGGACGCGCTGGTGCGGCGCAAGCGGATGCAGGGCTTCGAGGCACTCTGGCTGCCCGGCATGGACCACGCGGGCATCGCCACCCAGAACGTGGTGGAGCGGCAGCTCGCCGCGCAGGGGCTCTCCCGACACGACCTCGGCCGGGAGAAGTTCGTCGAGCGGGTCTGGCAGTGGAAGGCGGAGTCGGGCGGCGCGATCCTCGGCCAGATGCGCCGACTCGGCGACTCGGTCGACTGGGACCGTGAGCGCTTCACCATGGACGAGGGACTGTCCCGGGCGGTCCAGACGATCTTCAAGAAGCTGTACGACGACGGGCTGATCTACCGGGCCAACCGCATCATCAACTGGTGCCCGCGCTGCCTGACCGCGCTCTCCGACATCGAGGTGGAGCACACCGACGACGACGGTGAGCTGGTCTCCATCCGGTACAGCGACGACGTGGTGGTGGCCACCACCCGGGCCGAGACGATGCTCGGTGACACCGCGGTGGCGGTGCACCCCGACGACGAGCGCTACAAACACCTCATCGGCACCGAGGTGGAGGTGCCGCTGACCGGACGGCGCATCCCGATCGTGGGGGACGAGCACGTCGACCCGTCCTTCGGGACCGGCATGGTCAAGGTGACCCCGGCCCACGACCCGAACGACTTCGAGATCGGCCAGCGGCACGACCTGCCGGCCCTGACGGTGATGGACGAGCGTGGTGTGATCACCGCGCACGGCCCGTTCCAGGGGCTGGACCGGTTCGAGGCCCGTCCGGCGATCGTGGCGGCGCTGCGCGAGCAGGGCCGGATCGTCGCGGAGAAGCGGCCGTACGTGCACGCGGTCGGGCACTGCTCGCGGTGCCAGACGACGGTGGAGCCGCGACTGTCGTTGCAGTGGTTCGTCAACACCACCCCGCTGGCCCAGGCGGCCGGCGACGCGGTGCGCGACGGCCGGGTGCGGATCGAGCCGGCGGAGCTGTCCAAGCGGTACTTCGCCTGGGTCGACAACATGCACGACTGGTGCATCTCGCGGCAGCTCTGGTGGGGGCACCGCATCCCGGTCTGGTACGGCCCGGACGGCGAGGTGGTCTGCGTCGGCCCGGACGAGAAGCCGCCCACCGGCGAGGGCTGGCGGCAGGACGAGGACGTCCTGGACACCTGGTTCTCCAGCGGCCTGTGGCCGTTCTCCACGCTGGGTTGGCCGGAGCAGACCCCGGACCTGGCGAAGTTCTACCCGACCAGCGTGCTGGTCACCGGCTACGACATCCTCTTCTTCTGGGTCGCCCGGATGATGATGTTCGGCCTCTACGCCATGGACGGTAAGCCGCCGTTCGACGTGGTGGCCCTGCACGGCATGGTCCGCGACGAGTTCGGCAAGAAGATGTCGAAGTCGTTCGGCAACGTGGTCGACCCGCTGGACTGGATCGACCGGTACGGCGCGGACGCCACCCGGTTCACCCTGGCCCGTGGCGCGAACCCGGGCGGGGACGTGCCGGTCAGCGAGGACTGGTGCCAGGGCTCGCGGAACTTCTGCAACAAGCTCTGGAACGCCACCCGGTTCGCGCTGATGAACGGCGCGCACACCACCGGGTCGCTGCCGGCCGCCGCCGACCTGTCGACGGTCGACCGGTGGATCCTGTCCCGGCTGGCGCACGTCACCGCCGAGGTGGACGCGCAGTTCGAGGCGTACGAGTTCGCGAAGGTCTGCGACCTGCTGTACCACTTCGCCTGGGACGACGTCTGCGACTGGTACGTGGAGCTGAGCAAGCCGGTGCTCGCCGAGGGCGGCGCGGCGGCCGACGCCACGCGCCGGGTGCTCGGCCATGTGCTCGACCAGCTGCTGCGACTGCTGCACCCGGTCATCCCGTTCGTCACCGACGAGCTGTGGACCGCGCTGACCGGCGGCGAGACGCTTCTGGCGGCTTCCTGGCCGGTCCCCGACCGTACGCTGGTCGACGACGCCGCGGAAGGCGAGGTCGGCACCGTCCAGCGGGTGGTGACCGAGATCCGCCGCTTCCGCTCCGACCAGGGGCTGCGGCCGACCCAGCGGGTGGTCGCCCGGCTCGACGGGCTTGCCGGAGCGGGCGTGGCCGCGCACGAGCGGCTGATCCGCTCGTTGGTCCGGCTCGACGCGGCCGGGGAGGAGTTCCAGGCCAGCGCCACCCTGACCCTGCCCGGTGAGGTGGTGGTCGCCCTGGACACCCGAGGCTCCATCGACGTGGCCGCCGAGCGGGCCCGGCTGACCAAGGACCGAACGGCGGCCGAGAAGGAGGTCGCGCAGGCGCGGGCGAAGCTCGACAACCCGGCCTTCGTCGGCAAGGCCCCCGAGCCGGTGGTCAACAAGATTCGTGACCGGCTCGCGGCGGCCGAGGCCGACCTCGTCCGGATCGACGCTGCCCTGGAGGCGTTGCTCTCGTGACCGACCGTACCGACCGCACCGACAGTTCCGACCGGACCGGGTTCGCCGCCGTCGAGGCGGAACTCGCCGGCCGTGGCTTCACCCGCATGGTCTTCGAGCTCGACCGTATCGAGATGCTGCTGGACCTGCTCGGCAGCCCGCAGCGGGCGTACCCGTCGATCCACCTGACCGGCACCAACGGCAAGACCTCGACCGCCCGGATGATCGACTCGCTGCTGCGGGCGTTCGGGCTGCACACCGGCCGGTACACCAGCCCGCACCTGGAGACCGTCCGGGAGCGGATCAGCCTGGACGGGGAGCCGGTCGGCGAGGACCGCTTCGTCGGTGCGTACCGCGAGATCGCGCCGCTGGCCGCGCTGGTCGACCAGCGGTCCGCCGAGCCGCTGACCTACTTCGACATGACCACCGCGCTGGCGTTCGCCACGTTCGCCGACGCCCCGGTCGACGTCGCGGTGGTGGAGGTCGGTCTGGGTGGGGCGGAGGACGCGACCAACGTCATCCAGGCCGGGGTGTGCGTGCTGACCCCGGTCGGCCTGGACCACACCGAGTGGCTCGGCGACACGATCGAGGACATCGCCCTGGCGAAGGCGGGCATCATCCACAAGGGCGCGACGGTGATCTCCGCCGCGCAAGAGGAGGAGGCTGCCCGGCCGATCCTGGAGCGCTGCGCCGAGGTGGGTGCGACCATCGCCCGGGAGGGGGCCGAGTTCGGCGTCCTGCGGCGGTCGGTGGCGGTCGGCGGGCAGGTGCTGACGTTGCAGGGCCTCGGCGGCGTGTACGACGAGGTCTTCGTCCCGCTGCACGGGGCGCACCAGGCGCAGAACGCGGCGGTGGCGCTCGCGGCGGTCGAGGCTTTCCTCGGCGCGGGCGCGAAGCGCCAGCTCGACGTGGAGACCGTCCGGGAGGGCTTCGCCACGGCCAGCTCGCCAGGCCGGCTGGAGCGGGTCCGGACGGCCCCGACGGTGCTGCTGGACGGCGCGCACAACCCGCACGGGATGACCGCCACGGTCACCGCGTTGCAGGAGGAGTTCGCGTTCAGCAAGCTGGTCGCCGTGGTCGCGGTGCTCGCCGACAAGGACGCGGCGAGCCTGCTGGAGCTGCTGGAACCGGTGGTCGACCAGCTGGTGGTGACCGGCAACAGCTCACCCCGGGCGATGCCCGTGGCGGAACTGGCCGCGCTGGCCGCCGAGGTCTTCGGCCCGGACCGGGTGGAGAGCGCCGAGGAGATGCCCGACGCGATCGAGGCGGCCGTCGCGCTCGCCGAGTCCGACGTGCCGGGAGAGCTGAGCGGCGTGGGTGTGCTGATCACGGGGTCGGTGGTGACGGTGGCCGATGCCCGTCGGCTGCTGAAGCGGTGAGCGGCCCCGACCCGGTCGCCCGCCGGGAACCCGCGCACGACCCGGCGGAGTCGGACGCGCCGCCGTCGACCGGCCGCCGGTCCGGGCTGCGCAACCCGGAGCGCGCGGTACGCGGGCTGGGCGCCGCCGTGCTGGCCCTGGAAGCGCTGGTGCTGCTGCTGGCGATCCAACCGATCCGGGTGCTCGGCGGCCAGCTCAGTGGAGCCGCGATCGGCCTGATCGTCGGCCTGGCCGTCCTGGCGGTGCTGCTCGCCGGCATGATGGGCCGCCGCTGGGCGTGGCACCTGGGCACCCTGCTCCAGGTCGTGCTCGCGCTCGGCGGGTTCCTGCACCTGTCGCTGGCGGCGCTCGGCGTCATCTTCGGCCTGGTGTGGGCGTACGCGTTGCACGTCCGTCGGGTGATCCTGGGCTGAGCCGTCCCGCCGGACCCGGCCCGGGGTGGACCAGGTCGCCGGCTGGTCGCCGGCCCCCACGTCGGCCCGGCCGCATTGGTCGCCGGGGCGCGGCGACGGCCCGCCGCCTCACGCCGGTCCGGCAGAGGTCGTGGCCCGGGTCGGGTCTCGAGCGGCCGGGTCAGGCGTCGGCCCGGGTGCGCCACTGGGTGAGCGCGATGCCGTGGCCGTCCGGGTCCCGGAAGGCGGCGGCCCAGACGTCGAGCTTCGCGCCCCGGTTGACCACCCGGGGGGCGTAGGTGAAGCGGACACCGGACTCGCGGAGCCGGTCGTACGCAGCCTGGATGTCGTCCACCTCCAGGTTGACGTGGACGAGCCGACGGCTGATCGGCGCGGCCTCGCTGACCTCGCGCAGCACCAGCCGGGTGCTGCCGGAGGCGAGAACGGCGTTGCCCGGGCCGCGGTCGACCTCCGTGAAGCCGAGGGTGTCCCGGTAGAACTCCATCGACCTGTCCAGGTCGGTGACCAGCACGGTGATCCCGACGCCGCTGATCGGGGTGGCGGCGGCCCCCGCGTCGTACCCGAAGATCGCCCCGTCCAGGTCGTCGGGGGCGGGCCCGTCGTCCGGAGCGTCCAGGGGTACGTCGACCGGATCGACGATCGGTTCGTCGATACGCTGCCGGACGGGGACGACCGGGGTGCCGACCGATGCCCCGGCCGACGTGCCCTGCCCGGTCGGCTTGATCTCCTCGGTCGGCTGGACCGGCTGGGGCGACTCGATGAACTCGACCCGCTCGGTCGCCTCGTCCGTCTCGTCCCGCCCGACCGGCTCGGTCGGTTCGTTCGTCGCGACCGGCTCGACCCGCTCCGGCGGGGGCTCGCCGGACGGGTCGTGCTGGACGGACACGGGGCGGGCCGTGTCGGGGTCGCCGAGGGGCTCGTCGTACGGGTCGCGGTACGGGGCGACGGGACGGTCGGTGTCCGGGCTGCCGGGGGCCTCGCCGTACGGGTCGCGGAACGGGGAGGCGGGCCGGTCGAGGTCCGGGTCGCCGGGCAGGTCGTCGTACGGGTCCCGGTACGGGCTCAGTGGCCGGGTGGCGTACGGGTCGTCGGGCGGGCCCGCGTACGGGTCGCCGTACGCCATCGTCGGGGCGTCCTCGGCGGGCGGGCGCGGGGCGGGGGTGGCCCGACGCGGCAGCGGGGCCGCCGACTCCACGAGGGTGCCCTCCAGCACCACCGGGCCGCCCGGACGCTGGTGGACCACCACCGCTTCCCGGTCGTCGCCGAGGTCGTCGAGGAGCGGGTCCCCGCCGGGTGCGTCGCGGTAGTCGTCGTCGGGGCCGCGCTCGGCCCACGGCGGCGCGTCCTGCTGGATGAGGACCTCGTCGAGCGGGTCCGCGCCGGCGTACTCCGGCGGCAGGTCGGCCATGGTCGCGGCCGTCTCGGCGTGGGTCGGGACCTCGTCCCAGAGCACCCGGATCCGGCGCTGGTCGTCGAGGGCGACCCGGATGGGCAGTGTCTGCCCGATCGCGGGCCACTTGGCGACGGGCACCCGCGGCTCGATGATCTTCTTGGACCGGGGCGGTAGCCCCGGGGCGTCGATGACGAGCTGCAACTCGCAGCGGCCGAAGGAATACGTGGTGGGTGGCTCGGAGGCGCTGTGCACGTGTCCGACGCCGATGACCCAGGCCCGGCCGCCCGTCTTGAAGGTGGCCAGCGCGATCGCCAGGGCCACCAGCGCCACGCCCAGGGCGACGATCGACCAACTCGTCATGCCCAGCCCGAACAGGACCACGAAGGTCGCCACGGTGCCCAGCACCGCCGCGATCAGCTTCCGCACCGGCGCGATCGACCGGTTCCCGCCATTCGCCACTGTGGACCTCCCAGGGGTCAAGGGCCAGGCTAGGCCGGAACAGCGGCGGAAGGAAGGAGCATCCGCCGAGCCGGTGCCGGGGCCGGGTCGCTAGGCTGACCGTACCGAGCCGTACCGAATTCCGCGCACAGGAGGAAACCAGCGTGTCCAGCATCAGCCCGGACGAGCGCACGCTCGTACTGATCAAGCCTGACGCGGTCCGGCGCGGCCTGGTTGGCGAGATCCTCTCCCGTTTCGAGCGCAAGGGCCTGCGGATCGAGGCCCTGGTGTCGCGGACGATGGACGCGGCACTGGCCGACGAGCACTATGCCGAGCACGTCGACAAGCCGTTCTACCCGCCGCTGAAGGACTTCATGACCGGCGGTCCGCTGGTCGCCCTGGTGCTCTCCGGCGACCAGGTGATCGACGTGGTGCGCGGGCTGATCGGCGCGACCGACGGGCGTCGGGCCGCGGCCGGCACGATCCGGGGCGACCTCTCCCTGTCGAACCGGGAGAACCTGGTGCACGCCTCCGACTCCGTGGACAGCGCCAAGCGGGAGATCGCCCTCTGGTTCCCCGAGCTCGGCTGAGCGTCCCGGTTCTTCTTGGTGCCTGCAGGGGTCCCCTGTTACGCAAAAAGCGGTAACAGGGACCCCTCGTACCACCTCAGGCCGGTTTCATTCGGTGGGCGGCTGGGTGCGGGTGGTCACCGAGATCCGGTTCCAGACGTTGATGGTGGCGATGGCCATGACCAGGTCGGCCACCTCCTTCTCGGAGAAGACCCGGGTCGCCGCGTTCCACACCTCGTCCGGTACGCCGTGCTCACCGAGCCGGGTGACCGCGTCGGTGAGCGCCAGCGCGGCCCGTTCCCGCTCGTCGAAGAAGGGCGCGTCGTGCCAGGCGGCGACCGCGAACAGCCGACGGCTGGACTCGCCCGCGTCGAGCGCGTCCCGGCTGTGCATGTCGACGCAGAAGGCGCAGCCGTTCACCATCGACGCGCGCAGCTTCACCAACTCCAACACCCGGTGCTCGACGTTCGCCCGGACGTACTTCTCCAGCCCGAGCACCGCCCGGTACGCCTCCGGCGCGACCTGGGCCACGTTCATCCGTGCCTGCATGGGTCCTCCCTCGTCCGTGTCCTGCACCGACCTGACGGGCCGGGCCGCCCGGGTGTGACCGGCACCGGGTGAGAGCCCCGTCACGCCGGGCCGTCGGGGCGGCCGGACGGGGGCGGTTACTCGGCGGCGGTCGGCGTACCCGGTCGAGTACGCTTGTCGGCACAGGCGACGACCCGGCCATCACCGGTGAGCCTCCGGAAGAAAGGGCGCACCGCGCCCGAGTAGAACCGGACGGGTTCGGCCCGTCACAGCCGGCCAACGAGCGGGTGGTCGATTCTCGGCCGCCAAGCGGGGTGGTACCGCGGGCCGCTCGGGCGACGCCCTTCCGGCGTACCCGAAACGCTCGTCCTCGCAGACCCACACGAACCGTGAGCTGCTGCTGAGGAGTCACCCCCGATGGCCTATCCGTTGCACGACCCGACCGCCGCCGGTGTCCCGGCGAGCCCGGACCTGCCCGCGGTCGAGCGCCGGGTCCTGGAGCACTGGACGGCTGACAAGACCTTCGAGGCGTCCGTCGAGGCCAGGCCGGCCTCCGGCCGGCAGCCGGACATGACGGCCGACACCGCTTCCGGCGGCGGAGCCGCCGACAACGAGTACGTCTTCTACGACGGGCCGCCGTTCGCCAACGGTCTGCCGCACTACGGCCACCTCTTCACCGGGTACGTCAAGGACGTGGTGCCGCGCTACCAGACCATGCGCGGACGGCGGGTGGAGCGGCGGTTCGGCTGGGACTGCCACGGCCTGCCCGCCGAGGTGGTCGCCGAGAAGCAGCTCGGCATCACGAGCAAGGCGGAGATCCTCGACCTGGGCGTGGCCCGGTTCAACGAGGCGTGCCGCACCTCGGTGCTGGAGTTCACCCACGACTGGGAGCGGTACGTCACCCGGCAGGCCCGCTGGGTCGACTTCGCCAACGACTACAAGACCCTCGACCTGGACTACATGGAAAGCGTCATGTGGGCCTTCAAGACCCTGAACGACAAGGGCCTGGTCTACGAGGGCTTCCGGGTGCTGGCGTACTGCTGGCGGTGCGAGACGCCGCTGTCGAACACCGAGACCCGGATGGACGACGTCTACCGGGACCGGCACGACCCGACCCTGTCGGTCTGGTTCGCGCTGACCCCCGACGAGAGCGCCCCGGAGCTGGTGCGCGGGCCGGTGCGGCTGGGCGTCTGGACCACCACGCCGTGGACCCTGCCGTCGAACCTCGCCCTCGCCGTCGGCCCGGACATCGAGTACGCGGTGCTCGAGCACCGGGGTTCCCCCGACAGCGGGCGCAGTGGTGAGCGCTACCTGGTGGGGGCGGCGCGGCTCGGCGCGTACGCCAAGGAGCTGGAGGGGTACGAGCAGGTCGGCACGGTGCGCGGCGCGGACCTGGTCGGGCGGCGCTACACCCCGCTCTACGACTTCCTGGTCGAGCAGGCCGGGCCGAACGCGTACCAGGTCCTCGGCGCGGAGTTCGTCACCACCGAGGACGGCACCGGGATCGTGCACCTGGCCCCGGCCTTCGGCGAGGACGACCAGAACTCCTGCAACGCGGCGGGCATCCCGACCGTCGTCACCGTGGACGACCACACCCGGTTCACCGCGCTGGTCCCGCCGTACCAGGGTGAGCAGGTCTTCGACGTCAACAAGCCGGTGATCCGGGAGCTGAAGGAGCGGGGGGTGGTGTTGAGGCAGGACACCTACACCCACTCGTACCCGCACTGCTGGCGCTGCGACACCCCGCTGGTCTACAAGGCCGTGTCGTCCTGGTTCGTCGCGGTGACGAAGTTCAAGGACCGGATGGTCGAGCTGAACCAGCAGATCAACTGGACCCCGGGGCACATCAAGGACGGCTCGTTCGGCAAGTGGCTGGCCAACGCCCGGGACTGGTCGATCAGCCGGAACCGGTTCTGGGGCTCGCCGATCCCGGTGTGGAAGTCCGACGACCCGAACTACCCCCGGGTCGACGTGTACGGCTCGCTGGAGGAGATCGAACGGGACTTCGGCGTACGCCTGACCGACCTGCACCGGCCGGCGGTGGACGAGCTGGTCCGCCCCAACCCGGACGACCCGACCGGGAAGTCCATGATGCGCCGGGTGCCGGAGGTGCTGGACTGCTGGTTCGAGTCCGGGTCGATGCCGTTCGCCCAGGTGCACTACCCGTTCGAGAACCGGGACTGGTTCGAGAGCCACTACCCGGGCGACTTCATCGTCGAGTACATCGGACAGACCCGCGGCTGGTTCTACACCATGCACGTGCTGGCCACCGCGCTGTTCGACCGGCCGGCGTTCCGCAACTGCCTCAGCCACGGCATCCTGCTCGGCTCGGACGGCCGGAAGATGTCCAAGAGCCTGCGCAACTACCCGGACGTCTACCACGTCTTCGACGCGTACGGGTCGGACGCGATGCGCTGGATGCTGATGTCCTCACCGGTGCTGCGCGGCGGGGACATGGCGGTCACCGAGGCGGGCATCCGGGACGCCGTCCGGCAGGTGCTGCTGCCGCTCTGGAACGTCTGGTACTTCTTCTCGCTCTACGCCAACGCCGCCGGGCACCAGGCGAAGCGGAAGACCGACGCCGCGCCGGCCGGTGGCGGCGAAGCCGCCGGCAACCTGCTCGACCGGTACGTGCTGGCGAAGACGAACGAGCTGGTCGCCACGGTCGGCGCCCAGATGGACGCGTACGACATCTCGGGGGCCTGCGCCACCGTGCGGTCGTACCTGGACGCGCTGACCAACTGGTACGTGCGGCGCTCGCGGGACCGGTTCTGGTCCGGTGACGCCGACGCCTTCGACACCCTGTGGACGGTGCTGGAGACGCTCTGCCGGGTGGTCGCGCCGCTGGCCCCGTTGACCGCGGAGGAGATCTGGCGCGGGCTGACCGGCGAGCGGTCGGTGCACCTGACCGACTGGCCGTCGGCCGACGAGTTCCCGGCCGACCACGACCTGGTCGCGGCGATGGACGCCACCCGGGAGGTCTGCTCGGCGGCGCTGTCGCTGCGCAAGGCCAAGGGGCTGCGGGTCCGGCTGCCGCTGGCGAGGCTCACCGTCGCGTCGCCGGCCGCCGCCGCGCTGCGTCCCTTCGGCGACCTGGTCGCCGACGAGGTCAACGTCAAGGCGGTGGAGTTCACCGACGCGGTGGCCACCTACTGCCAGCAGGTGCTGACCGTGGTGCCCCGGACGCTCGGCCCCCGGGTCGGCAAGCAGGTGCAGCAGGTGATCAAGGCGGTCAAGGCGGGGGAGTGGGAGCTGGTGGACGGCGCCCCGGTCGCGGCCGGCGTCACCCTCGCCGAGGGCGAGTACGAACTGCGCCTGGTCGCCGCCGACGCGGAGCACTCCGCGCCGCTGCCCGCCGGTGAGGGGGTGGTGGTGCTGGACACCGCCGTCACCCCGGAACTGGCCGCCGAGGGGCTGGCCCGGGACGTCGTCCGGGTGGTGCAGCAGGCCCGTCGGGACGCCGACCTGGACGTGTCGGACCGGATCACGCTGGTGCTGTCCGCCTCGGACGAGGTGCGGGCGGCGGTGTCGGCGTACCGCGACTTCGTCGCCCGGGAGGTGCTGGCGGAGTCCGTGGACTTCACCGACGCGGTCGACGGGTTCACCGGCGAGGTCGGCGAGGGCGACCGGGTGACGGTGGCCGTACGCCGGGTGTGAGCAACGCGACGCCGGTCGCCGGGGAGGGCCGTATCCGCAGGTGGCGGCCCTCCCCGCCGACTCCGGTCCCGCCCGTCGGCTGACCTGGCGGGGGTCGCCGGACACCGGTGGGCCGTCGGCTAACGTGACACCGCCTGAACCCGTACGACCGCCGGAGGACCCGTGCCGCTGCTCTACACCATCGGCCAGTACACCGTGGGGAACCTGCTGCGGTGGGGATGGCGCCCGACCGTGGAGGGGCTGGAGCACGTACCGGAGCAGGGCGGCGCGATCCTCGCCGGCAACCACCTCTCCGTCGCCGACGAGTTGTTCCTCGGCGCGACGATCCCCCGGCACCTCGCCTTCTGGGCCAAGTCGGAGTACTTCAAGGGCACCGGGTTCCGGGGGAGGCTGACCAAGTCGGTGCTGACCGGGCTGGGCGCGATCCCGGTGGAACGGGCCGGTGGGCGGGCCGCGCTCTCCGCGTTCGACGCGGCGATCCCGGCGCTGCGCGGCGGCGACCTGGTCGTCGTCTACCCGGAGGGGACCCGGTCGCCGGACGGCCGGCTCTACCGGGGCCGTACCGGCGCGGCCCGGCTCGCCGTCTCGGCCGGCGTGCCGATCGTTCCGGTGGGCATGATCGGCACCGAGAAGGTGCAGCCGATCGGCGCCCGGATGCCCCGCCTCGGCGCGGGGAAGATCACGGTCCGGTTCGGCAAGCCGCTGGACTTTACCGGACGGTCCGACGACCGTACGTCGCTGCGGGCGATGACCGACGAGCTGATGAGCGAGATCCAGAAGCTCACCGGCCAGGAATACGTCTCCCGCTACGCCCCGCCCCGCAACCAGCCCGCCGGCTGACCCCGGTCATCCGCGTCGCGGGGCGACCGTCGACGGACGTGGCCCCGGGGTGACCCGGGTGCCACGTCACGTCACTGTCGAGTCACGATCCGTTCCCGGAGGGTGCCGAGCAGGGTGGCACTGTCGGCCAGCGAGAGCCGGGTGAAGACCCCGCTGGCGATGCTGCCGTGGTCGGCCCAGGTGCAGACCACCACGTCCACGTTGTTCGATCGGCCGACCGCGCAGCGCTGGTGCTCGCCGCGGACGTCGGTCTCGACCACCTGCTGCGTACCCAGGTCGTACTTCGGGGTCAGCCGGGTCAGCTCGTCCTCGGCGTCCGACTCGGGGGTGAACCGGAAGCCGATGCTGCCGAAGACGGTGACGGTCTTGCCCTGCGGAGTGCTGTAGACCCCGGCGAAGACCTCCTCGGCCAGCGTGTGTTCGGTCTCCACCTCGCCGCGCAGCTCGTTGGCGGTTCGTTCGCTGCGCGCGTCGCTCTGGAGCCGCAGGTCGGCCACCTGCGGCGGCAGGACCGCGCTGGCCGGGTACTGGTCCCACATCGGCTTGCCGAACCAGGCCGGGCAACCGCAGCAGCAGACGATCGAGAGGAAGGTCATGATCAACATGCGGGCCGGCCAGCGCCGCTTCTTGCGGGGTGGGGGCGGAGCGTATCCCTGCGGGGCCTGCCAGTTGGGCGGCGGACCGACCGGGGGCGGCGTCGGGTTGCGACGCTGCGGGGGCGGGGCCACCGGTGGCGAGACGGGCCGTGCCGGTGCCGGTGGCGGCGAGGAGACGGGCCGTGCCGGTGCCGGTGGCGGCGAGGAGACCGGTCGGGCCGGTGCCGGTGGCGGCGAGGAGACCGGTCGGGAGCGGGGTGGGGGCACCGGGCGTGCCTGCGGAGCCGAGACCGGCGGTGGCGGGAACGACGGTGGCGACACCGGCCGGGCCACCGGCGGCGTGGACACGGGACGCGCCGGTGGGACGGAGTGCACCTGCGGGGGCGGCGACACGGGACGCGCGACCGGCGGGGGCACCGGCTGCCCGGAGACCGGCGTCACCGGTGGTCGCTGTGGGGCGGCCGGCGGCGGCGCCCAGGCCGGGGCCGGCGGGTCCGGCGGCGCCCAGCCCGGGGAGTCCGTCGGTGTCGGGTACATCCGGGTGGGCGGCAGCGGCTCGTAACCCGCGTTCAGGTCCCAGCTGCCGGTGTCGGCCCCGGCCCACGGATCGACCGGCGCCAGGCTCTCCGGCGGGGTGGGCGGCGGCACGGGAGGCGGAGTCGGCTCGGCGGAGTGGCCCCAACCGCGCTTCTTGGGCTTGGGTGGCGGCACCGCAGCGGAACCGCTCCAGCGGGGCGCGGGCGGGACGGCGGGGGCCGAGTCGAGCTTCGTCGGATCGGGGCCGGCGCGGTCGACGCGGGTGGCGTCGGGGGTGCCCTGCTCCGGTGCGGTCGGATCGGCCGGGATCGGGTCGATCCGGGTCGGGTCGGGCGCGACTTTCCGCTCTGCCGGGACGGGTACCTTGGCGGTCGCTGTGGCCCCCCGCGACGGTGGGGTGGTGGTCTCCTGCGCGGTGGAGACCGTCTCCGGACGGGGCAGGTCCACGGCGGTCCGGTCCGGGCCGGGCGGGCTCTCCTCGGTCGCCGGTTCACCCGACGAGCCGACGTTCTCGAGCGTCCGCCCGGTGGGGACGGCGGAGGGGTCGGGCTCGCCGGGAACCACCTGGTCCCGGGCCTCCGTCACGGACGGTGGTGGGGCCGGCGTGTTCCCGGCGGCCGGTCCTTCTGCTCCCGGCTGCGGTTCCGGCATCGCGGTAATCTCCTCTCGCGCCGTTGCGAGGTTAGTACCGGTACGCCAACCGGGGCCATTCGCGCCCCCGTACCCCGATGTCGGGTGCCTGGCCGGGCGTCAGGCCGTGGCTAGGCACCGGCAGCCTGCCGGACGGCTGCGAAGGCCTGGTCCGCGAGCGCGACGGCGGTGGTGGGCAGATCAGCGGCGGCCCGGCCGAGCGACGTGTTCTCCCCCACGGGTGACAGTTCCACCGTGACCACCAGGTTGCCGTACAAGATCTCGACGATGGTCTGGTTGTCGGTCTGCCACAGCCGCACGTCGTCGGCGGGTTCGTCGAGGGTCGCGGGGAAGGCGGCGGCAAGCGGCGAGGCCAGCCCGGAAAGCTGCCGGAAGTCCACCTTCGGTTTCTCGTACTCTTCGCGGGCGAGCCGCCCGGAGGGGAAGGTCGACACGTCGACGGCGGCGGTGCCGCCGGACAGGCCGGGCCGGCCCAGGAACATCTCCCCACACCGGAGGTGGTTCGGCTCGTCCATCATCACCGAGCCCTCGTCGGACTCGGCGATGGCGGACATCCTCTCGCCGAACACCGCGCTGGCCAGCTGGTAGTCGATCCCGTCGCAGAGGGTCCGGTCCACCCGACGGGTGTCTGCGGCAGCCACCTGCGGCACGGGCTCGTTGCTGGCCCCGGCGGTGCAGCCGGCCAGGGTCGCGCTCGCGCAGCCGGCCAGGGCCAGGGCAAACAGGGGGCCGGGACGGCGGGCGGGCACGCTCTTGATCACCGAGGGATTGTGATCGGGGCCGATCGACCGCACATCGTCCGTTCGGGTCGGTGGACCGGGTCCGGTGGAGCGGGACGGGCGGGCGCGTACCCTTGGGCGTCATGAGCGTCCCGTCCACCACGCCGCGCCCTGCCGTGGCGAACTCCGTCTGGTCCCTGCTGGAGCCGTTGCTGCCCCAGGTGACCAAACCCATCCAGTACGTCGGTGGTGAGTTGGGGGCGGTGGTCAAGGACTGGGACGCCGCGACGGTCCGCTGGGCGCTGATGTACCCCGACGCGTACGAGGTGGGTCTGCCAAACCAGGGCGTGCAGATCCTCTACGAGGTGCTCAACGAGCTGCCCGACGTGCTCGCCGAGCGGACGTACGCGGTCTGGCCGGACCTGGAGCGACTGATGCGGGCGCAGGGCGTCCCGCAGTTCACCGTCGACGCGCACCGCTCGGTGCGCGACTTCGACGTGTTCGGCGTCTCGTTCTCCACCGAGCTGGGCTACACCAACCTGCTCAACGCGATCGACCTGGCCGGCATCCCGCTGCTCGCCGCCGACCGGACCGACGCCGACCCGGTGATCGTGGCCGGTGGGCACGCGGCGTTCAACCCGGAGCCGATCGCCGACTTCGTCGACGCCGCCGTGCTCGGTGACGGCGAGGAGGCGGTGCTGGAGATCACCGCGATCGTCCGGGAGTGGAAGGCCGAGGGCTCGCCCGGCGGCCGGGACGAGCTGCTCCTGCGGCTGGCCCGCACCGAGAGCGTCTACGTACCGCGCTTCTACGACGTGGACTACCTCCCGGACGGCCGGATCCAGCGCGTCGTGCCGAACCGGGCGGACGTGCCGTTCCGGGTGCACAAGCGCACGACGATGGACCTGGACGCCTGGCCGTACCCGAAGAAGCCACTGGTGCCGCTCGCCGAGACGGTGCACGAGCGGTACGCGGTGGAGATCTTCCGGGGCTGCACCCGGGGCTGCCGGTTCTGCCAGGCCGGCATGATCACCCGTCCGGTCCGGGAGCGGTCGATCACCACGGTCGGGCAGATGGTGCAGCAGGGGCTGGAGTTCTCCGGCTTCCACGAGGTGGGCCTGCTCTCGCTCTCCTCGGCCGACCACTCCGAGATCGGCGACATGTGCTCCGGCCTCGCCCAGCAGTACGAGGGCACGAACGTGTCGCTCTCGCTGCCGTCGACGCGGGTCGACGCGTTCAACATCGACCTGGCCCAGGAGCTGTCCCGCAACGGCCGACGGACCGGCCTGACCTTCGCCCCCGAAGGCGGGTCGGAGCGGATCCGGCGCGTCATCAACAAGATGGTCTCCAAGGAAGACCTGATCCGCACCGTGGTCACCGCGTACACCAACGGCTGGCGGCAGGTGAAGCTGTACTTCATGTGCGGCCTGCCCACCGAGACCGACGCCGACGTCCTGGAGATCGCGGACATGGCGCACGAGGTGATCAGGGCCGGTCGGGCGGCGACCGGCTCGAAGGACATCCGCTGCACGGTCTCCATCGGCGGGTTCGTGCCGAAGCCGCACACCCCGTTCCAGTGGTCGCCGATGGAGCGCCCGGAGGTCATCGACAACCGGCTCAAGCTGCTCAAGCAGGCGATCAACGCCGACCGCTCCTTGGGCCGGGCGATCGGCTTCCGGTACCACGACGGCGAGCCGTCGCTGATCGAGGGCCTGCTCAGCCGGGGTGACCGGCGGGTCGGCGCGGTCATCCGCCGGGTCTGGGAGAACGGCGGCCGGTTCGACGGTTGGAGCGAGCACTTCTCCTTCCAGCGCTGGGTGGACGCCGCCGCCGAGGTGCTTCCGACGTTCGGCGTCGACCTGGACTGGTACACCACCCGGGACCGCGAGGAACTGGAGGTCCTGCCCTGGGACCACCTCGACTCCGGCCTGGACAAGGACTGGCTCTGGCAGGACTGGCAGGACGCGCTCAGCGAGTACGAGCAGGACGACTGCCGGTGGACGCCCTGCTTCGACTGTGGCGTCTGCCCGTCCATGGACACCGAGATCCAGATCGGCCCGACCGGGCGGAAGCTGCTTCCGCTCACCCCGATCACCGGTACCGGCCTGCGGGTACCCACCCCGGCCGCCCAGTAGCGACCGTCCGGCGCGCTCGCCGTGCGTCGGGACCGGTCCGGGCTGATCATGGAGTTGTCGTCACGATGCGTGTCACCGACAATGACTCCATGATCGATGGGTACTGACACTCCGAGGAGCACGACGATCAACAAGAAACCACAACCGGAAGGTGGGCAGGCGCCGGTCGTCCAGCGCGTCCGCATCCGGTACGCCAAGCGGGGACCGCTGCGGTTCACCTCGCACCGGGACTTCGCGCGGGCCTTCGAACGGGCGCTGCGGCGGGCCGGGGTGCCGATCGCCTTTTCCCAGGGCTTCACCCCGCACCCGAAGATCTCCTATGCCAGCGCCGCCCCGACCGGGGTGGCCAGCGAGGCGGAGTACCTGGAAATCGGCCTGCGCGCCCCGGTCGAACCGAACGAGCTGCGCGCCGCGTTGGACGCCGCGCTCTCGCCCGGTCTCGACGTGCTCGACGCGGTGGTGGCCGACGGCGGGAGCCTCGCCGACCGGATCGAGGCGTCCCACTGGTGGATCGAGCTGCCCGGTGTCGATCCGGTCACGCTGCACCGGGCCGTCGACGCGTTCACCGCCGCCGAGGAGGTGCTGGTCGAGCGGATGACGAAACAGGGACGGCGCACGTTCGACGCCCGCGCCGCCGTACTCCGGATCGGGGTCCGTGAGCCGGCGGAGACGCCTTCCGAGGTCACCGGCGTGCCGTGTGCGATACTCGAACTGGTCGTCCGGCAGGTCACCCCGTCCGTTCGACCCGATGACGTCCTTTCCGGCCTCCGCGTGGTGGCCGACCTGGAGCCGCCGGTGTCGCCACGGGTGACCCGGCTGGCGCAGGGCACGTTGACCGCGCAGGGTGCGATCGCGGATCCGTTGGAGGCGGACCGCGACAGGGCAACCATCGGTGAGCGCTGACCGGACATCCGGTCGGTTCTCAGGCAGGCAGACTTCGACGGGCGTGCACCTCGCGTGCCCGCGGAAAAAAATTTTGCGGCAACCCTGCGTGGCAGCGCTCACCCGCGCCCGGGGCAGCCAGAACTGGAGAACGTCCATGCTCGAGAACGAGCCCGAGGGCGGCGAACGGACCGGCACACAGCCGGCCGGCGAGACCGCCGAGACCACTGACGCCCCCGCCGTCACCCCGACGCGACGGCGGACCACCCGGCGCCGGGCCGCGCCGCTCAACCAGCCGGAACAGACCGAGGCACCGGTCGACGCGGCCACCGGCACCGCCTCGACCAGCCCCGAGGCCCCCCAGGCGGAGGTGCTCGCCCCGATCGCCGGTGACCTGGAGGCGGCCCCGAAGACCCGTCGCCGTCGCAAGGCGGCCAGCCCGAAGGCCGCCGAGGAGCCGGTCGTCGCCGCCGAGGTGGCGGAGGCCGGCGCGGAGGTCGTACCGCCGGTCAAGGTGACCCGGACGCGGCGCCGGAAGGCCGCCGAGAGCCCGGCCGCCGAGGCCGTCCCCGCGTCGCCGGTCGAGCCGGCCGCCCCGCCGGCCGAGAACGTGCCGCCGGTGGTGACCCCGCCGGCCCCGGCGCAGGCGGGGGAGACGGACGCGGCCCCGGCGGTGGACGCCGGGGAGGGCATCGGCCCGGCCGGGGCGCCGGCCGCGCCCAGCGGTGCGGAGAACCGTTCCGGTGAGGTCCCGCCGGGGGTGGCGGTGTCCGCCCCGGCCGAGCCGCCGGCCGCGCCCGTGGAGGAGAAGCCGACCCGCCGTCGCCGGGCCGCGCTCACCCCGCCGGCCGTGCTCTTCATGGCTCCCGAGCCCGAGGCGGCGCCCGTCCGGGTGACCCTGCCGGTCGAGGAGCCCGCCGCCGAGGAGACGACCGAGACCTCCCGCCGCCGTCGCCGGGCTCGCCGCGAGGCCGAGCCGGTCGAGGTGGAGGTGGAGGTCGAGGAGGAGCCCACCGCCGAGGTCGAGGACGAGACCGCCGAGGACGAGGACGAGGACGAGGACGACGAGACCGCCGGCGGGCGGCGTCGTCGCCGCCGGGGTCGCCGGGGTCGCGGCCGGGGCCGGGGCGGAGCCGACGAGGCCGAGGACGAGGAGGCCGAGGAGTCGGCCCAGGCCGAGGAAGAGGCCGAGACGGAGGCCGAGGCCGAGACGGACGAGGAGGACGACGAGAGCGCCGACGGGCTGACCCGTCGCCGCCGTCGCCGCCGTCGTCGTGGCGCGGGCGACGTCGAGACGACCGCGGACGACGGTGTCCCGACGGTGGTCAAGATCCGTGAGCCGCGCAAGACCGTCGACGAGGTGCAGGGCGTCTCCGGCTCGACCCGGCTGGAGGCGAAGCGCCAGCGCCGCCGCGACGGCCGGGAGCAGCGGCGTACCCGCCCGCCGATCCTCAGCGAGTCGGAGTTCCTCGCCCGCCGGGAGGCGGTCGACCGGGTGATGGTGGTCCGCCAGCGCGGCGACCGCACCCAGATCGGCGTCCTGGAGGACGGCGTCCTGGTCGAGCACTACGTCACCCGCAACTCGTCCGGCACCATGGCCGGCAACGTCTACCTGGGCAAGGTCCAGAACGTCCTGCCCAGCATGGAGGCGGCCTTCGTCGACGTCGGGCGTGGTCGCAACGCGGTCCTGTACGCCGGTGAGGTCAACTGGGACACCACCGGCCTGGAGGGGCGGGCCCGGTCGATCGAGCAGGCGCTCAGGTCCGGCGACTCGGTGCTGGTGCAGGTCACCAAGGACCCGATCGGGCACAAGGGCGCCCGACTGACCAGCCACATCGCGCTCTCCGGCCGGCACCTGGTCTACGTGCCGAACGGCAACGCCTCGGGCATCAGCCGGAAGCTGCCGGACACCGAGCGCAAGCGGCTGCGGGACGTGCTGAAGAAGCTGGTGCCGGACGGCGCGGGCGTGATCGTCCGGACGGCCGCCGAGGGGGCCAGCGAGGACGAGCTGGCCCGGGACGTCAAGCGGCTCCAGGCGCAGTGGGAGGACATCCAGGCCAAGGCGGCCGAGGGTGGTGCCCCGGTGCTGCTCTACGAGGAGCCCGACCTGGTCATCCGGGTGGTGCGGGACCTGTTCAACGAGGACTTCCGCGAGTTGGTGATCGAGGGTGACGGGGCGTACGACATGGTCGAGTCGTACCTGTCGCACGTCTCGCCGGACCTGGTCGAGCGGCTGCGCCGGCACACCGGTACCGCCGACGTCTTCGCCACCTACCGCATCGACGAGCAGATCCTCAAGGGGCTGGACCGGAAGGTCTTCCTCCCCTCCGGCGGTCACCTGGTCATCGACCGCACCGAGGCGATGACCGTGGTGGACGTCAACACCGGCAAGTACACCGGTGCCGGCGGCAACCTGGAGGAGACGGTCACCCGGAACAACCTGGAGGCGGCCGAGGAGATCGTCCGCCAGCTCCGGCTGCGGGACATCGGCGGCATCGTGGTCATCGACTTCATCGACATGGTGCTGGAGTCGAACCGCGAGCTGGTGCTGCGCCGGCTCACCGAGTGCCTCGGCCGGGACCGGACCAAGCACCAGGTCACCGAGATCACCTCGCTGGGCCTGGTGCAGATGACCCGGAAGCGGATCGCCGCCGGCCTGTTGGAGGCGTTCAGCGAGACCTGCGAGTGCTGCAAGGGCCGGGGCCTGATCATGCACACCGAGCCGGTGCCGGAGAAGCCGCGTACCGGCGGCGGCACGCCGGAGAAGACCAAGGCGGTCGCCGCGTCGGCTCCGGCCACCCCGGCGCCTGCCGAGCAGAACGGCACGTCGACGCGGCGGCGGGGGCGCAAGTCGGCCGCGCCGGAGCGGAGCACGGTCGAGGTCGAGGTCACCGAGACCCCGACCGACGCGTACCAGGACACCATGGGCTACGACCTGTCCCGGTACGAGGCCGACACGGAGGCCGCCCCGGCGGTGGCCGACGCCCAGCGCGGTGAGTCGGCCCGGCTCGCCGCCGCCGACGACCCGGACGCCCTGGGCGATGGGGACGGCGACGACGAACTCGCCGAGGCGGGCGGCGGTCGCCGCCGGTCCCGGCGGAGTGGCGCGCGGCGGCGTACCCGGCCGTGACCGGCCGCTGAGCAGCCCGTACGTGGCACAGGGCCCCGCCCACCCGGTACGCGCCGGTGGGCGGGGCCCTGTGCCGTGCCGGGTGCCCGGCCGCCACGGGACAGCCGGTGTCCCCGGGGTGCAGCCCCGGTTTGGGACTGTCCCGGCCCATGGCGTACTCTTGCCTGCGGCGTACTTTGGTGCGCCGAGTTCTCGCTGCCCGAGCCGCCGCGCCTTCCACGCCCGGTGAGCCGCCGCGGGAACGACCGCCAGCAGCCTCAACGACAGGGAGTCCGCCTCCGATGTACGCGATCGTCAAGACCGGCGGCAAGCAGTACAAGGTCGCCGAGGGCGACGTGATCGAGGTCGAGAAGCTCGCCGGTGCCCCCGGCGACGCGGTGAAGCTCACCGCGGTGCTCCTCGTCGACGGTGACGACCTGGTGACCGACGCGGCGAAGCTTGCCGAGGTCGCGGTGTCCGGCGAGATCGCCGCGCACACCAAGGGCCCGAAGATCCGGATCCACAAGTTCAAGAACAAGACCGGCTACCACAAGCGCCAGGGTCACCGCCAGCCGTTGACCCAGGTCAAGGTGACCGGCATCTCCAGCGGGAAGTAGGTCGTCCTCCAATGGCTCACAAAAAGGGTGCGTCCAGCTCGCGTAACGGTCGCGACTCCGCGGCCCAGCGGCTCGGCGTGAAGCGCTTCGGTGGTCAGGTCGTCAGCGCCGGCGAGATCATCGTCCGGCAGCGTGGCACCAAGTTCCACCCCGGTGACCTGGTCGGCCGTGGCGGAGACGACACGCTCTTCGCGCTGTCCGCCGGCTCGGTCCAGTTCGGCACCAAGCGCGGTCGCAAGACCGTCAGCATCGTACCGGCGGGGCAGTAGTCTTCCGACGAAGCGGGCCGGGGACCTGGTGTCCCGGCCCGCTTCGTCTTTTTCGTGCATCAGGTGGGTAGTCGCGGGTATCCCGCGGGGAGGATTGACGACGTGACGATGTTCGTGGACCGGGTCGTCCTGCATCTGCGGGCCGGCGACGGCGGGCACGGCTGTGTCTCGATCCACCGGGAGAAGTTCAAGCCCTTCGGTGGCCCCGACGGCGGTAACGGCGGACACGGCGGCAGCGTCTCGCTGGTCGTCGACCCGCAGGTGCACACCCTGCTCGACTTCCACTTCCGTCCGCACATCAAGGCCGACAACGGCAAGGGCGGCGCGGGCTCGAACCGGGACGGGGCCAACGGCCGCGACCTGGTGATCAAGGTGCCCAACGGCACCGTGGTGCAGACCCCCGACGGCACCGTGCTCGCCGACCTGGTCGGTGCGGGCACCACCTTCGAGGCGGCCCGGGGCGGCCGGGGCGGCCGGGGCAACGCCTCGCTGGCCAACGCCCGGCGCAAGGCACCCGGCTTCGCCGAACTGGGCGAGCCCGGCGACCAGCTCGACGTCGTCCTGGAGCTGAAGAGCGTCGCCGACGTCGGGCTGGTCGGCTTCCCGTCGGCCGGCAAGTCGTCGCTGATCTCGGTGATCTCCGCAGCCAAGCCGAAGATCGCCGACTACCCGTTCACCACGCTGGTGCCCAACCTCGGCGTGGTCCAGGCCGGCGAGCGCACCTTCACCGTCGCCGACGTGCCGGGCCTGATTCCCGGCGCGGCCACCGGCAAGGGACTGGGGCTGGAGTTCCTCCGGCACATCGAGCGCTGTTCGGTGCTGGTGCACGTGATCGACACCGCCACCCTGGAGCCGGGTCGGGATCCGGCCGCCGACATCGACACCATCGAGGCGGAGCTGACCGCGTACGGAGGGCTGGAGGACCGGCCCCGACTGATCGTGCTGAACAAGGTCGACGTGCCGGACGGACGGGACCTCGCCGAGATCGTCCGGCCCGACCTGGAGGCCCGTGGCTGGCCGATCTTCGAGGTCTCCGCAGCGACCCGGGAGGGGCTGCGGGAGCTGACGTACGCGATGGCGGAGCTGGTCGACCAGGCCCGGCAGGCCGCACCGCCGGCCGAGCCGACCCGGATCGTCATCCGGCCGACCGCGGTCGACGACGCCGGCTTCACCATCGAGGCGCAGTCCGACGGCTCGTACGTGGTGCGCGGCACCCGCCCCGAGCGCTGGGTGCGGCAGACGAACTTCGACAACGACGAGGCGGTCGGCTACCTCGCCGACCGGCTGGCCCGACTCGGCGTCGAGGAGAAGCTGGCCAAGGCCGGCGCGCAGCCCGGCGACCTGGTGCGGATCGGGGAGCGCGAGTTCGACTGGCAGCCCACCCTCTACGCCGGGGTCGACTTCGTCCCCGGCAACCGGGGCACCGACGTGCGGCTGGAGGAGAAGTCGACCCGGCTCTCGGCGGCCGACCGGCTCGCCGCGCGCAAGGCCCGCCGGCAGCGCCCGGCGGACGAGATCGAGGCCGGGGCCGGGGTTGAGACCGGAGCCGGAGCCAGGGTCGGGGTTGAGGTCGAGGCCGGGGACGACGCGGGCGACGACGCCGAATAGCCGGCTGCGCTCCGTGACCGGGTCGACCGGCGGAAACCTGGGGGAAATCCGGCCGACCTACCGTGGCGGGATGCGGATCGAGACGCGCCCGGCCAGCGACCCCGAGATCGCCGCCCTGGTCACGGCGCAGCAGCGGGAGCTGCGGGAAGCCGACGGGGGACTGGCCGGGCAGGCCACCGTGGCCCGGGACGATATCCACTACCTGGCGGTCGTGCTCAACGAGCGGGCGGTGGCCTGCGGCGGGGTGCAGGCCCTGGACAGCGGCACCGGCGAGATCAAACGGATGTACGTCCGCCCGGCGTTCCGGGGGAGGGGCATCGGCCGGCAGTTGCTGGTCGCCCTCGAAGAACTGGCCTTCCAACAGGGGCGCCACACCGTCTGCCTGGAGACCGGCAGCTACCTGCCGGCCGCGATCGCCCTCTACACCTCCTGCGGGTACGCCCCGATCCCGGTGTACGGCGAGTACGTCGACAACCCGTACAGCGTCTGCTTCGCCAAGCGGCTCCCGCTGGCCGCCTGACCCGCCTCCGCCTGCGTCGCCTCCGCCGCCACCGGTGCGTCGGCGGCGTTGTCGTGGGGGGTGCCGGCGGCGCGCATGGTCTGCGATCGGCGTCATGCCGGGTGTGGACGGACCGGAAAGAAAACAGGCATGGACCCGTGAGCTGGGGGTAGGTCAATAGTCAGCCGACGAGAGAGCCGGCGACATCCCCCCAGTTCAACCGCGACGAGTTTCTCCAGCGGACGGAAGGCAAACCATGACTTACGATCCGGCAACCACGTCCTCGAACGGTACCGCCTACGGCTACGAGCCGACCGGCTCGTACGGCTCGCACACTGCTACCTACGAGTCGCACAACGGCCCGTCCACCTCGGACAACGGCGTGCGTGAGCAGGCCAAGCAGGTCGGCGCGGAGGCCGCCCACGCGGGTGGCGCGGTCGCCCAGACGGCCAAGGATCAGGGCCGGGAGGTCATCGGTGAGGCCACCCGGCAGGCCCGCAACGTCTACGGCGAGACCCGCAGTCAGCTCGCCAACCAGGCCGCCGACCAGCAGCGACGTGCCGCCAGCGGGCTGCGGTCGCTGGCCGAGGAGATGCGCTCCATGGCGCAGCAGGGCGGGCAGGGCGGCCCGGTGACCGAACTGGCCCACCAGGCCGCCGACCGGGTGCACGGCGTCGCCGGCTGGCTCGACGAGCGCCAGCCGGGCGACCTGATGCACGAGGTGCGCGACTACGCCCGCCGCAACCCCGGCACCTTCCTGGTGGGCGCGGCCCTGCTCGGCGTCCTCGCCGGCAGGCTGACCAGGAACATCGCCGCCACCGGCGACGACCAGCAGCCGGGTACGTACCAGCCGCTCGCGGACCCGGACCGTACGGCGGTGCTGCCGACGGAGGCCGCGTACGCGACGCCCGACCCGGGCTACGCCGACCCGCAGGCCGGCGGCTACACCCAGCCCCCGCGTCCGGGTGGCTACGCCACGCCGCCCGGCGGCGGTTACGTCGCCCAGACCCCCGGTGGCTACGCCGAGTCGCTGCCGCCGACCGGCACCGGCCACCCGCTGCCGCCGGTCGACCAGACCGACCCGCTGCCGGGCGTCCCGTCGAGCGGGGTCACCCGTCCGTGAAGCCGCTGACCAGCCGGTGCGCCCGCCTGCGGGTGCGGACGACCGGCGCGTACGGAAAGGAGACGGCGGCGTGAGCATGCCGACGCACCAGGGGTACGACCCCGCGTACCAGCCCACCACGAACCTCAACGGGCAGCACACGAACCTGAACGGGCACTCTCACCCGCACACCGCCGAGGAGGTCACCGGGCGTTCCGTCGGCGACCTGATGCGGCAGGTCACCACCGACCTCTCCACGCTCATGCGGCAGGAGGTGGAGCTGGCCAAGGCCGAGATCCGTGAGGAGGGGAAGAAGGCCGGCAAGGCCGCCGGATTCTTCGGGGGAGCCGGCTTCGGCGGCTACATGGTGGCGCTGTTCCTCTCGATCGCCCTCTGGGCCGGGCTGTCGAACGTGATGGACGCCGGCTGGGCGGCACTGATCGTCGCCGTCCTCTGGGGCGTGGCCGCCGCCGTCCTCTACTCGATGGGCAAGAAGAACGCCGAGCGCGTCCGGGGGCTCAAGCGCACCAACGACACGGTGCACCGGATCCCGGACGCCCTGAAGCCCCACCCGGAGGGAGTCACCCGATGAGCACCGATCCCGACCAGATCCGCCGCGAGATCGAAGCCACCCGCAACAACCTGAGCTCCGATGTGGACGCGTTGGCGTACAAGGTCAGCCCGAGCCGCATCGTTGACGACCGTAAGCAGCGGGCGCGTGGCGCCCTGCAGAATGTGAGGGACAAGGTGATGGGAACCGCGTCGGACCTCGGCCACGCCGGCGGGCACGCTGCCCACTCGGTCGGCGACCGCGCCTCCTCGGCGGCGTCCAGCGTCGGCCACGCCGCGCACTCGGCCGCCTCCTCGGTCAGCGGCGCGGCGCACTCCGCCGCCTCCTCCGTGGGGGACGCGGCGCACCAGGCGCCGCAGACGCTGCGGCGCAAGTCCCAGGGGAACCCGCTCGCCGCCGGCCTGATCGCCTTCGGCGTGGGCTGGCTGGCGTCGTCGCTGCTGCCCGCCACCGATCGGGAGCAGCGGGCCGCCACCCAGGTCAAGGAGAAGGCCCGCGAGCACTCCCACCTGGTCACCGACAAGCTGGGCGAGGTCGCCGGCGAGATGAAGGAGCAGCTGCGTGAGCCGGCGCAGCACGCCACCGAGTCGGTGAAGTCGACCGCCCAGGAGGCCGTGCAGACGGTCAAGGACGACACCCGGTCCGCCGCGTACGACGTACGGGACCAGGCTCAGCACGCGCGCGAACAGGTGCGGCACTGACCAGCCGTACGGACCCGTACGCCGCGACTCGCGGCCACCCCCGGCACCACCCGCCGGGGGTGGCCGCGAGCCGTTGCGTGCGCACCGGTCCGCTGACCCGCACGTGGTTGGTAGCAGGGGTCCCTTGTTACCGCTTTTTGCCGAGCAGGGGGCCCCTGCAACCACCCCAGCAGGCCGGGGCTCGGGTCAGATGGGACGGGGAGGGGAGTGGGCCGGGGTGGGCGTGGGCCCGCAGGGCGCGGGGCGAGTTGGCGGCGAGCCGGAGGCGGGTGCCGGCGTAGCGCACGCCGCCGAAGAGCACCCGCTGTCCCAGCGCCAGCCAGGAACAGGTGGCGCGTTCGAGCACCCAGAGCGGCGCGGTCAGCGCGGTCGCCGGTGGAAAGATCCGGGCGCCACCGGCCCGACGGCGGCCCGTCTCGGCCAGCGCCACCGTGGCCGCCAGCGCGCCGAGGACCGGGCCGGGCCGACGCGCGACGACGGCCGCGCCGACGGCCGGCAGCACCGCGAGGAAGGTCGCCAGCCGCACCGGCTGGGCCAGGTCGTCGTACGCCTGCCGGACCCGTTGACCGAGGAAGTGCCGGGTGGCCGGGGGCAGCCGGCGGACGTAGAGCCCGGCCGGAGCCGCCTCGGTACCGCCGTACGCCCGCACGGTGCGGATCAGCTCCAGGTTCTCGAAGAGCACGTCCGGGTCGTAGCCGCCCATCGCGAGGAAGGTGCTCCGACGCACGGCCAGGGTGCCCGGGTAGTCCGCGCCGCACGCCCGGTTGAGCAGGATCCGGCCGGTGTCCCAGTACGCGTGCCAGGGCATCGGGTCGAAGTAGTTCTGCGGGCGGATAAGGTCCACCCGGTCCAGCAGCCGGTGCACGGCGCGCAGCCCCGCGTCGTCGTACCGGACGTCGTCGTCGGCGATCACCACGTGCTCGTGTCCGGCCAGGCGGACGCCGGTGAGCACCCCGAGCACCTTTCCGTTCGCGCCGCGCAGCGCCGGATCGGGCGGGACGTGCCGCACCAGGCCACGCCAGAGCGCGGCGTGCCGGGCGAAGACCTCCGGTGGGGAGCCGTCGACGACGGTCACCTCGACCCGTGCGGCGAGCCGTCGCAGGTACCCGGTCAGCTCGGCCAGTCCGGTGTCGTCGGACCAGCGCAGTGGCAGCACGTACGACAGCGGCAGCCGGGTGGCCGTGGTCGCGGGACGCCGGGCCGGGCGGGGCGGGGCGCTCACGCCTCCCCCCGTCGGTAGACCGAGACGTGCTGTCGGCTCTCGTCGGTGAACGGCCGGTCCGCCCAGTCCGCCCAGCGGTGTTCCCGGCGCATGCCGGCCAGCTCCGCCATGAGGTCCAGTTCCGCCGGCCAGGCGTAGCGGTGGTTGGCCGGCAGCAGGCGGATCCCGGAGTCCGTGATCCGTAGCTTGGTCGTGGTCATCCGCTGTTCCGCCGGGTGCAGGACGGCCGCCTCCAGCAGCACCTCGTCCTCGGCGACCCGGACCGGTCGCAGGGCCGTGCCGGCCCGGAACGCGCCCGGGTCGGGCACCCACGCCTCGACCACGAACCTCCCGCCGGGCCGCAGGTGCGCGGCGGCGTTGCGGAAGCAGGCGACCTGGGCGGCCTGGTCGGGCAGCGCGAAGATCGTGTTGAAGGCCAACAGCACCAGCGCGAACTCACCGGCTACGCGGACGGTGGAGAAGTCCCCCACGGCCACCTCGATCCGGTCGCCGTCGGGCTTGGCGCGCAGGCCGGCGACCATCGCCGGGGATCCCTCGACGCCGGCCACGGTCAGCCCGTGCCGTACCAGGGGGAGCGCGAGCCGTCCGGTGCCGATGCCGAACTCACAGACCGGGCCGCCCTCGGCGAGCGTGACCAGCCGGTCCACCGCGTCGTCGGCGGTGAGGTGGGCGTACGCCTCGTCGTAGACGTCCGCGACCTGCCGACCGTACTCGCTGGCGTCGAAGGACAACGGCACTCCCGGGCGACGGTGCGACCCGGTCGGGTGTCCGGGCGGCGGCGCGTCCGGGCGGGCAACCCGGACGACGGTGGGCGGTTGCCCCGGGCAGGTGCCCGCAATCCGGATCACCAAACGTGCGCGGCGGGGCGGGTGCCGGTGGGGCGCGGCGATCTCCCCGGTCCGGCCCGCGCGGGTCGCCGGCGGACGGGCCGTTTCGACGCCACCTGACCGGGTAGCGCGGGGACACGGACGATCCATCCCTGGACGCCCGGTTGGAGGAGACGTTGATGACCAGCAACAGGACGAGGTGGACGCTGCTCGGCGCCGTCGTCGCCACCGGCGGGGCGGTCGGCGTCGGTCGCGCGGTGGCCGTCCGACGACACCGACGGCAACCGGAGAAGGTCAACGGCTGGTACGTGGTGCGCCGGGGGGTCACGGTGGACCGGCCGGTCGAGGCCGTCGTGGGCTTCTGGACCGACCGGGAACGGCTCGACCGGGCCCTCGACGAGTGGGCGGCCCTGGAACAGCTCGGCCCGAACCGGTGGCGGTGCGTGGCCCGCGACCCCTCCGGCGACGGCGGCGCCGAGTGGCGGGCGGACGTGACCGTGGCCGGTCCGGGACGGCTGCGCTGGGAGGTGACCGACGGCCCGGTGTCCCAGGAGGGGCACGTCGACCTGGTGGCCGCCCCCGAAGGACGGGGCACCGAGATCCGTGCCGAGCTGCGCTACCGCTCGGCCGGCCCGCTGCGTCGGGCGCTGGGACTGGCCCGGGGCGACGATCCGGACGTGCGTCTGCGGACCACCCTGCGCCGGGTGAAGTCGCTCATCGAGTGTGGCCAGGTCGTCGACACGCACCGCGACCCGTCCGGGCGGAGCCCGGCGCGGGAACGGGTGACCGACGTGGTCCGCGACAGGCTGACGGCGGGAGGCCGGCCGTGAAGGCTCTCTGCTGGGAAGGCGTCGGCAAACTGGCCGTCCGCGACGTGCCGGAACCGCGGATCCGCGCGGCGGGGGACATCGTCGTCAAGGTCAGGGCCAGCAGTGTCTGCGGCTCGGACCTGCACCTGATCAACGGATACCTCCCGGCGATGCAGGAGGGCGACGTCCTGGGCCACGAGTTCACCGGCGAGGTGGTGGAGACCGGTCCCGACGTCCGGCGGCTCCGGGTCGGCGACCGGGTGGTGGTCGGTTCCGTGGTCGCCTGCGGCGGCTGCTGGTACTGCCGCACCGAGCAGTACTCGCTCTGCGACAACTCGAACCCACAGCCGGTCATCACCGAGAAGCTCTGGGGGCACTCCCCGGCGGGCATCATCGGGTACTCGCACGCGGCCGGTGGCTACTCCGGCAGCCACGCCGAGTACGTCCGCGTCCCGTTCGGCGACATCGGGGCGTTCAAGGTCCCGGACGGGGTGCCGGACGACTCGGTGGTCTTCGCCTCCGACGCGATGCCGACCGGCTGGATGGCCGCCGACTTCTGCCACCTGACCGGCGGCGAGGTGGTCGCCGTCTGGGGGGCCGGCGGGGTCGGGCAGATGGCCGCCCGCGCCGCGCAGCTACTCGGCGCCGAACGGGTCATCATGGTCGACCGGCTGCCCGAACGGCTCGCCACCGCCGCCGACCGGCTCGGCGTGGAGACCGTCAACTACGCCGAGACGGACGTGCTGGAGGCGCTGCGGGAGATGACCGCCGGGCGCGGCCCGGACGCCTGCATCGAGGCGGTCGGCATGGAGGCCCACGACGTCGGTCCGGCGTACGCGTACGACCGGGCTAAGCAGGCCACCCGCGCGCAGACCGACCGACCCACCTCGGTCCGGCAGGCGATCATGGCCTGCCGCAAGGGCGGCACGGTCAGCATCGTCGGCGTCTACGGCGGCTTCGTGGACAAGTTCCCGCTCGGCGCGGCAATGAACAAGGCGCTGGTGCTGCGGATGGGGCAGATGCACGCCCAGCGGTACATCCCCATGCTGCTCGACCGGATCGCCGCCGGGGAGATGGACCCCGGCTACCTGGCCACCCACCCGATGCCCTTGGCCGACGGGGTGCGCGGCTACGAGATCTTCGAGAAGAAGCAGGACGCCTGCCTGCGCACCGTGCTGCACCCGCAGGCGTGAGCCCGTCCGGTGCCGGCCGTCGGGTCGGCACCGGACCGGCGGGCGTCGCCCCCGGCGGCCGGTTCAGGCGGTACGACGCACACCGTCGAGCACGAACCGGTTCGCCGGCAGGGCCGGTATCCGGCGCAGGCTGAGCGTCAGGTTCTGGGTGGGCACGTCGTAGCGCATCGCCGAGGTCAGCAGGGTCACCGCCTGCTTCATCAGCTCGATGGTGAGCCACTCCCCGGCGCAGCGGTGCCCGGTCCAGTGGTCCCCACCGCCCTGAGGAACGAGCGCGTACGGGTCGCCGGGCCAGCCGGCGAACCGTTCCGGCCGGAATCGGCCCGGTTCGGGCCAGAGATCCGGGTGGTGGTTGGTGCCGTACAGGTCGAGCAGCACCCGCCGGCCGCGCGGGAAGTGGTGCCCCCGCCAGTCGAAGGAACGGCGGACCCGGGCGGCGGCCAGCGGGAAGAACGGGTAGAACCGGCGTACCTCCTGGACGAACTGTTCCGTCTCGGCCGTTCCGGCGCGGACCCGCTCCCGCCACCCGGGGTGCTCGTGCAGGGCGAGCGCGGCGAACACCACGAACCGGTCGACCGCCACGGTCGGCCGCAGGATGTTGAGCAGGGCGACCACGGCGATCCGCCGGGGGAGCAACTCGTCCCGGGCGTCGCGGTGCTCGGCGACGACCCGCAGCGCGCTGCCCTCGGGGGCGGGCAGCAGGCCGACCCGTTCCCGGTCCACGACTCCGCCGAGCCAGTGTTCGGACCGGAGCCGCGCCCAGCGTCCCTGCCAGTGCCGGGGCCCGAGGGCCGCCGGCGCCTCGATCATGCGGTGCAGGTCGCGGGTACGGCGGGCCACGTCGCGGTCGGCGAGCGGCACCCCCGCCCAGGCGCAGACCGCCCGGGTGAGCAGGTGGCCGACCTCGTCGTACAGGACCACCCGTCCGGCCCGCTCCCAGACCGGGATCCGGGCCCGCCACTCGTCGGCGAAGAGTTGCCCGAGCCGGCGGACGGCCTCCGGGTTCAGCACCGACATCAGCATCGCCTTGCGTTCCCGATGGGCGGTCCCGTCGAGGCCCTGCACGCCGCCGGACCCGAACAGGGTGCGCCGCACCCTGTTCGGCGCGGCTCCGGCCCGCTGCAACAGCTCCTCGTCGTAGAACAGCTCCGCGCCGCCCCGACCGCGCAGGCAGATGGTGCGGCGCAGTAGCAATCGGGTCTGGAAGACGTCGCTACCCAACCGCTCGCAGCGGTCGGTGACGAACCGGTAGCCGTCCCGCAGGAGGGCCAGGGTGCTCTCCGGGCACTGGTCGGTGGGTATGCGGGACAACTCGCCTCCGACGCGGGTGCGGCGGGGCCGGCGCGCCGCACGCGGTGCCGGCCGGCCGGCGAGGGCCACCGGCCGGGCTGCGTCTACCCGGGGCGGCGCGGATGATTCCCCGGCCGGCGAGATGTGGGCCAGCCGCAACCGGGACCGCTGGCTCCTCCCCGTGGGGCCCGGTCCTGCTTGGCTGGACGGGACCGGCGGCACGGTCCGACGACGGGTGTCGGAGCGGTGGCGGGTGTCGGGGCCGGCGTGGTCCGACGGCGGGTGTCGGAGTGTGGCGTGGTCTGACGGCAGGTGTCGGAGCGGGGCGCGGACCGACCGGGAGCGCCGATGACGGGGAGGGAACGGCATGAGGGACAACAGGTCACCCCGGTGGCGGGTGGACGGGCGGCGGGATGGGCGGCGGCTTCCGCCACCGCCCCGGCTCTACACCGCGCATCTCCTTTTCGAGGCGACGCACCTGACCGAGGCGCGCGAGCGGGCGGTGGAGTACGCCGAGGCGCTCAGCCTGCTCCGTCCCGAGGTGGCGCTCGGCGGCGCCGCCTGCTCACCGGCCGGTGCCTGGCACCGGGCGGAGCCGCTGTTCTGCGGGGCGGCCGGCCCGGACGGGGAGCGCTGCGCCGACGTGACCGGCCATCCCGGCTTCCATCACGGCCCCGGTCTCGGTGGCCTCGGCTGGGGCGACGGCGACGGTTGACCGGGGCCGGACCGGGTCGACGTGGGTGTCCCGGGTGCCGGGCTCCCACGTCGCCGGTCGTCGAGCGCCTGGTCGCGGCAGCCGGTGTCAGTCCAGGTCGAACTCGCCGTCCTGCGCGCCGGCGACGAAGGCGTCCCACTCGGCCTGGGTGAAGACCAGGACCGGGCCGTCCGGCTCGGCCGAGTTGCGCATGCCGATCAGGTCGTCGACGAAGGCGACCTCGACCGCGCTGTCGGAGGTGTCCCCCTCGGCGCGCTGCCAGACGGCCCGCGACAGGTCGAAATCGCCCTTGGGGTGCTGACCCATTGTTGCTTCCTCCAGTGCCGGGAGTAATGGGAACGCTGTCCGTTCCCTCATCGGGCAGGATAAGCGGATGCCGAGCCTGAGCCGTGTAGAGGCGACTGCGCGTGGCGCGTCGATTACCGTCGAGTCCTATCAGGTGGACCTTGACCTGACCGGCGACGGTGACCGCTTCCACTCCCACGTCACCATCACCTTCCGGGCCACCCCCGGAGCGGAGACCTTCGTCGAGGTCAAACCCGCCCAACTGGTCGGGGTCCGCCTCAACGACCGAGACCTCGACCCGGGGCTGCTGGTCGACGACCGCCTGCCGCTGACCGGCCTGGCCGCCGCGAACACGCTGACCGTCGAGGCGCAGATGGCGTACTCGAACACCGGTGAGGGCATGCACCGGTTCGTCGACCCGGTCGACGGCGAGACCTATCTCTACGCCATGTCCTTCCTGGACGACGTGCAGCGCATCTTCGCCGCCTTCGACCAGCCCGACCTGAAGGCCCCGGTGACCCTCTCGGTCACCGCGCCACCGGAGTGGACGGTCGCCGCCAACGGGCCGATCGCCGCCACGCCCCGGCCCGGACGCTGGGAGTTCGCCCCGACCGCGCCGCTGGCCACGTACTTCTTCAGCCTGATCGCCGGGCCCTACCACGTCCGGCGGACCGAGCATGACGGCATCCCGCTCGGCCTGTACTGCCGGCGCTCCCTCGCCGTGCACCTGGACGCCGACGCCGAGGAGATCTTCACCGTCACCCGGCAGTGCTTCGACCGGTTCCACGAGCTCTTCGCCGAGCGTTACCCGTTCGGGAAGTACGACCAGGCGTTCGTGCCGGAGTTCAACGCCGGCGCCATGGAGAATCCGGGCCTGGTCACCATCCGCGACGACTACGTCTTCCGGTCGGCGGTCACCGACTCGCAGCGCGAGCTGCGCGCCACCACGATCGCCCACGAGATGGCCCACATGTGGTTCGGTGACCTGGTCACCATGCGCTGGTGGGACGACCTGTGGCTGAACGAGTCCTTCGCCGAGTACCTCGGGGTCCGGGTCACCGCCGAGGCCACCCGCTTCGACCGGGCGTGGACCACCTTCGCACTGCGGCGCAAGGCCTGGGGGTACGCCGCCGACCAGCGCCCCTCGACCCACCCGGTCGCCCCGGAGGAGGTCGCCGACGCCGCCGAGGGCCTGCTCAACTTCGACGGCATCTCGTACGCCAAGGGCGCCAGCGTCCTGCGGCAACTCGTCGCCTGGCTCGGCGACGAGGCGTTCCTCGCCGGCCTGAACGCGCACTTCGCCGCGCACCGGTTCGGCAACGCCACCCTTGCCGACCTGCTGGCCAGCCTGAGCGCCGCCAGCGGGCGGGACCTCGACGCCTGGGCGGAGCGCTGGCTGCGCCGCCCGCAGGTGAACACCCTGCGGGCCGAGGTGAGCCTGGACGCCGACGGCCGGTACACCGAGGTGGCGATCACCCAGACCGCCCCGGAGACCCACCCGGTGCTGCGTCCGCACCGGATCGGGGTCGGGGTCTACTCGGCCGACGGCACGGTCCAGCGGCGGGAGGTCGACCTCGACCCGGACACCGACGGGGGCCGCACCGTCCTGCCCGAGCTGGCCGGTGAGCCTGCGGCCCGACTGCTGCTGCCCAACGACGGCGATCTGACCTTCGCCAAGGTGCGCCTCGACCCGGCCTCGGCGGACACCGTGCCGCTGGTGCTGCCGGGTCTGGCCGACCCGTTGGCCCGGGCGTTGCTCTGGGGCGAGTCGCTGCACGCGGCGATCGACGGGGAACGGCCGGTGACGGCCGTGGTCGAGCTGATCTCGGCGGCGCTCCCCGCCGAGACCGAGGTGATCATCGTCGAGGACGTGCTGGCGCTGATCCGGCCACTGATCGACCGGTACCTCGAACCGGCGGCCCGGGACGCGGCCCTGGTCGAGGTGACCGGGGCCTGCCGGCGACTGCTGGCCGCCGCGCCGGCCGGTGGCTCGCTCCAACTCGCCGCAGCCCAGGGGCTGATCGCGTCCAGCACCGACACCGCGCTGCTCGGCGGCTGGCTGGCCGGCTCCGGAGTGCCCGACGGGCTGACCGTCGACGCCGACCTGCGCTGGTCGCTGCTGCGCCGGCTGGTGGTGCTCGGCGCGGCCGGCGAGGCGGAGATCGCCGCCGAGGCGACCGCCGATCCGAGCGCGACCGGTGCGGTGGAGGCGGCCGGGTGCCGGGCCGCGCTGCCCGACCCGGAGGCCAAGCGGCGGGCCTGGGAGATCGTCACCCGGGACACCGGCCTGTCGAACCGGCTGGTCGAGGCGGCAGCCGGAAGCTTCTGGCAGCCGGAGCAGGCCGAACTGACCGATCCGTACGTGACACGGTACTTCGCCGAGATGCCGGCGGCGGCGACGCTGCGTACCCCGTGGGTGGCCGAGCAGGTCGCGAAGCTGGCCTACCCCCGCTACGCCGTCGCGGCGTCGACCCGGGACCTGGCCTCGGCGCTGCTGGAACGTGCGGACCTCACCCCCGGCCTGCGCCGGGTGGTCACCGACGCCGACGACGATCTGCGGCGGGCCCTGGTGGCCCGGACGGCCCGCGTCGTGGCGGCATGACCCGACCGGCGGGACCGCCGCCGGCACCGTCCGACGGTGCCGGCGCGCGGTCCGACGGAGATCCCGCTGTCACCCGGGCCGACGTGGACGCCGCCGCCGGCCGGATCGCCGGGTACGTGCGATGCACGCCGGTGCTCGCCGTCGACCCGGCGGAGGCGGTCGGGGACACGCGGGACGCGGTCGGCGCGCTCTGGTTCAAGCTCGAACAGCTCCAGCAGACCGGCACCTTCAAGGCCCGGGGCGCGGTCAACCGGATCCGGTCGGCCGCCGAGGACGGCGAACTGACCGCCGCCGGGGTGGTCACCGCGTCCGGGGGCAACGCCGGGGTCGCGGTGGCGTACGCCGCCGCCCGGCTCGGGGTACCGGCGGAGATCTTCGTGCCGACCATCTCCGCGCCGGCGAAGGTCCGCCGGTTGCACGCCCTCGGCGCGACCGTGGTGCAGGTCGGGCGGGAGTACGCCGAGGCGTACCAGGCCGCCACCGCCCGCGCCGCCGAGACCGGGGCCGCGTTCTGCCACGCGTACGACCAGCCGGCCATGGTGGCGGGGGCCGGCACCCTCGGGGTGGAGTTGTGGGAGCAGACCGGCGGGGTGGACACCGTGCTGGTGGCCGTGGGCGGCGGTGGCCTGATGGCCGGGGTGGCCGCCGCCCTCGACGGGCTGGCCCGGGTGGTCGGGGTGGAGCCGGCCGGCGCGCCCACCCTGCACGCCGCCCTGGCGGCCCGACGACCGACGGACGTCCCGGTGTCCGGGGTGGCCGCCGACTCGCTCGGCGCGCGCCGGCTCGGCCGGATCGCCTTCGACGTGGCGGTCGACTGCGGCGTCCGGTCCCTGCTGGTCGGCGACGACGACCTGGTGGCGGCACGCCGCTGGCTGTGGGACCGCCACCGGCTGGTGGTGGAGCACGGCGCGGCGGCGGCCCTGGCGGCGCTGACCGCGGGCGCCTACCGTCCGGAGCCGGGGGAACGGGTCGCCGTGGTGCTCTGCGGCGCGAACACCGACCCGGCCGACCTGGGGTGAGCGGCGGCGGTCGCTGTGACCGCTGCCGCACCCGCAGAGCAGGGCAGGTCAGCCGCCTCCCGGCGGGCATACGATCTCCGGATGGAGGAAGACATCCGGCGGATCGGGATCATGGGGGGCACCTTCGACCCGATCCACCACGGCCACCTCGTCGCAGCCAGTGAGGTCGCCGACCGGTTCGGGCTGGACGAGGTGGTCTTCGTCCCCACCGGGCAGCCGTGGCAGAAGGCCGAGGAGGCGGTCAGCCCGGCCGAGGACCGTTACCTGATGACGGTGGTCGCCACCGCCTCCAACCCCCGCTTCCAGGTCAGCCGGGTCGACATCGACCGGGGCGGCCCCACCTACACCGTCGACACGCTGCGCGACCTGCACGCCGAGTACGGCCCGAAGGTGCAGCTCTACTTCATCACCGGAGCGGACGCGCTGGCCCGGATCCTCTCCTGGAAGGACCTGGACGAGATCTTCGAGCTGGCCCACTTCATCGCCGTCACCCGGCCGGGGTTCGAACTCTCCGACGCGCACCTGCCCGCCGCCACGGTGAGCCTGGTGCAGGTGCCGGCGATGGCGATCTCGTCGACCGACTGCCGGGCGAGGGTGGCCCGGGGCGAACCGGTCTGGTATCTGGTTCCCGACGGTGTGGTGCAGTACATCGCCAAGCGGGGCCTCTACCAGGACCACTAGCCGTCTGATTCGTCCCGACAAGTCCGGTAGTCGACCGGAACTCACGCGTCACTCCCGCGCCACGTGTGAGACGCTAGGAGAATCGCACGGTTGATCGAAGGAGAACGGTGACAGTTTCCGACCGCGCCCACGAGCTGGCGACCACGGCCGCCCAGGCCGCAGCCGACAAGAAGGCGCAGGACATCGTCATCATCGACGTGGGCGACCAGCTCGCCATCACCGACGCCTTCCTGCTCGCCTCGGCCCCGAACGAGCGTCAGGTGCTCGCCATCGTGGACGCGATCGAGGAACGCCTGCTGGAACTGCCGGAGAAGGCGAAGCCGGTCCGGCGGGAGGGCGAGCGGGGCGGACGCTGGGTGCTGCTCGACTACGTCGACATCGTGGTCCACGTCCAGCACACCGAGGAGCGCGAGTTCTACGCCCTCGACCGGCTCTGGAAGGACTGCCCGACCGTCCCGTTCGTCGACCGGGACCTGGTCGAGGCCGACGCCACCGCCGGATCCTCGGCCCCCGCCGAATGACCCGACTGATCGTCTGGCGGCACGGCAACACCGACTGGAACAACGCCCGGCGGGTGCAGGGGCAGACCGACGTGCCCCTCAACGAGCGGGGTCGCGAGCAGGCGCTGGCCGCCGCGCCGCTGCTCGCCGCACTCCGTCCGGACGCGATCGTCTCCAGCGACCTGAGCCGCGCGGCGGACACCGCGACCGCGCTGGCCGCGCTCACCGGGCTGCCGGTCCACACCGACCCGCGCCTGCGGGAACGCCACTTCGGGCAGTGGCAGGGGCTGCTGATCGACGAGGTGACGAGGCGGTTCCCCGCCGAGTACGCCCGCTGGCGCTCCGGGGACCCCGATCCCGGCGCGGGGCTGGAGAGCCTCGACGACCTCGGCAAGCGGGTCGGCACCGGTTTCCAGGCCGCCGTCGACGCCGTACTCGGTGGCACCGTGGTGGTCGCCACCCACGGTGGCGGGGCCCGGCAGGGCTGCGGCCACCTGCTCGGCTGGGGCCAGGACGTGCTGGCCACCGTCATCTCCCTGGCCAACTGCCACTGGACCGAGCTGCGGCACGACGAGGTCCGGGGCTGGCAGCTTCGGGCCCACAACGTCGGGGCGCCGGCCGTCGGCGTCCCCGCCGGGGCCGGCAGCGCCGGGCCGGGCTTTTCCGCGTCCACCGAGGCGGTCTGACCCGCACCGTCGGCCGGGCCGGACCGCCCCGGCCGACGGGAGGTCGACGACCCGCCCCGGCCGGCGCGATGCTGACGGAGCCGGTCCGGCCGACGGGAGGTCGGCGACCCGCCCCGACTTCGACTAGCGTGCGGGCATGCCCGTCGCGGTCGTCACCGACTCCACCGCCTACCTCCCACCCGAGCTGGTGCGCACGCACCGGCTGACCGTGGTGCCGCTGACCGTCGTGCTCAACGGCGCGGAGGGCCTGGAAGGGGTCGAGACCCGCCCCGACGACGCCACCCGGGCGCTCGGCGCGCGCCGGGTGTCGGTGAGCACGTCCCGGCCGGCTCCCGAGCAGTTCGGGCGGACGTACCGCCGGCTGCTGGACGAGGGGGCCGACGGGGTGGTCTCCGTGCACCTCTCCGCCGAACTCTCCGGCACCGTCGAGGGGGCCCGCGCCGCCGCCGACCTCGACGACCGGGTCGCCGTCGTGGACAGCCGGTCCGCCGGGATGGGCATCGGATTCCCGGTGCTCGCCGCCGTCCGGGCTGCCGAGAGCGGCGCCGACCTCGCCGGGGTACGCGACGCGGCGCTGGCCGCGGTGGACCGCACCCGCGTCCTGTTCTACGTCGACACGTTGGAGTTCCTGCGCCGGGGCGGCCGGATCAACGCCGCCGAGGCGCTGCTCGGCACGGCGCTCTCGGTCAAGCCGATCATGCACATGGTCGACGGGGCGATCGTGCTGCGGGACAAGGTCCGTACCGCCAGCCGGGGGGTGGCCCGCCTGGTGGAGCTCGCCGTCGAGGCGGCCGGTGACGACCAGGTGGACCTGGCCGTGCACCACCTGGCCGCCCCGCAACGGGCCGAGCAGCTGCTCGACGCGTTGCGCGCCCGGCTCGGCGAGCGGCTGTACGACACGTACCTCACCGAGGCGGGGGCGGTGGTCGCCGCCCACGCCGGACCGGGACTGGCGTCGGTGGTGGTGTACCGGCGGCCGAGGCACTAGCACATCCGGGCATGATCAGGGCGTTGTCCACAGGTGGCTCGCCCGTCCACAGGTGACCCGGCGCGGGCCACGTTCCCGGGGTCCGCCGGCCTACCGTCGCGCCGTGTCCGACGACCAGGAGACCGAGGCGGGCCGGCGGCTGCGGCGGCTGCTTCCCGTACGCAGCGACCGGGTGGCCGAGCCGTTCGTCGCACCGGCTCGACCGTCCCGCCCGTCCCCGGGCGTCGGCCGTCCGTCCCTGCGGGATGCCGACCCGCCCCGGGAGGACACCAGCGGGCCCGGACCGTCCCGGTCGACGTCACCCGACCATGCGGCCGCGTCGACAGCGGCCGTGGTGCCGCCGGCACCGCTGCCCGGTCCGGGAGCCTTCGACCCGGGGCGGCGGGGCGTGCGGGTGCTCGCCGTGGTCGCGGCCGTGGTGGTGCTCGGCGCCGGACTCTGGGCGTGGCGGTCCCGGCCGCAGGTCGAGCCGGTGGCGGCGCCGTCCGCGTCGGCCGCGCCGCCTGTCGACGCCGTCACCGAGCCGCCGTCGGGCAGCGGCGCGGCCGAGCTGGTGGTGGCGGTCGCCGGCCGGGTACGTCGTCCCGGGTTGGTTCGGCTGCCCGCCGGTGCCCGGGTCGCCGACGCGATCGAGGCGGCCGGTGGCGCGCAGCCGGGCGTGGACGTCGCCCTGCTCAACCCGGCCCGCCGGGTCACCGACGGCGAGCTGATCGTCGTCGGGGTGACCCCGCCGCCGGGTGCCGGTCCGCCCACGGCCGGAGCGGCACCCGGCCCGGCCGGGCCTGCGGCGGCCGGGAAGGTCAACCTGAACACGGCCACCGTGGCGCAGCTCGACACGCTGCCCGGGGTCGGCCCGGTGCTCGCTGAACGGATCGTCGACCACCGCGACCGGCAGGGTGGTTTCCGGTCGGTCGGCGACCTGCGCCAGGTCGAGGGCATCGGGGACGCTCGCTACGAGCAGCTCAAGGACCTGGTGACGGTGTGACCCGCCACGACACCGCACCCGGCTCGACGCACCCGGCCGGCGATCCGGCCCCTGACCTGCGGCTGGCCGGGCTTGCCGTGGCGACCTGGCTGACCGCTCTCGCCGGACTGCACCTCTCCGCCCCGACCGGTGCGCTGCTGGCCGTGGTGGCGGCCGGGCTCGCCGGCACGCTCGCCGCCCACCTGCTCGGGTGGCTCGGGCGACCGCGCGAACCCGCCCGGCGGTACGGGTGGATCGCCGTCGCCGTGTTGCTCGGCGTGGTCTGCGGCGGAGCGGCCACCAGTGCCCGGTTGACCGCCCGGGACGCGGCCGTCATCCGAGCCCTGACCCACACCCGTGCCCCGGTCACCGCGGATGTGGTCGTCCGGGACGATCCGCGTCCCGTCCGGGGCGCGGCCGGTCGACCGGCCATGCTGCTGGTCCCGGCCGACCTGGTCACCGTGACCGGGCCGGACGGACGACGGATCGACGCCCCGGTCCGCGTCCTGGTGCTCGCCACCGACCCGGCCTGGCGTCCGCTCCTGCCCGGTCAGCGGCTGACCGTCGAGGGGCGACTCGCCGAGCCGCGCGGTGGGGACCTGACCGGGGCGGTGCTCACCGCCGGCGGCCCACCGACGCCGCACGGTGAGCCCAGCCGGGCGCAGCGGGTCGCCGGCACCCTCCGCGCCGGGCTGCAACGGGCCTGTGCCCCGCTGCCCGACGACCCGGGTGGGCTGCTGCCCGGCCTGGTGGTCGGCGACACCAGCCGGCTGCCACCGGCGGTGGAGGAGGACTTCCAGGCCACCGGCATGACCCACCTGAACGCCGTCTCCGGGTCCAACGTCGCGATCGTGGTGGGCGCGGTGCTGCTGCTCGCCCGCTGGGCGCGGGCCGGTCCCCGGCTGGCCGTCGTGCTCTGTGGGCTCGCCCTGGTCGGCTTCGTCATCCTGGTCCGCCCGTCCCCGAGCGTCGTGCGGGCGGCCACCATGGGCGCGATCGGACTGGCCGCGCTCGCCGCCGGACGGTCCCGGGCCGCGCTGCCCGCCCTGGCCGCCGCCGTCACCGTGCTCGTGCTGGTCGACCCGGAGCTGGCCGGTGACCCCGGGTTCGCCCTCTCCGTCCTGGCCACCGGCGGGCTGCTGCTGCTCGCCCCACGGTGGCGCGACGGGCTGCGTCGACGTGGCGTACCGGCCGGTCTGGCCGAGGCGCTCGCCGTGCCGGCCGCCGCCCAGCTCGCCTGCGGCCCGGTGGTCGCGGGGCTCTCCGGCACGGTCAGCCTGGTGGCGGTCCCGGCGAACCTGCTCGCGGTGCCGGCGATCGCGCCGGCCACGGTGCTCGGGGTGGTGGCCGCCGTGCTCTCCCCGGTCTGGCCGGCGGCTGCCGAGTTCGTCGCCTGGCTGGCGAGCTGGCCGGCGTGGTGGCTGGTCAGCGTCGCCCGGTACGGCGCACGGCTGCCGGCGGGCACGCTGCCCTGGCCGGGCGGGGTCGCCGGAGGGCTGCTGCTGGCGGCGCTGACCGTGACGTTGCTGGTGGCCGCCCGGCGGCCGGTGGTCCGGCGGACGGTCGCCGTGGTGGGGGTAGCCGCCGTGCTGGGCGCGTTGCCGGTCCGCCTGGTGGCGAGCGGGTGGCCACCGGCGGGCTGGGTGGTCGCGGTGTGCGCGGTCGGCCAGGGTGACCTGGTCGTGCTCCCGGTCGCGCCGGGGCGGGCCGTGGTGGTGGACGCCGGTCCCGATCCGGCCGCCGCCGACGGCTGCCTGCGGCGGCTGGGCGTACGGCAGGTGTCGCTGCTCGTGGTCAGTCACTTCCATGCCGACCACACCGCCGGTGTCGACGGGGTGTTCCGGTCACGGCGGGTGGCGGCGGTGGTGACCCCGCGCTGGCCGGAGCCGGCGGCCGGGCGGGAACTCGTCCGGTCCGCGGCAACGGTGGGCGGGGCACCGGTGGTGCCGATCGGTGACGGATGGACGTTCCGGGAGGGCCGGGTGGAGCTGGGCCTACTCGGCCCGCCGTACCCGATCCGGGGCACCCGGTCCGACCCGAACAACAACTCGGTGGTGCTGCTCGCCCGGGTGGACGGGGTGCGGATCCTGCTCGCGGGGGACGCCGAGACCGAGGAGCAGCGGGCGATGCTGGACCGGACACCGTCCGGAACGCTCCGGGTCGACGTGCTGAAGGTGGCCCACCACGGGTCCGCCTACCAGGATCCGGCTTTCCTCGACGCGACCCGGCCGGCGGTGGCGCTGGTGCCGGTCGGCGTCGACAACCACTACGGGCATCCGAATCCGGCCGTGCTGTCGAGGCTGGCCCGTGGCGGTGCCCGCGTGCTGCGGACCGACACCGAGGGGGATCTGGCGGTGGTGACCGTCGACGGACAGTTGGCGGTGGTGACCCGAGGGGTGGAACCGGGCCGCCACCGCTAGCAGGTACGCCCGTGCGCTGCTCCGACCCGTTTCGGCCGGCACCTGCTTCGCGACCTACCCGGAAGGTCATTACTTCGCCCGCATAAAGCAAGGAACGAGTTATATGTCTGGATTTGCACTGAGTGCGGGCTCCGCCGTCGCGGCGGCAGCGAGCAGGCACGATGTGCTTCCGGAGCGTGCGAATATGGGCGGCGTGACCCCCGCCAGCCTCGCTTCCATTCTGCTCGTCCTCGGCGACGAGGAACTGCTCGCCACGCGCGCCGTTTCCCAGGCCGTCGCCGACACCCGCGCCGTCGACCCCAACGTGGACGTCCGGGAGTACCAGGCCGGCAGCCTCACCGTCGGCGAGATCGCCGAGATGCTCAGCCCCTCGCTCTTCGGCGGGCGGCGGGTGCTGATCCTCCGCGCCGGCCAGGACGCCCGCAAGGACCTGGTGGCCGCGTTGCTGGCATATGCGAAGGATCCGGACCCGGACGTCTGCCTGGTCGTGCTGCACGTGGGCGGAGCCAAGGGCAAGGCGTTCGCCGACGGGCTGCGGGCCGCGGGGGCCACGGTCGTCCCGGCGGCGAAGCTGAAGGGCGACCGCGACCGGGTGGCCTTCGTCCGCGACGAGATCCGGCGTGCCGGGGGTCGGTGCACCGACGACGCCGCCCACGCGTTGCTCGCCGCCGTCGGCAACGACCTGCGCGAGCTGGCCGCCGCCTGCTCCCAGCTGATGGCGGACACCGACGGCAAGATCGGGGCCGACACGGTGGCCCGCTACTACCGGGGGCGGGCCGAGGTGAGCGGCTTCACCGTGGCCGACGCCGCGATGGTCGGTGACGTGCCCGCCGCCCTGGAGGCCCTGCGCTGGGCCCTGCACGTCGGCGTCGACCCGGTCCCGATCGCCGACGCGCTCGCCGACGGGGTGCGGACGGTGGCCCGGGTCGCCTCGGCCGGTCGCGGAGACCCGTACCAGCTCGCCAGCACCCTCGGCATGCCCGCCTGGAAGATCAGGACCGCCCAGCAGCGGGCCCGGGGCTGGACGCCGGAGGGGCTGGTACGCGCGATGCAGGCGGCCGCCGAGTGCAACGCGGCGGTCAAGGGCGGTGCGGACGACCGGGCGTACGCACTGGAACGAGCGGTCTTCTCGGTGGCGGCGGCCCGGCAGGGCAGTACCCGGTGACCGGGCCGACGCGGACCGGATGGGCCACCCTCGCGGCGGACGAGGAGCGGTACCGTCCCCTGTACGCGCGGGTCCTCGGACTGCGGTTCGTCAACCCCGGCGGGGTGCTCTGCTTCCTCTTCTTCGAGGGCGCGGTGGCGCTGGCCGCCCTGCTCGCCCTGGCCGAGCTGGTCAGTTGGTGGGCGGTGCTGCTGCTGCCGGCCGCCGTGGCGGTGATGGTCAAGCTGAACGACATCGTCGCCGCCTCGGTGGTCCACACCGCCTCCCTCGTCCCCGAGCAGGAGCGCGACCGGTTCCGGCGGCAGATGGAACCGGCGGTGGGGCGGGCACCGGTGCCCGCCCGCGCGGCGGACCGTCGGGACAGGGCTCCGGCCGGACACCCTGTCGACCCGGTCACCGGCCGGGCATCCTGGATCCCCGCGGAGGTGGTGTCGGTCCACCGTGCCGAGCAGGAAGGCGCGAGTGCCGACGTCGTCCGGGCGAAAAGCGACCCGAACCGGCAGGCGATCGAACCCGACCGGTGGCACGCGAAACCGAACCGCCGCCCGAACCGGCCCTGAGTCGGGGCCCGATCGTCACCGCGATGGGGGAGCAGGCTCGACCGCGACAGGGGAGCCCATGGGCGGTGTCGGCGTCCCCGGACAAGCCGGAACCCCCGGGGCCGGATGGCCCGGGGGGTTCCCGGTCAGATCGACGCTCGCCGGATCAGGCGGAGAGCGAGCCCACGCGCTGGGCGATCGCGGACTTGCGGTTCGCGGCCTGGTTGGCGTGGATCACACCCTTGCTGGCGGCCTTGTCCAGCTTGCGGGAGGCGTCGCGCATGAGCACGGTGGCCTTCTCGCTGTCACCGGCCGCGACAGCCTCGTTGAACTTACGGATGGCGGTCTTCAGCGACGACTTGACCGACTTGTTACGCAGCCGGCGCTTCTCGTTCTGCCGGTTGCGCTTGATCTGGGACTTGATGTTCGCCACGCGACAGCCTCGTCTTGATAGCTCGGATTTCGGTCTGCTTTACGCGCGACGAGCATGCGTCATCGCTGCGTGAAAAGCCAGGTTACCAGGTCCATCGGGACGCGCCAAAACGGGCACCCGATCCCGCCCGTCGACCCCGGACCGGTGCGGGCGACGCCTGTTCGGCTGCGCGGTCGGGGGCAGCAGGGTGGCCGTGGCCCGGACCGCTCCTCCCCGTCCCGGCCGGTGCGGGGGTCAACGGGCGGGCCGGGACGCCCGGGGCCAGCCGCGCCGGTCGGCGAGCCAGTCGAGAGCGAGACCACCGCTGAAGAGGCGGTGCGCCCGGATTTGCGGCGAGGCGGTGCCCGGAGCCGTGTCGGCGCCGGTGAGGTAGTAGCCGGACAGGGCCGCCAGGGTGGCGTCCAGCGCGTCCGGCGGCGCCCCGGCCGTCACCGGGTGCCCGGCGAAGAGAGCGTCGGCGTCCAGGCCGCTGCCGTACGCGGTGAGCAGCAGCCCGGCCAGATCGAACCAGGCCGGTCCCTGGCAGAGCCAGGTCCAGTCACAGAACCACGCCCGGCCGGAGTGGTCGATCAGCACGTTGTCCAGGCGCAGGTCGCCGTGGGCCAGCCCGCCGGTCAGTGCGTACCCGGGTAGCAGCGACTCCAGCCGGACCAGCTCGGGCAGGATGTCCTCCCAGCCGCCGGCGGTCGGGGGTGGCCCCGGTCGGGGCTCCCGCCCGGTGGCCACCTCGCGCCACCAGGTGAGGTCGTCGTAGGCCAGGTCGGCGAGGCGGGGCAGGCCCACCGCGACCAGGTCGGCCGGGCGGGCGGCGAGTGCGGCGGCGACCTCCGCGTACCCCGCCAGGGTGGCGGTGAGGTCCGCGGCGGACCAGGGCAACTCCGGTACCCGCCCGTCCACCGCGGTCAGCCCCATCGCGAACCAGCCGGCCGCTTCCAGCGTCCACCGGGGCCGGGGCACCGGCAGCCCGGCCGGGAGCCGGTCGAGGATGGCGGTCTCCCGGGCGTACCAGGTGACCAGGTGGGGCTGGTCGGCCGCCGACGCCGCCTTGACGAAGACCCGCCCGCCGTCGGCGGTCTCCAGCACCCCCGCGAAGCCCCGGGTGAAGCCGGCCGACGCGACCCGGACCGACCGCACCGGCGCGCCGAGCCGCGCGGCCACCGCGTCGCGCAGCCCGGCCGGCAGATCCTCCCAGGACGGACGTTCGGCGGTGACCGCGTACGACACCGGGGGCAGCGAGACGGCGCGCATGGCGTCCATGGTGCCGCGCGATCGTGTCGTACCGCACCCGCACACTGCCCCCGTGTCGGACGTCGACGACTTCTGGGCCCTGGTCGAGGGCTCCGCCACGGTCACCGGGCAGCCCGACGAGCGGCCCGGCCGAGTTCGCCCGCCGGTATCCCCGCCTCGCCGAGCTGTTCCCGGTGACCGGCAGGTGACGGCGCGGCTCTGTCAGACTGCCACTCCATGAGGACCGAGGACTTCTGGCAGCTGATCGACCGGGCACGGGCGGGTGCCGGGGAGCCCGGGGCGGTCGCCGCCCGGGCGGTCGCGCTGCTCGCCGAGCGGGACCCGGAGGAGATCGTCGGGTACGCGCGCCACCAGCGGCGGGTGCTGAGCGCGTCGTACCGGGTCGACCTCTGGGGCGCGGCGTACCTGATCAACGGTGGTGCCTCGGACGACGGGTTCGAGTACTTCCGGGGTTGGCTGATGACCCAGGGGCGGGCGGTGTTCGCCCGGGCGGTCACCGACCCGGACTCGCTGGCCGAACTGCCCCGGGTGCGGGCCGCCGCGCTCAGCGGCGAGGAGTTCGAGTGCGAGGACATGCTGGCGGTGCCCTGGGAGGCGTACCGGAAGGCCACCGCGACGGAGCTGCCGGCGGACCGGGACCCGGTCGTGCCGCCCGACCTGAACGATTTCTGGGACTTCGACGACGAGGAGGAGGCCCGGCGGCGGCTGCCCCGGCTGGCCGCCCTCTTCACGGAACCCCCCGCCGAGTGACCGACCCGTCTTCCCGGCCCGTGCGCCCACACCTGCCCCGGCTCCGCGCTGCGGTGGTAGCAGGGGACCCCTGCTCATCACGAGGCGGTAGCAGGGGACCCCTGCTACCACGCGAGGGGAGAGCGTGGAGGAGCGCTCCGACCGTGTCCGGGGAGACGTGGGAGCATAGAGGGGGGCCGGCGTCACGCCGGCCTGCTCACGTCACGCCGACCAGAACGGACCGCTGTGCCACCGATGCTCGACTCCGGCGCGAACGCTCCTGGTGCCACCGACCCGGGGCGCATCAGGAACTTCTGCATCATCGCCCACATCGACCACGGGAAGTCGACCCTGGCCGACCGGATGCTCCAGCTCACCGAGGTGGTGGATCCCCGGCAGATGCGCGCGCAGTACCTCGACCGGATGGACATCGAGCGGGAACGCGGCATCACCATCAAGAGCCAGGCGGTCCGGATGCCGTGGACCGTCCGGGAGGGCGAGCGCAAGGGCGAGCACGCCGTCCTGAACATGATCGACACCCCCGGGCACGTCGACTTCACGTACGAGGTGTCCCGGTCCCTCGCCGCCTGCGAGGGTGCGGTGCTGCTGGTCGACGCCGCGCAGGGCATCGAGGCACAGACCCTGGCGAACCTCTACCTCGCGCTCGAGAACGACCTGCACGTCATCCCGGTGCTCAACAAGATCGACCTGCCGGCCGCCCAGCCGGAGAAGTACGCCGAGGAACTGGCCCACCTGATCGGCTGCCGGCCGGAGGACTGCATCCGGGTCTCCGGCAAGACCGGCGAGGGCGTGCCGTACCTGCTGGACGAGATCGTCCGGCAGTTCACGCCGCCGGTCGGCGTGGCCGAGGCCCCCGCCCGGGCGATGATCTTCGACTCGGTGTACGACGTCTACCGGGGCGTGGTCACCTACGTCCGGGTGATCGACGGGCGGATCAGCGCCCGCGACCGGATCAAGATGATGTCGACCGGCGCGGTGCACGAACTGCTCGAGATCGGGGTGATCTCCCCGGAGATGCAGAAGGCCGGCGCGCTCGGCGTCGGCGAGGTGGGTTACCTGATCACCGGTGTGAAGGACGTCCGCCAGTCCCGGGTGGGTGACACGGTCACCATCAACTCCCGGCCGGCGTCCGAGGCGCTCGGCGGCTACAAGGACCCGAAGCCGATGGTCTACTCGGGTCTCTACCCGATCGACGGCTCGGACTACCCGAACCTGCGGGACGCCCTGGACAAGCTCAAGCTCAACGACGCCGCGCTGACGTACGAGCCGGAGACCTCGGGCGCGCTCGGCTTCGGCTTCCGCTGCGGCTTCCTCGGCCTGCTGCACCTGGAGATCATCCGGGAGCGGCTGGAGCGGGAGTTCAACCTCGACCTCATCTCCACCGCGCCGAACGTGGTCTACCGGGCCATCCAGGAGGATGGCGAGGAGGTGGTGGTCACCAACCCGAGCGAGTACCCGACCGGCAAGATCGCCGAGGTGTACGAGCCGACGGTGCGGGCCACCGTGCTCACCCCGAACGACTACGTCGGCGCGGTGATGGAGCTGTGCCAGGGTCGGCGGGGCAGCCTGCTCGGCATGGACTACCTCTCCGCCGACCGGGTGGAGCTGCGCTACACGCTGCCCCTCGCGGAGATCATTTTCGATTTCTTCGACCAGCTCAAGAGCCGGACCAAGGGGTACGCCTCGCTGGACTACGAGCCCTCCGGCGAGCAGTCGTCCGACCTGGTCAAGGTGGACATCCTCCTGCACGGCGAGCCGGTCGACGCGTTCAGCGCGATCGTGCACAAGGACAAGGCGTACAACTACGGCACCACGATCGCCGCGAAGCTGCGCACCCTCATCCCGCGCCAGCAGTTCGAGGTGCCGATCCAGGCGGCCATCGGCAGCCGGGTCATCGCCCGGGAGACCATCCGGGCGATCCGCAAGGACGTGCTCGCCAAGTGCTACGGCGGTGACATCAGCCGGAAGCGCAAGCTGCTGGAGAAGCAGAAGGAGGGCAAGAAGCGGATGAAGATGGTCGGCCGGGTGGAGGTCCCCCAGGAGGCGTTCATCGCCGCTCTCTCGTCCGACAGCGGCGGTGGCGACGGCAAGGGCGCAGGGAAGAAGTAGCGCCGACGGCGGTCACTCTCCGTATCGAATTGGCGGGTCGAGTCGACCCGCACTGAGCGTTCCCACAGGCCGCTCGGCCCTGCGGTCCGCGTACCGGAAGGAATTTTCCGGTCGGCGGACGACGCGGGGTCGGGCGGCCTTCCCTATGTCTGACCTGGTGTTTTGTGGACCTTCCAGGTGGCTCTCAGGTTGTCCCCGGGCGGAACTCGGTGCCGGATGTCCGGTTGTGCCGGTTTGAGATTTCGGCGCCCCGGGAACTTAGCGGTCACGACAGGAACGACACACCTTGTGACAACACATTGGAGGAGGGCGACCGTGGAGCTCACCGTCTGGGGAATCATCACTGCGCTCATCGTTGGTCTCATCGTCGGCGCGCTCGGCCGTCTGGTCGTCCCGGGCCGGCAGAACATGCCGATCTGGCTGCACATGCTGATCGGTGTCGGTGCCGCGCTGCTCGGCACGATCGTGGCCCGCGCCATCGGTGTCGCTGACACCGCGGGTGTCGACTGGCGGGAACTGCTGTTCCAGGTCGCCTTCGCCGCCATCGGCGTCGCGCTCGTCTCCGGCGTCGGCCGTCGTCGCCACGTCACGCACCGGTAAACACCGCCACGTACCGCGAAGGGGCACCCGGCCGCTGGCCGGGTGCCCCTTCCGTCTGTTGTACGTTCGCTCCGCTGTCACCCCTGTCGTAAAGGAATTTTACCGACTATGGTGCGGCGGAGAAGGTTTGTGCCAGACGGCGCGAGGGAGAAGTGGCGTGAACAGGTGGAAACGGCTGGCTCCGGTCACCGCCGTCGTGGCCTCGGCCGCGATGTTGATCGCCGGCTGCGGTGGCTCCGACGAGGGTGAGTCAGCTGATAACAGCAAGTTGACGGTCTGGATGATGGGCGAGGGAAGCGAGGCGCAGACCGCCTTCCTCGACGGCGTCGAGGCCGAGTTCAAGAAGAAGCACCCCGAGACCGACGTGGTGGTCCAGTACATCCCGTGGCTCGAGGCGCCGAAGAAGTTCCAGGCCGCACTCGCCGGCGGCGAAGGCCCGGACATCACCGAGCTGGGCAACACCGAGACGCAGGGCTGGGCCGCGCAGGAGGCGCTGGCCGACCTCAGCGGCCGGATGGACGGCTGGGCCGACGGCAAGGACATCCTTCCCGACCTGGTGAAGAACGCGCAGCTCGACGGCAAGCAGTACGGCCTGCCCTGGTACGCGGGCGTGCGGGCGATGTACTACCGCACCGACTGGTTCGCCGAGGCCGGCGTGCAGCCGCCGACGACCTGGGACCAGTTGGTCGCCGCCGCCAAGGCGGTCCAGGCCAAGAAGCCGGGCAGCTACGGCATCGCCCTGCCCGGCAACTCCGAGCTGCCCTTCTACTCGTTCCTCTGGAGCGCCGGGGCGGAGATCGCCACCAAGCAGGGCGACACCTGGAAGTCCGGCTACAACACCCCGGAGGCCCAGAAGGCGGTCAAGTTCTGGACCGACATGGTGACCGTGCACAAGGTGGCCCCGCCGGCCGCCGCCGGGTGGAACGAGATCGACGCCCGGACCCAGTTCGCCACGGGCAAGGCGGCGATGGCGTTCGCCGGCAGCTGGCAGCAGGGCGCGATCAAGAAGGACAACCCCGAGATCGAGAAGGTCTGGGGCACCTTCCCCATCCCCGGCCCGGACGGCAAGCCGGCCCCGGCCTTCGCGGGCGGCTCCGACCTGGGCATCTGGGAGGACAGCGAGCGCAAGGACCTCGCCTGGGACTACCTCACCGTGCTGCTGAACAAGAAGAACTCCAAGACCTTCGCCGAGAGCCTGGGCTTCTTCCCGGTCTACCAGGACCTGATCAGCGGCGGTGAGTACGCCAACGACAAGATCATGGCCGCGTTCGCCACCACCCTCCAGAACACCAAGCTCACGCCGCTCACCCCGAAGTGGGTGGAGGTCAGCCGGACCAAGACGACGACCCAGGCGATGAACAGCTCGGTGATGAAGGGCCAGAAGACGGTGGAGAAGGCCACCGCCGACGCGGCGGCCGAGATGGAAAGCATCCTCAACGCCAAGTGAGCACCGTGACCGACGCACCGAAGGCCGCCGCCGGGCGGGAGAACCCCGCCCGGCGGCGGCCCCGGGTGGACCGCCTACCGTACCTGCTGCTCCTGCCCAGCCTGGTGATCATCGCCGTGCTGCTGCTCTGGCCGCTCGGCCAGGTGGTATGGATGTCGTTCCACAAGCTGAACAACGTCCGCCAGCTGCGCGGCGACCGGGAGTGGCCGTGGATCGGGCTGGAGAACTACGTCCAGATCCTCAGCGATCCCTTCTTCCGGACGGTGCTGCGCAACACCGTGCTCTTCGCGGTGGCCAACGTGGCGCTGACGATGATCCTGGGCACCCTGGTCGGGCTCCTGCTCAACCGGCTCAGCAAGCGGATGGCGACCTTCGTCGGCAGCTGCGTGATGCTCGCCTGGGCGACCCCGGCACTGACCGGCACCATCGTCTGGAAGTGGATCTTCGACGACACCAGTGGCCTGGTCACCTGGCTGTTCAACGCGCTGCCGGACGGGCTGTCCCAGGCGCTCTTCGGCCGCACCGACTGGACCGGCTACGGCTGGTTCAACTCGCCGCTGCTCTTCTTCGCCATCCTCACCCTGGTGGTGGTCTGGCACTCGTTCCCGTTCATCGCGGTCAGCGTGCTCGCCGGGCTGAAGAGCGTGCCGAGTGAACTGCACGAGGCGGCCCGGGTGGACGGCGCCGGTCCGTGGCGGGTCTTCTGGAAGGTCACCTTCCCGCTGCTGCGCCCGGTCTTCGGCATCCTGATCGTGCTCTCCACCATCTGGGACTTCAAGGTCTTCACCCAGCAGTTCGTGCTGGCCGGCGGCACCCAGGACCGGCCGACGTTCATGCTCTCCATCTACTCGTACGCGGAGGCGTTCTCGCCGCCGCCGAAGTACGGCCTCGGCGCGGCGATCGCGGTGATCCTCACCCTGATCCTGCTCGTGGTGACCGGCCTCTACGTCCGCATGGTGCTCAAGCAGGAGGAGGAGTGATGCGCGGCACGCTCGTGAAGCGGATCGCCCTCAACGGCGCCGGGCTGCTGGTGGCGCTCTTCGCGGCCTTCCCCGTCTACTGGATGATCGCGACGTCGCTGAAGCCGAACCGGGAGATCTTCTCCTCGACCCCGCGACCGGTGCCGACCGAGCCCACGCTCGCCCACTACAAGAGCATCCTCACCGGCAACCTGATCCCCGGCGTCAGCTTCGCGGACTTCTTTCTCAACAGTGTCCTGGTGGCCGGGGCGACCGTGCTGCTCAGCGGCCTGGTGGCGCTGCTCGCCGCGACGGCGGTGGCCCGGTTCCGGTTCAAGCTGCGGACCAGCTTCCTGATCATGCTGCTGATCGTCCAGATGATCCCGCTGGAGGCGCTGGTCATCCCGCTGTTCCTGATGATCCAGCGGCTCGGCCTGTACAACACGCTGCCCAGCCTGATCCTCACCTACCTCGGCTTCTCGCTGCCGTTCGCGGTCTGGATGCTGCGCGGCTTCGTGGCGGCCGTGCCGAAGGAGCTGGAGGAGGCGGCGGCGATCGACGGGGCCACCCGGGCACAGATCTTCCGGAAGATCCTCTTCCCGCTGGTCGCCCCCGGCCTGGTGGCGACGAGCATCTTCTCCTTCATCACCGCCTGGAACGAACTGATCTTCGCGTTGACCTTCATCAACGACCAGGACAGGTACACCCTCCCGGTGGCGATGACGTTCTTCTTCGGCCGGGACGACACGGCGTGGGGTCCGGTGATGGCCGCCTCCACGATCTTCACCCTGCCGGTGATCATCTTCTTCCTGGTGGTCCAGCGCCGGATGGTCTCCGGCCTGGTCGTGGGCGCCGTCAAGGGCTGAGGTTCGGTGGTCGGTGGTAGCAGGGGAGCCTTGTTACGGGCCGCCCGGTGAACCGCCCAGGGTCTCAGGAGAAGCGCTCGACCGTGACCGGGATCAGGCCCCGCAGGCGCAGCGTCGTGGTCAGCTCGCGCAGCACCGGCCGTACGCCGTCGTCCCGTCCGGTCGCGAGGTCAACGGTCAGGTCCAGGCAGTACGCCCCGACCATGCCGATGCGGCGCAGGTCCCAGCGGAAGGCGTCGGCCCCGACCCGACGGCGGGCGGTGCCGATCACCCCGTCCGAGCGGCTCGGATCGGGGCAGGTCATCGGCCACACCGCCGCCAGCTGGACGAGGTCGTCCGGTGCCAGCTCGTTGGCGAACAGCACCCGGTAGGTCCGGGTGCTGTGGAAGCCAGGGGTGACCCGCTCCGGGGACAGCAGCAGCGGAGCCGACGCCGCGCGGGTGTCGCCCGCGCGCAGGTGACCGCGTAGGGTCGCCTCGTCCGGGAGCGCGGCCCCGCCGAGCTGGCGGTAGACGACCTCGGCCCGGTGGCGAGGCACCCCGACGACCCGTCCGCGCAGCTCGGGGTCGGCCCGGATGTTCCTGCTCAGCGCGGGTGACGTCCACCAACCCGGCTCGCCCGGCGTCCACGCGGCGCTGTCCACCCGGAGCACCGTGTGGTCCACGCCGAACAGGAACTCCTCGACGACGATGCCCTCGGGCGGCGCGTCCCACCGGTCGCCCGTCGGTCGGGGATCGACCAGGTAGTAGTCCAACGCCGGCGCAGTGGGCCGGGGCCGTCGGACGGACACCGACGGTCGGTCTGCCGCTCCGTCGCCTTCGGTACGGGACATCGCCACGTGCGCATTCTCGGCCACGCGGAGCCCGACGCCGGAGACGACTCGCCAGCCGCCCGGTGTCCGGTCGTAGGCTGGCCGGTATGACGGGGAGAGTGATCTCGGTGAACCTCGCGGTGGTCACCGAGGCGGCGTGGGCCGGTGACGCCAGCGGCCGCAGTGGCATCGACAAGCGACCGGCGGCCGGGCGGGTGCCCGTCCGGGTCGACGGGGTGGTCGGTGACTTCATCGCCGAACGGGCCCACCACGGCGGCCCGGAACAGGCGGTCTACGCGTACGCCACCGAGGACGCCGAGTGGTGGGCGGCGGAGCTTGACCGGGCCGTGCCACCGGGACGCTTCGGGGAGAACCTCACCACCGGCGGGGTGGACGTGACCGGCGCGGTGATCGGGGAGCAGTGGGCGATCGGGTCCGCGCTGCTCCAGGTCACCAAGCCGCGCACGCCCTGCCGGACGTTCGCCGGCTTCTGGGGCGTACCGGATCTGATCAAGCGGTTCGCGGCGCGGGCGACCCCCGGGGCGTACCTCCGGGTGCTCCGGGAGGGCGAGTTCGGCGCCGACGACCCGGTCGAGGTGCGGGACCGCCCGGCGCACGGGGTCACCATCGGCGAGGTGTTCCGGGCCCTGCACCGGGAGCCGGAGCTACTGCCCCGGCTGCTCGACGTGCCGGACCTGCCCGAGCCGATCCGGGAGAAGGTCCGCCGCCGGCTGGGCACCACCCCCGACCCGAGGTGACTGCAGGGGCCCCCTGTTACGCAGAAAGCGGTAACAGGGGGCCCCTGCAGTCACCCGTGGCCGGTGGGGCGGCCGGCGGTCAGCGGAGCCAGGGGATGTTGCGGTCCAGCAGACCGCGCTCCTTCAGCTCCTTGCGCAGCGGGATCTCGTCGTCGATGTACCCGTTCCAGTTGATGCCCCAGTAGTTTGCGGTGTGGGTGCCCTCACCGCAGAGCTGGCGCTGCACCGGCGTGCGGTTGGCCCACCACTCGCCGTCGGGGTCGATGTGCAGCTCGTCCAGCGGGCGGATCCACCGGTAGGTGTAGCCGACGAAGAGCATCTTGCGGGTGATGGTGGACAGGTTCGTCGACCGGGAGTGCCACTGGCGGCGGTCGAAGATGAAGGCGTCACCCGGGTTGGCGGTGATCTCCACCGTGCCATCCGGGTCCGGGTTGTGCACGGTCAGGTCGTCCGGCCGGGGCAGCGAGTTCCACAGGTGGCTGCCCGGGATGACCTTGGTCGCGCCGCGGCCCTTCTCCGACAGGTCGGAGAGCACGTAGGCGACCTTCAGCGAGAACATCGGCCGGGGCACGTTCGGGTCCATCGTCTCCGGGTCGGAGTTCTGGCGGTACCCGTCCTGGTGCCAACCCCAGTACGGCTTCTCCGGCTCGAGCGCCGGCGGGGTCACGTCCAGGTGGTTGTGGTGCGTGTAGATGTTCCACCCGGCCAGCCCCCACATGTACGGGAAGGCGATCGGGTGGGTGAGCAGGTCACCGAAGAGCTCGTCCCGCTCCAGGAAACCCAGCAGGTGCAGGGTCCCGTCCTTGGTGGTCTTGCCCTTGGCCTTCTCCTCCTCGTAGACGCGGTCGACCGCGGCCTCCAGGGCGGCCCGGTGATCCTCCGTCAGTACGTTGCGCAGCAGAAGGAAACCCTGCTCGTGGAACTCTTTGCGATCAACATCGCTGATCGGCTCGTAACCGGTCCGGCCACCGTAGTCGAACACCGCTGTCACCCCTCCCCGAAAGGAATCCGCCATTTCTGGCACAGATCGCCGATGGTAACGCGCCGTCGCCAAGGCCGGCGTCCGACACCCGACCACCGGGAACTGGCCTGATGGCGGACGTCCCAGCGACTGGGCGGTGCGGACGGACCCGTAGGTCGTCACGGAGAGAGACGGAGGTCACGCCTCGTCGAAGACCTCGGCGACCACTCGGGCGTCCTGCCGCTCCCGGTCGGAGACCCGGGACCAGGTGCCCCGGTCGGCCGTCCACTCCAGGTCGGCGAAGCGGACCCGCCTGACTCCGTGGTCGTGGGCGTGCGAGACCAGCCAGTGGGCGTACCGCCAGCCGTCGCGCGGGTCGGCGGCGGGAACGGTCAGCTCGGCCGGACTGACCGCGCCCGGCAGCCCCCAGTCCAGGGTGAGGTTCTGGGTGAGCGCGGCCGTTGCGGCGGCGCCGCGCATCACCGGCGTGCGACCGACGGTGCAGGCGACCGCGGCGGTGGCGTCGCCGAGCAGCGCCCGGGTGAGGACCTCCGACTCGTCGGCCCACTTCTGGTACGCCTCGGGGAACGCCGACCGCTGGACCGCCTGGGCGGCGTCGGTCACCCGCATCTCCTGCCAGCCCCGGACCTTCTTGAGCCCGGCGTAGAACTTGTTGGCCGCGTAGCGGGGGTCGCGGATCTGTTCCGGCGTGCCCCAGCCCTGGCTGGGTCGCTGCTGGAACAGCCCGATCGAGTCCCGGTCGCCGCCGGCCAGGTTCTCCAGCCCGGACTCCTGGAACGCGGTGGCGAGCGCGACCACGACCGCCTGTTCGGGCATCTTGCGCTGGATGCCGATCGCCGCGATGGTCGCCGCGTTCGCCATCTGCTCGGCGTTGAGCCGGACGTGCCCGTCGGCCCGAACCGTGCAACTGCGTCCTGCGATCGGCAACCGTATGTTGTCGCCGACGTTCCGGATAGCCAGGTAGATCCCGATACTGGCGATGATGGCGAGGACGAGGCTGGTCGCCACAATTGCCCGAGTTCGCACCCACACCCCCTGAACGACAGTCAGCCAAGCGTACGTCCCGCATGCCACCGGTCCGCGCTCCCGACCGATTCCGCGGGCGGTGTCCCGATCTCACCGCCGGTGTCCGACCGGCCGGGACGTCGGCGTTCGCGGTCGTCGCGGCCGGGGACCGTTGCGCGTCCGCCTACCCGGCGTCGAGGGCGGCCACCCACCGCGTCGGCCGCTTTTCCCGGAAGGCCAGCACCCCCTCACGGCCCTCCTCGGAGAGGAAGTAGCCGGTGGAGACGGCGGCCAGGTGGTCCAGCTCGCGACGCAGATCCGTCTCGGCCGTACGACGCAGCAGCTCCTTCGCGCCGGCCAGCGCCCCCGGGGCCCCCTTGACCAGTGCCTCGCACCAGCGGGCCACCGCCTCGTCCAGCTCGGCGGCGGGCACCGCCGTGGTGACCAGACCGACCTCGGCGGCCCGGCGGCCGTCGAAGGTCTCCCCGGTCAGGTACAGCTCGGCCGCCGCGCGGGAGGTCAGCCGGGGCAGGACGGTCGCCGAGATCACCGCCGGGATCACCCCGAGCCGCACCTCGGTGAAGGCGAAGGTCGCCTCCTCGACGCAGACCGCCAGGTCGGCGGCGGCGATCAGGCCCAGCCCGCCGGCCCGGGCCGGCCCGGCCACCCGCGCCACCACCGGCTTCGGGCACTCCCGGACCGCCACGAGCACGTCGCCGAGCTTCCCGGCGGGCACGCTCCCGCTCGCGTACGCCGCGGCGGTCTCCTTCAGGTCCGCGCCCGAGCAGAACACCGGGCCGGTGTGGTCGAGCACCACCACCCGGACCGAGGGGTCGGCGACCGCCGTGGCCAGGCCGTCGAGCAGCTCGGTCATCAGGGGCGTGGAGAGCGCGTTGCGGTTGTGCGGGCTGTCGAGGGTGAGCGTGGTCACCCCACGGGCCGTCGACACCCGGACGAGCGCATCGGGAGAGGTCATGTGAGGGCACACTAGTGGCCATGCCCGGGGTCCTTCCAGAAGGCGAATCCGTCCCGACCGACGGGTCGCTGCCGCCGTCCGCCCTGCGCGCGGTCGGCGCGCGCGGTTTCGGGGTCTACCTCCACGTGCCCTTCTGCGCCAGTCGCTGCGGCTACTGCGACTTCAACACCTACACCGCCAGCGAACTCGGCGGCGGCGCGAGCCGGGAGACCTACGCCGACACCGTCCTGGTCGAGCTGCGGCTCGCCGCCCGGGTGCTCGGGGACACCCCGCCGCCCCGGGTCGACACCGTCTTCGTCGGTGGCGGCACACCCACCCTGCTCCCCGCCGACGACCTGGCCCGCATCCTGGACGGCATCGACCGCACCTGGGGGCTCGCCGCCGACGCCGAGGTCACCACCGAGGCCAACCCGGAGTCGGTCACGCCGGAGTCGCTGAAGACGCTCCGGGCCGCCGGGTACACCCGCATCTCGCTGGGCATGCAGTCGGCCGCGCCGGGGGTGCTCGCCGTACTCGACCGGAAGCATTCCGCCGGGCGGGCCACCGTCGCCGCGACCGAGGCCCACGACGCCGGGTTCGACCACGTCAACCTCGACCTGATCTACGGTACGCCGGGGGAGCGGGCCGAGGACTTCGCCGCCTCGCTCGACCAGGTGGTCGCCGCCGGGGTGGACCACGTCAGCGCGTACGCCCTGATCGTGGAGGAGGGCACCCGGCTCGCCACCCGGATGCGGCGGGGCGAGCTGGCGTACCCCTCCGACGACGTCGCGGCGGACCGCTACCTGGCTGCGGAGGCCGCCCTCGACGCAGCCGGTTTCTCCTGGTACGAGGTCTCCAACTGGGCCCGGACGCCGGCCGCCCGGTGCCGGCACAACCTGCTCTACTGGACCGGCGGGGACTGGTGGGGCCTCGGCCCGGGGGCGCACAGCCATGTCGGCGGCGTGCGCTGGTGGAACGTGAAGCACCCGAGCGCGTACGCGGCGAAGCTGGCCGCCGGGGAGTCACCCGGCCAGGCGCGGGAGGTCCTCACCGCCGACGAGGCACACATGGAGGACGTGATGCTCCGGCTCCGGCTCGCCTCCGGGCTGCCGCTGGCGGTGCTCGACACCGCCGGCCGGGCCGGTGCCGAGCGGGCCCTCGCCGCCGGGCTGCTCGCCGAGGCCGAGTACGCCGCCGGCCGGGCGGTACTCACCCTGCGTGGCCGGTTGCTCGCCGACGCCGTGGTGCGCGACCTGCTGCCCTGAGACGGTCCCCTCGACACCGTGCTGCGCGACATGGTGCCCGGGAGACGGCCGGCCCCGGAACGGACCGGGGCCGGCCGGGCGGCTCACTTCAGAAAGTTCCGGGTCATCGGGTACTGGTAGAGCAGGTCCTGGTTGGCCTTGAGGGCCGCCATGATGCCGAGCACGATCGGCACGATCGCGAGCACGATCGGCACGAAGGAGAGCAGGCCGCAGGTGATCGCGGCGAGCAGCCAGCCCACCAGGATCGCGATCGCCCAGGTGATCTGGAAGTTGAGCGCGGCGACGGCGTGTGTGCGTACCGCCGGGGACTGCGGGCCCCGGATCAGCAGCACGATCAGCGGCCCGACCCAGCCGAACAGGGTCGCACCGATCACGATGCCGAGCGGCCCGCCGACGTGGGCCAGGATCGCCCAGGTCCGGTCGTCGCCACCGATCGGACCGGGTGCCGGCTGTGGTCCACCCCCGCCCGGCGGCGGGTAGCCACCCGGCCCCCCGGGCGGCGGATGGCCCGCCGGTGACCCCGGCGGCAAGTAACTGCCCTGGTCACCCGGCGGCGGGTAGCCACCCGGGTCACTTGGCAGTGCGTAGCCACCCTGGTCGCCCGGTGGCGGATAACTGCCCTGGTCGCCCGGGGGTGGGTAGCCGGCCTGATGGTCCGGTGGCGGGTAGCCGGTCGCGGCGAAGTGCCCGCCCGACGTCGGGTGGTCGGCCGTCGGGGCGTCGCCGGGCGGACCGTAACCCGCCGTCGACGGCTCCGGGGCGAAGGAGGCGTGGCGCTCCGTCGGCGGCTCGTCGCCCGGCGACCCGTAGCGCTGCGTCGGCGGCTCGTACGACGACGTCGACCAGCTCTCCGTGGGCGGCTCGTACGAATTCGCCGCAAGGTTCTCGGTCGGGGGTTCGTACGACGGCGCGGGGATGTGCTCGGTGGGCGGCTCGGCGTGCTGCTCGGTGGGTGGCTCATGGGGCGACGCGGACCAACCGCCGGGCGGGGTGGACTCGCCGGGTGGGGGATACCCGGACGCCCCGGCCGCGCCGGACAGTGGGGTGGTGGGCTCGTCGGGCATCGACGGGGACCCGGACGGGGCGAGCGGCATGGTCGGCTCCGGCGGGTACCGGCCGGCGTCGCCCACGCCGGGCGGGCGCGGCGGTTCAGTCATACCGGTCACGGTAGGGGCACCGGGCAAGGCACGACCAGCGGGACACCGTCCTGATCACCCGGGAGGACGGCCTACGTGCCGGACGGGGTCCGGGGTACGGGGTCGACACCGATCATCGCGTCCCGGGGGTGCCCCGACGTAGACTGGCACTCGTTACAGTCGAGTGCCAGGAGCATGGTCCGTCGCGCTCGGCGACCGTCGCCGGTCGTCGCCGGGACGGGCACGCAACGCGTGGGCCGGGCGCCGACCGGCGTAGGAGGTGGGGAGAGTGGGGCTCGACGACCGCAAGCTCGCCGTGCTGCGCGCGATCGTCGAGGACTACGTCGCGACGCAGGAGCCGGTCGGCAGCAAGGCGCTGGTCGAGCGGCACCAGCTCGGCGTCTCCCCGGCCACCGTCCGCAACGACATGGCCGTGCTGGAGGAGGAGGGCTACATCCGTCAGCCGCACACCAGCGCCGGACGGGTGCCCACCGACCGTGGCTACCGCCTCTTCGTCGACCGGCTCAGCCGGGTCAAGCCGCTCAGCCCGGCCGAGCGTCGGGCGATCGAGCGGTTCCTGGTCGGCGCGGTCGACCTCGACGACGTCGTCCACCGCACCGTCCGGCTCCTCGCCCAGCTCACCCGCCAGGTGGCCGTGGTGCAGTATCCGAGCCTGGCACGTTCCTCGGTGCGGCACCTGGAGCTGGTGCCGATCTCCACCACCCGGCTGATGCTGGTGATGATCGCCGACACCGGCCGGGTCGAGCAGCGGCTGGTGGAGCTGCCCGCGCCGGTTCCCGCCGACGACGTCACCGACCTGCGTCGCCTGGTCAACGAGAAGCTCTGCGGCACCCGGCTGTCGGACACCCCGCCGCTGGTGCAGGCGTTGGTGGAGGAGGTCAGGGCCGGGCTGCGTCCGGCGATGACCACGCTCGCCACCGTCCTGCTGGAGACCCTGGTCGAACGGCACGAGGAGCGGATCGCGCTGGCCGGCACAGCCAACCTGACCCGGGGTGGTTTGCTCGACTTCCATGGCTCGTTGCGCCCGATCCTCGAGGCGCTCGAGGAGGAGGTCGTGCTGCTCAAGCTGATCGGCGAGGTCGAGCCGAGCACGACCCGGATCCGGATCGGCGACGAGAACGAGATCGACAACCTGCGGGGTACGTCGGTGGTCAGCACGGGATACGGTCCGGGTGCCACCATCGTGGGTGGGCTGGGCGTGCTCGGCCCGACGCGGATGGACTACCCCGGCACCATCGCCACGGTACGTGCCGTGGCACGCTACGTGGGCGAGCTGCTGGCCCAGAACTGACCAGTCAGGGCCGACGGCCGACTCGGGCCGACGACCGGCGCAACGCGAGACGAACATGAGGACACGGAACGCAGTGGCCAGGGACTACTACGGCATCCTCGGCGTCAGCCGGGAAGCCTCCGACGACGAGATCAAGCGTGCCTACCGCAAGCTGGCGCGGCAGTTCCACCCGGACGTCAATCCGGACCCGGAGGCCCAGGAGAAGTTCAAGGACATCAACGCCGCGTACGAGGTCCTCTCGGACGACCGGAAGCGGCAGATCGTCGACCTGGGTGGCGACCCGCTCGCCCCGGGCGGGGGCGGGGCCGGTCCGGGCGGGCCGGGCGGTGCCGGACCGTTCGTCGGTTTCCAGGACATCATGGACGCGTTCTTCGGCGGGGCCACCGGCTCGCGGGGGCCGCGTCCGCGCACCCGTCCGGGCGCCGACGCGATCCTGCGGCTGGAGCTGGACCTGAACGAGACGGCGTTCGGCGTCGAGGCGCCGATCACCGTCGACACCGCCGTGCTCTGCACCACCTGCTCCGGCGCGGGCACGGCTGCCGGCACCCACCTGGCCACCTGCGAGGCGTGTGGTGGCCGGGGCGAGGTGCAGTCGGTGCAGCGCACCTTCCTCGGCCAGGTCGTCTCGGCCCGGCCCTGCACGGTCTGCCAGGGGCACGGCACCACGATCCCGCACCCCTGCCCGACCTGCGCCGGCGACGGCCGGGTCCGCACCCGCCGTTCGCTGACCGTCAAGATCCCCGCCGGGGTGGAGGACGGCATGCGGATCCGTCTCGCCCAGCAGGGTGAGGTCGGTCCGGGGGGCGGCACCGCCGGCGACCTCTACGTCGAGATCCACGAACGGCCGCACGACGTCTACTCCCGCAAGGGCGACGACCTGCACTGCCGGGTGACGGTGCCGATGACCGCAGCGGCGCTCGGCACCCGGCTGACCATCAAGACCCTGGACAGCGAGGAGATCGTCGACGTCAAGGCGGGCACCCAGCCGGGCAGCACGATGCGGTTGCGCGCCCGGGGCGTACCGCACCTGCGCGGCACCGGCCGGGGCGACCTCTACGTCCACCTCGACGTGCGGACCCCGACCAAGCTCGACGCCGACCAGGAGCGGATGCTGCGCGATTTCGCCAAGACCCGGGGCGAGGAGGTCGCCGAGCTGAGCAAGCAGGGCGGCTTCTTCTCCCGGATGCGGGACGCGTTCAACGGGCACGGCTGAGTGTCGGCGCCGCTGTTCCTGGTCGAGTCGCTGCCCGTCGCCGACACGCTGACCCTGGACGGCCCGGAGGGCCACCACGCGGCCACCGTGCAACGGCTCCGGGTCGGCGAGGAACTGCTGCTCGCCGACGGTCGGGGCGGCACGGCCGCCGCCGTGGTCACCACCGTCGGCCGGGGCACCCTCGACCTGACCGTCACCTCGCGGGGGTACGTCGACGCGGCGGTGCCCCGGATCGTGGTGGTGCAGGGCATCGCCAAGGGCGACCGGGGCGAGCTGGCCGTCCAGGCGATGACCGAGGTGGGCGTGGACGAGATCGTCCCCTGGGCGGCGTCCCGCTCGGTGACGCAGTGGCGTGGCGAGCGGGGCGTACGGGCCCGGGAGAAGTGGGCCGCGACCGCCCGGGAGGCGGCCAAGCAGGCCCGTCGAGCATGGCTGCCGGTGGTGGCCGGCGCACCGGACGAGTCGACGGCGACGGTGGCCGCCCGGATCTCCGGTGCCGCCGCCGGGTTCGTGCTGCACGAGGAGGCCCAGGACCGGCTGACCACCGTCGAGCTGCCTCCGGCCGGCGAGGTCGTGCTGGTGGTGGGGCCGGAGGGTGGGATCGCCCCGGCCGAGCTGGACGCCTTCCGCGCCGCCGGTGGCCGTCCGGTGCGGCTCGGGCCGGCGGTGCTGCGTACCTCGACCGCCGGCATGGCCGCGCTCAGCGTGCTCGCCACCCGCCTCGCCCGCTGGTAACCCACCCCACCCCGCCCGTCCCACCCCCACCTCGCTCGCTAGCCATCGGGGCGATGGGGGTCAGAGGCGGGGGAAGATCTGGACGGGCTGGTCGTCGGGACTGAGGTCCAGGCCGGCGGGGCCGACGATGAGGGGGTCGGGTACGCCGACCACCTCGTGGTCCTTGTCGGTGTAGTCGAAGCGGTTGAGCACGTGGCGCAGCGCCTCCAGCCGGGCCCGCTTCTTGTCGTTGCTCTTGACCACCGTCCACGGCGCGTCGGCCGTGTCGGTGTAGAAGAACATCGCCTCCTTGGCCTCGGTGTACTCGTCCCACTTGTCGAGCGCGGCGATGTCCATCGGGGACAGCTTCCACTGACGTACCGGGTCGACCTGACGGATGGCGAACCGGGTGCGCTGCTCGTTCTGGGAGACGGAGAACCAGAGCTTGACCAGTCGGATGCCGGAGCGGACCAGCATCCGCTCCAGCTCGGGGGCCTGACGGAGGAACTCCAGGTACTCCTTGCGGGTGCAGAAGCCCATCACCCGCTCGACCCCGGCCCGGTTGTACCAGGACCGGTCGAAGAGCACGATCTCACCGGCCGCCGGCAGGTGCGCCAGCCAGCGCTGGAAGTACCACTGGCTGGACTCCCGCTCGTTCGGCTTGACCAGAGCCACCACCTTGGCCCCGCGCGGGTTGAGGTGCTCCATGAAGCGCTTGATCGTGCCGCCCTTGCCGGCCGCGTCCCGCCCCTCGAAGAGGATCACCAACCGTTCGCCGCTCTCCTTGATCCAATCCTGAAGCTTGAGGAGTTCGATCTGGAGCAGGCGCTTGTGGTGGTCGTACTCCTCGCGCGGCAGGCGCTCGTCGTACGGGTAGTCCTCGCGCCAGGTGTCCACCGGACTGCCGTCCGCGCGGAGCAGCACCGGGTCGTCGTCGTGGTCGTCGACCACCTGGTAGTCGGCGGAGAGGTCCAGCAGCGCGGCGTCGGCCATGCCGGTGACCCTTACCCCGGAACCGGGCCGTCAGCCGCCCCGGTGGCTGGGAATTCGCTGGGAGACCCGCGTCAGGAACGTAGGTACGACGCGCCGTTGAGGTCGACGATGGTGCCCGACGCCCACTCCGCCTCCGGGGAGGCGAGCCAGTGCACCGCAGCGGCGATCTCCTCCGGCCGGGCCACCCGGTCGAACGGGCTCTGCGCCCGTACGGCCGCCCCCCGGGGTGACTTCAGGTGCTCGTTGGTCATGTCGGTCTCCACGAAACCGGGTGCCACCGTCGCCACCGCGATGCCGTACGGGGCCAACGCCACCGCGAGGGACTGTCCCATCGCGTTCATCCCCGCCTTGCTCGCCCCGTACGCCGGGTTGCCCGGCTCGCCGCGGAACGCCCCCCGGGACGAGACGTTGACGATCCGACCACCCCGGTCGCGCATGTGCTGGGCAGCGCACCAGGACGCGTTGGCCGCCCCGAGCAGGTTGGTGTCGACGATCTGCCGCCAGCGCTGCCGCCACTGCTCGTACGTGGTCTCGAAGACCGGGTGCGGCGGGTCCGCCGGGCCGAACACCCCGGCGTTGTTGACCAGCACGTCCAGGCCACCGAGCCGGGACGCCGCCTCGTCCACTGCGGCCCGGACCGCGTCCGGGTCGGCCAGGTCGGCCCGGACCACGACGTGCCCGTCGCCGGGCAGGTCCGCCCGCAGCCGTTCGGCCAGTTCCGCCGAGTCGCGGTGGTGGATCGCCACCCGGTCACCGCCGGCCGCGAACCTGCGCGCCACCGCACGGCCGATGCCGCGCGAGGCCCCCGTCACCAGTACCGCCCGAGAGTCCACCCACCCATGATCCCCGACTGCCGGGTCCCCGCCCGGGCCGGGGCCGCCGGTCGAGGCCGAGGACCTGCGGCGACATGCCGGCCCGGCTCGGGAGATGCCGGTACGGGCCGGTGGTCCTACCATGCGTCGATGAGCTCCGACTGCCTGTTCTGCCGCATCGTCGCCGGGGAGATCCCGGCCACCATCGTCCGGGAGACCGCGACCACCCTGGCCTTCCGGGACATCGACCCGAAGGCCCCGGTGCACGTGCTGGTGATCCCCAAGGAGCACTACGCCGACGTGGCCACGCTCGGCCAGGGCGACCCGGAGCTGGCCGGCCAGGTCCTCACCACCGCCGCCGAGGTGGCCGAGACCGAGGGGCTGCTGGCCGACGGCTTCCGGCTGATGTTCAACACCGGCGGATACGGCGGCCAGGAGGTCTTCCACGTGCACGCGCACCTGCTCGGCGGTGCTCCGCTCGGGCCGATGCTCGCCCGCTGACCCGCACCGATCCCTGACCGGGCTGATAGCACCTCGCCGAGGTGGTGGCACATCCCTCAGCTGGCGGCACTTCCCTGAGGTGGTAGCAGGGGTCCCCTGCTCATCAGAAAGCGGTAACAGGGGACCCCTCCTTACACTTGCGGCGTGGTGGAGATCAACGCGCGGCTCGGGCGGATGGTGCGGCAGGTGCAGGCCGGTGCGCGGGTGCCGGCGCTGTCGGTGGCCCTGCACCGGGCGGACCGGCCGCTGTGGAGCCTCACCGTCGGCAGCACCGGCAACGATGCCCCGCTGACCCCGCAGACGCCCTTCCGGATCGGCTCGGTCACCAAGACCTTCACCGCCGTGCTGGTGCTCCAGTGCCGGGACGAGGGTCTGCTCGACCTGGACGACCCGGTGGGCCGGCACCTCGACGTGCCCGCGCACGGCGAGCTGACCGTGCGCCGGCTGCTGTCGCACACCTCGGGCCTGCAACGGGAGCCGTACGGCGACATCTGGGACACGTTGCGGGCCCCCGGGGTCGAACAACTCCTCGCCGACCTCGCCCGGGCCGAGCGGGTGCTGCCCCCGGCCCGCCGCTTCCACTACTCCAACCTGGGGATGGCCCTGCTGGGGGAGCTGGTCGGCCGGCTGCGCGGCGGCACCTGGGTGGAGGTGCTCGCCGAGGCGATCCTCGCCCCGCTCGGGCTGGCCGCCACCACCACCCGCCCCGGTCCGGACGCGGCCACCGGCTTCCTGGTCGACGCGTACTCCGACCACGCGCGGCCGGAGCCGCCGACCGACTTCGGGGCGGTGGGGCCGGCGGCGCAGCTCTGGAGCACCGCCGGGGACATGGCCCGGTGGGCGGCCTTCCTCGCCGACCCGGCCGCGCTGGATCCGACCGGTGCGGTGCTCGCCCCGGCGACGCTGGACGAGATGCGCTGGCCGCGTACGGTCACCGACGAGACGAACTGGGTCGACGGCTTCGGCCTCGGCCTGATCCTCGTGCCACAGCAGAACCGGGTGCTGCACGTCGGGCACGACGGCGCGATGCCCGGCTTCCTCGCCTCGGTCTACGGCCGGCGGGGCGGCGACGGCACGCCGGGGGCGATGGGCTGCGCGGTGCTCGGGTCGGCCGGCACCGCCGGGGCGATCTTCGAACTGCCGCACCGGCTGCTCGCCACCTCCGTCGAGCACGACCCGGCCGACATCGAGCCGTGGTCGCCCGGCGGGCCGGCCCCGGAGGCGTACCGGGATGTGCTGGGCCGCTGGTGGGGCGAGGGTTTCGAGTACGTCTTCTTCTGGCGGGACGGGGCGCTGCGGGCCCGTCGGGCGGAGGATCCGCCGGGTAAGCCGGCGGCGGTCTTCGCACCGCTGCCGGACCGGCCGGACGTGCTGCGGACGGTCTCCGGTCGGGAGGTCGGGGAGCTGCTCCGGCTGACCCGGGACGAACGGGGGACGGTGCGCCGGATGCACTGGGCCACCTACCGCTTCACCCGCGACCAGCAGACCTTCGACGGGTACGACGTCCGCTGGCCGGACCACGGCTGAGTCGCCGGAGCGGAGGCCGGGGCAGCGGGCCGGGGGCCGGGGGCCGAGGGCCGAGGGCCGGAAGACAGGGGTCGGGGGTCGGCGGGTGCCGACCCCCGGACCGTACGCTGGGGCGGGTTCAGCCGATCGCGGCCAGAGCCGGCCAGCTGTCCCGGAAGACCTGGGTGCCGTCGGCGCCGAAGCCGCCGAAGTTCCGGTCGACCTGCGCGGCCTCCGTGCTGTACGGGTACGGGTTGGTGCAGCCGGTGCCCGCGCTGCCGCCGGACATGAGCAGGTGGCACTGGCCGTTGTAGTTGTCGGGCAGGCCGAGGATGTGCCCGATCTCGTGCGTCATGATCCGCAGCACGCTGTACTGCTGAGCCTGGATGGTGTCGATGACGACGTAGCCGTTGCCCAGGCTGCGCCGGACGGCGTACGAGCCGCCGCCGGTGGTGTAGCGGATCGACAGGTTCGAGCCGCACTTCGACATGGTCAGGTTGTTGGTGTAGTTGTTCCAGATCTGGGCGGCCTGGTCGGCGACGCCCGCGTACGGCCCAGCCTGGCTGGTGGTGTAGCAGACCGTGGCGTTCACGGCCTCGGCGGCGGCGGGGGCGGGGTTGGCCAGGCCGAGGCTCAGCACGGTGGCGGCACCGGCGACGAGGGTGGCGAAGCGGCGGCCGATCCTTCGTGGGGACACGAGTCACACTCCGTTCGGGGTGGGTGGCGGGGGGTGAACGAATCCTAGAGATAGGCGTCTATCGATATCAATTCTGCCCGTTTTGATGTTGATCAGATATAATGCTGGCTGATGTCGCGATCATGGCTTTCCTGAGGATCTACTCGCGCGGCCCGAGCTGACGGCGAGGGAAATGGTCCGGGTGTCCCCGGTGCCGACCCGATACGATGGGAGCAACGTCCGCACGCCGAGCCAGCTCAGGCCGGCGCCGAGAGCGAGAGCAGGTGGCGCAGGGCCCGACGGCCCGACCTATGACCGGTACCCCACCTCCGGGCCCGTCCCGGGCGCAGACCAGGATCACCGTCTCCGATCCCAAGATCATGGTCAACCTCCTCGGCGCGGGCGACGAGATCCTGCGGCTCGTCGAGCGTTCGGTCGACAGCGACGTGCACGTCCGTGGCAACGAGATCACCATCACCGGTGCGCCCGCGGACAACGCCCTCGCCGAGCGCCTCTTCGGTGAGCTGCTCGAACTGATCGAGAAAGGCGAGACACTGACCACTGACGCCGTCCGGCGTACCGTCGGCATGCTCGAGCAGGGCGGCACGGAACGGCCCGCCGAGGTCCTGACGCTGAACATCCTCTCCCGGCGTGGGCGCACCATCCGCCCGAAGACGTTGGGGCAGAAGCGCTACGTCGACGCGATCGACGCGCACACCATCGTCTTCGGTATCGGCCCCGCCGGTACCGGCAAGACCTACCTGGCGATGGCTAAGGCCGTGCAGGCGTTGCAGGCCAAGCAGGTCAACCGGATCATCCTCACCCGGCCGGCGGTCGAGGCGGGGGAGCGGCTGGGCTTCCTGCCCGGCACCCTCAACGAGAAGATCGACCCGTACCTGCGCCCGCTCTACGACGCGCTGCACGACATGCTCGACCCGGAGTCCATCCCCAAGCTGATGGCGGCCGGCACGATCGAGGTCGCGCCGCTGGCCTACATGCGCGGCCGGACGCTGAACGACGCCTTCATCATCCTCGACGAGGCGCAGAACACCACGCCCGAGCAGATGAAGATGTTCCTGACCCGGCTCGGCTTCAGTTCCAAGATCGTGGTCACCGGCGACATCACCCAGGTCGACCTGCCGGGCGGGACGACCAGCGGCCTGCGCGTCGTCCGGGAGATCCTCCACGCCGTCGAGGACGTGCACTTCGCCCAGCTCTCCAGCTCGGACGTGGTCCGTCACCGGCTGGTCGGGGAGATCGTCGACGCGTATGCCCGCTGGGACGCCGAGCGGGAGAACCAGCAGGCACAGAGCGTGCACGCGGTGCCGGGACGGGCCGCCCAGGGCGGCGGCCGCGCCGGTCGCCGCCGCTAGAGCAGAGGAAAGACGTGTCCATCGAGATCGCCAACGAGTCCGGTGTCCCGGTCGACACCGACGCCGTGCTCGCCGTCGCCCGGCACGCCCTCGACGAGATGGGGGTCAACCCCCTCGCCGAGCTCTCCGTGCTCCTGGTCGACATCGACTACATGACCGAGCTGAACCACCGCTGGATGGGCGGCGACGGGCCGACCGACGTGCTGGCGTTCCCCATGGACGAGGGGAGCGTCGACCACGGACCGGGGGAGACCGCCGGTCCGGCGGGCGAGCCGGCCCTGCTCGGTGACATCGTGCTCTGCCCGGAGGTGGCGGCCAAGCAGGCGGCCACCGCCGGGCACAGCGCCGCCGACGAGCTGCACCTGCTCACCGTGCACGGGGTGCTGCACCTGCTCGGTTACGACCACGCCGAACCGGAGGAGGAGCGCGAGATGTTCGGGCTCCAGGCGAGGTTGCTCGCCAGTTGGCGGTCGACCCGAGCCACGTGATGGACACGCCGATACTCGCCGCCGGCGCCACCGCCGGCCTGCCTGACCTGCAACTGCTGGTGTTCGCGGCCGGCCTGGTGGTGGCCGCCGGGGTCATCGCGGCGACCGAGGCGGCGCTGGCCGCCGTCTCCCCGGCCCGCGCCGCCGAGCTGGCCCGCGACGGCGTACGCGGCGCGCGTACCCTCCAGATCGTCGCCACGGACGTGGTCCGTCACCTCAACCTGCTGCTCCTGCTCCGACTGCTGGCCGAGCTGACCGCCACCACCCTGGTGGCCCTGGTCGCGGTGGACACCTTCGGTGCCGGCTGGCGGGCCGCCCTGGTCACCGCCGGGGCGATGACCGTGATCAGCTTTGTGGTGGTCGGGGTCGGTCCGCGCACCATCGGCCGCCAGCACGCGTACGCGGTCGGCCGGGCGGTCGCCCCGCTGGTCCGCTGGCTGGGCCGGGTGCTCAACCCGCTCGCCTCGCTGCTCATCCTGATCGGCAACGCGGTCACCCCGGGCAAGGGGTTCCGGGAGGGGCCCTTCGCGACCCAGGTGGAGCTGCGCGAACTGGTCGACCTGGCCGAGCAGCGCGGGGTGGTGGAGCACGGCGAACGGCAGATGATCCACTCGGTCTTCGCCCTCGGCGACACCATCGCCCGGGAGGTGATGGTGCCGCGTACCGAGATGGTGTGGATCGAGGAGCGCAAGACGCTCGCCCAGGCACTGGCGCTCTTCCTGCGCTCCGGCTTCTCCCGGATCCCGGTGATCGGCGAGAACGTCGACGACGTGCTCGGCGTGCTCTACCTCAAGGACTTGATCCGCCGTACCCAGGGCGGCGGCGCCGACGCCGAGGGGACGCCGGTGGCCGAGCTGATGCGCCCGGCGACCTTCGTACCGGAGTCCAAGCCGGTGGACGACCTGCTCTCCGAGATGCAGGCGGCCCGCAACCACCTGGTGATCGTCGTCGACGAGTACGGCGGCACCGGCGGCCTGGTCACCATCGAGGACATCCTCGAGGAGATCGTCGGCGAGATCACCGACGAGTACGACATCGAACGCCCCCCGGTCGAGCGCCTGCCGGAGGAGGGGGCGGTGCGGGTGACCGCCCGGCTGCCGGTGGAGAATCTGGGCGAGCTGTTCGACGTGGAGCTTCCTGCCGACGAGGTGGAGACTGTCGGTGGCCTGCTCGCCCAGGCGCTCGGTCGGGTGCCGATCCCGGGCGCGGAGGCGGAGGTCGCCGGGCTGCAACTGGTCGCCGAGGGCACCACCGGTCGGCGGAACCGGATCGACACCGTGCTGGTGCGCCGGGTCGGGCCGACCGACGAACAGGAGAGCCCGGGGCGGGGTGAGCAGGCCGAGCCCCGGGGAGGAAACCCGAACCGTTCCGAGGAGAGGCAACCCGCCGATGCCTGAGTCACCCGCCGTACCGTCCGTTCCCGCCCCGACCGAGCTGAGCGTCGAGGACGCCAAGCTGGTCATCCTCGCCCGGGGGGCGCGGGGTCGGGTCGGCGCCGTCGAGGGCGCGGCGGTCCGCGACCAGGACGGCCGGACGTACGCCGCCGCGAGCGTCTCCCTGCCGTCGTTGACGATCACCGCTCTCCAGTTGGCGGTCGCCTCCGCGGCGGCGGCCGGCGCGTCCCGGCTGGAGGCGGCGGTGGTGGTGACCGAGGCGTCGACCCTGGACACCGCCGGGCACGCCGCCGTGCGCGATCTCGCGACGGACGCGCCGATCCACCTGGCGGCCCCGGACGGCACCGTCCTCGGCACGGTGGTCGAGTGACCCGGCGCGACGAGACGGCCCGGCGGGACGATGAGGTCCGGCGCGACGGAGCGGCCCGAGGCAAGGGGGCCGGCTCCGTCGGGGCGGGCTCCCTCGGGGCGGGCTCCGGCGGGGCGCTCGACGGGGACCGGCCGTACCGGGCGGGATTCGCCTGTTTCGTCGGCCGACCGAACGCCGGCAAGTCCACCCTCACCAACGCGATCGTCGGGCAGAAGATCGCCATCACCTCGAACAAGCCGCAGACCACCCGGCACGTCATCCGGGCCGTCCTGCACCGCCCGGACTCGCAGCTCGTGCTGGTCGACACGCCCGGCCTGCACCGGCCCCGGACGCTGCTCGGCGAGCGCCTGAACGACCTGGTCCGGTCCACCTGGAGCGAGGTCGACGTGATCGGCCTCTGCATCCCGGCGAACGAGCCGGTCGGGCGGGGCGACCGCTTCATCACCGGTGAGCTGGCCGAGCTGAAGGCGACCGTGCTCGCAGTGGTGACCAAGACCGACCTGGTCGACAAGAAGCGGCTGGCCGAGCAGCTGCTCGCGGTCAGCGAGCTGGGCGAGTTCGCCGACGTGGTGCCGGTCAGCGCGGTCTCCGGTCACCAGGTGGACACCCTGGTCGAGGTGATGACCGGTTACCTCCCGCCGTCGCCGCAGCTCTACCCGGACGACATGCTCACCGAGGACCCCGAGCAGGTGCTCGTCGCCGAACTGGTCCGGGAGGCGGCCCTGGAGGGCGTCCGGGACGAACTGCCCCACTCGATCGCGGTGATCGTCGAGGAGATGATCCCCGAGGGCCAGGTCATGAAGATCTACGCCGACGTGTACGTCGAGCGGCCCAGCCAGAAGGCGATCATGATCGGCCACCGGGGGAGCCGGCTGAAGGACGTGGGCACCCGGGCCCGTCGGCAGATCGAGGAGCTGCTCGGCACCCGGGTCTACCTCGACTTGCACGTCCGGGTGGCGAAGGACTGGCAGCGCGACCCCAAGCAGCTGCGTCGGCTCGGTTTCTGACCGACCGGTCGACGGGGGGGGGGGCGGGGGGCCCCCCCCCCCCCCCCCCCCCCGCCGGCCGCGGGCCCCCCCCCCCCCCGCGGGTAAACCCACCGGAATGGGCCCCGCGGGCAGTACCCCCGGGGGGGCGGCCGCCCAAACC
>NZ_JBITJH010000026.1:0-71082 GCF_044459745.1 Micromonospora sp. NPDC050187
TGCGCCCGCTCCGCGGACGACAACCGTCTCCCTGGCATGAACCCTCATCCTCACGAGAATCCACCCCGTTGCAACAACCACTTGAACCCAAGGTGGGGCGACACCCCGACATGCCGCAATCCGTGTCGATCTTGCGGGCGGCGGGCGACGGGGGAGAGACGGAAGCGGAGGGTCAGGCGGAGGCCCGCAGCACCAGTTCGGTGGGGAGGATCAGGGCGGGTTCGACGGTCTCGCCGGCGGCGATGCGCAGCACCTGGCGGGTGCCGGCCCGGCCCAGTTCCAGGATCGGCTGCCGGACGGTGGTCAGCGGCGGCTCGGTGTAGGCAGCCGTCTCGATGTCGTCGAAGCCGATCACGGCCACGTCCTCCGGCACCCGCCGTCCGGCCTCGCGGAGCGTCCGCAGGGCGGCGTGCGCCATCAGGTCGCTGGCGGCGAAGACGGCGTCCAGGTCGGGGTCGGCGGCGAGGAGTTGGCGCATCGCCGCCGCCCCGGACTCGCGGGTGAAGTCGCCGTACGCGACCAGCTCGGGCAGGCCGGCGGCGGCGACGGTGTCCCGGTAACCGGTGAGGCGCTCGATGCCGGCGACCATGTCCTGCGGGCCGGCGATGGTGGCGATCCGCCGACGGCCGGTCTCGACCAGGTACCGCACCGCGCGGGTCACCCCGCCGACGTGGTCCACGTCGACGTACGGGACCGGGGAGTCGCCGAGCCCGCGCCCGCTGCACACCACCGGGATGCCCAGCCGGGCGAGGCGGGCGGGGAGCGGGTCGGCGCCGTGCAGCGAGGCGAAGAGCACCCCGTCGACGTGGCGGCCGGTGGTGTACCGCTCCACCCGCTCCCGTCCGGCCGGCGAGCCGGCGAGCATCAGCACGAGCTGCTTGTCGGCGGCCTCCAGCTCCTGGCTGACCCCCCGGATGATGCCGGGGAAGACCTGGTCGTCGGAGAAGACCCGGGTGGCCGCCTCGGGCATGATCAGCGCGATCGAGTCGGTCCGCTGGGTGACCAGGCTGCGGGCGGCCAGGTTCGGCACGTACCCCAGCTCGGCCACGGCCTGGTGCACCGCGGCCCGGATCGGTTCGGCGACCGTGGTCGAGCCGTTGACCACCCGTGACACGGTCGCCCGCGACACCCCGGCCCGTCGGGCCACCGCCTCCAGCGTGGGTCGCTGCGCCGTCGTCATCCCCGTCACCACCGCTCGTCACAGCCCGTTCCGGGAGATCACCTCCTGGTACCACCGGGCGCTGGCCTTCGGGGTCCGCCGCTGGGTCAGGTAGTCGACGTGGACGATCCCGAACCGCTTCCGGTAGCCCTCGGCCCACTCGAAGTTGTCCAGCAACGACCATACGAGATAGCCGCGCAGGTCCACGCCCCGGCCGATCGCCTCGTGCGCCGCCCGCAGGTGCCCGTCGAGGTAGGCGATCCGGTCGTCGTCGGCCACCTGCCCGTCGCCGGGGCGGACCGGGTCGGGGAAGGCCCCGCCGTTCTCGGTGATCATCATCGGCAGGCCGGGGTAGTCGGTGTGGATCCGCTCCAGCAGGCGGGCCAGCCCGGCCGGCTCGATCGACCAGCCCATCTCGGTGAGCGGACCGGCCGCCGGCAGGAACTCCACCGCCCCGTCGGTGCCCGGCCAGGTCCCGCCGCCCCCGGCCGCGTCGGGCCGCCCGGCCACGTAGGTGGGCTGGTAGAAGTTGATGCCGAGCAGGTCGATCGGCGCGGCGATGGTCTTCTCGTCGCCGTCGCGGATGAAGGTCGGCTCGACGTGCCGGGCGATGTGGGTCAGCATGTCCTCCGGATAGCCCGCACCGGTCAGCGGGTCCAGGAAGATCCGGTTCTGCATGCCGTCGACCAGGCGGACCGCGGCGGCGTCGGCCGCGCTGTTCGGATCGGCCGGCTGGACGTCCGCCGGGTTGAGGGTGATCGAGACGGTCTGCGCGCCGGCCGCGCGGAGCGCGCGGGCCGCCAGGCCGTGCCCGAGCAGCAGGTGGTGCACGGCGGTGAAGGCCGCCCCGGCGTCCTGCACCCCGGGCGCGTGGATCCCGCTGCCGTAGCCCAGGTACGCCGAGCACCACGGCTCGTTGAGCGTGGTCCAGGTGCGCACCCGGTCGCCGAGGCGGGCGTGGACGGCGGTGGCGTACTCGGCGAAGTGCTCGGCGGTCTCCCGGTTGGTCCAGCCGCCCCGGTCCTCGAGGATCTGTGGCAGGTCCCAGTGGTAGAGCGTGACGATCGGATCGATGCCCCGCTCGGCGAGGGAGTCCACCAGCCGGTCGTAGAAGTCCAGGCCGCGCGGGTTGACCGGGCCGGTGCCGTCCGGCCGGATCCGGGACCAGGCCACCGAGAAGCGGTACGCCTGCAGCCCCAGTTCCGCCATCAGCGCCACGTCGTCCCGGTAGCGGTGGTAGTGGTCGCAGGCCACGTCGCCGGTGTGCCCCTGGAAGACCTTCCCCGGCGTACGGCTGAAGGTGTCCCAGATCGACGGGGTGCGACCGTCGTCGTGGGCCGCGCCCTCGATCTGGTACGCGGCGGTGGCCGCTCCCCAGACGAACCCCTCGGGAAATCGCAGCGTGTTCAAGCCTTGACCGCACCTTCCATGATTCCGCCGATGATCTGGCGGCCGAACAGGACGAAGACGAGCAGCAGGGGCAGGGTGGCGATGGCAGTCCCGGTGAACACCTGCGACATGTCCTGGTAGTAGCCGTCCGAGAGTGCTCGCAACGATAGTTGCACGGTCGGGTTCTCCGGGTCGTTGAGTACCGCGTACGGCCACAGGAAGTCGTTCCAGGTGGTCATGAAGGTGAGCAGCCCCAGCACCGCGGTGGCCGGCCGGAGCGCGGGCAGTACCACGTTCCAGTAGATCCGGGCGGTGCTGCAACCGTCCACCCGGGCCGCCTCGATCAGTTCGTTGCTGATCGCCTGGCCGGCGTACTGCCGCATCATGAACACGCCGAAGCCGGTGACCAGGGCCGGGACGATCACCGCCGGCAGCCGGTCGTTCCAGTTCAGCTTGGTCATCAGCAGGTAGAGCGGGATGACGCCGAGCTGGGTGGGGACCATCATGGTCGCCACGATCACCAGCAGCAGCGCGTTGCGTCCCTTGAAGCGCAGCTTGGCGAACGCGAACCCGGCCAGGGTGGAGAAGAACACCACCGAGACGGTGACCGTGGTGGCCACGATCGCCGAGTTGATCAGACCGGCCAGGAAGTACGCGTCGGTGTTGTCGAAGAGCCGGGCGATGTTCGCCCCGAGGTTGCCGCCCGGAGTGACCGGGGGCGGGACCTGCCCCATCGCGTCGCTGGAGCGGCTGGCCACCACGAACATCCAGTAGATCGGGAAGATCGACAGGAAGCCGGCGACGATCAGCGCCGCGTAGGTGAGCCGGCTGGCCGACCAGAGCCGGTTCATCGGCCACCCTCCTTCTTCCGTCCGCCGCCGGCGAGCCGGCGCAGCATCAGTACGTTGATCGCCGCCACGACCGCGATCAGCGCGAAGAGCAGCCAGGCCACCGCCGAGCCGTAGCCGAAGTTGTAGTGGGGGGCGAAGGCGTTCTCGAACATGTACATGGTCACCGTCTGCGACTCCCGCATCGGTCCGCCCCGGATCGGGTTGGTGCCGGAGTGGAAGAGGCGGGGCTCGGTGAAGAGTTGCAGCCCGCCGATGGTGGAGATGATGACGGTGAAGATGATGGTTGGCTTGAGGAGCGGCACGGTGATCGACCAGAACTGCCGGACGCGGTTGGCCCCGTCGATCGCCGCCGACTCGTACAGGTCGCGGGGGATCGCCTGCATCGCGGCCAGGAAGATCAGCGCGTTGTAGCCGGTCCACCGCCAGTCGACCATGGCCGAGATGGCCACCCAGGAGGCGAACCGGTCGGACTTCCAGCCGACCGGGTCCATCCCGACCAGGTCGAGCAGCCAGTTGACCATGCCGAACTCGCGGCCGAAGAGCACGCCGAAGACGATCGCCACGGCGGCGGTCGAGGTCACGTTCGGCACCAGCACCGTCATCCGGAACATCGTCCGTGCCCGCAGTTGCCGGTTGAGCAGGTTCGCCAGCCAGAGCGCGGCGAGCAGCTGCGGGACGGTGGAGATGACGAAGATCCCCAGGGTGTTGACCACCGCGTGCCAGAAGTCCGCGTCGGCCATCAGCTTGGTGTAGTTCTCCATGCCCACGAACGGGTGGTCACTGCCGAGCAGATCCCAGTCGTGCAACGACACCCAGAACGTGTAGCCCAGCGGGTAGAGCCCGAAAACCCCGAAGAGCAGGAAGAACGGCGCGATGTAGAGGTACGGCGACCAGCGCTGGTCGAGCCGGGCGAGGCGTACCCCCTTCGGGGGCCGGGCCGGTGGGGGCGTCGGGGCCCCCACCGGTGGCCGTTGGAGTCCGACGGTCACTTGTCGGCGGCCTTCTTGGCGTTGTTCACCGCGTCCTTCCAGCCCTCCTCGGGGCTGCGCTGACCGAGCTCGACGGTGCGGACGGCGTTCTCCACCTCGGTCCGGACCGCCTGGTTCTTCGGACCCATGTAGACCGGCTTCAGGGTCTTGGCGCCCTCGGCGAAGATCTGCCCGACCGGGGCGTCGGAGAAGTACGGGTTCTTCGCGTCGAGGATCGCCGGGTCGGTCAGCGCCTGGGTGGACGACGGCAGTCGGCCCTTGGTCTTGAACGCGCCGATCTGCCCCTTGGCGTCGGTCAGGAACTTGACCAGCGCGATCGCCTCGGCCTGGTGCTTGCTCTGCTTCGGCACGGCCAGGTGCGAGCCGCCCCAGTTGCCACCCTCGCCGGGCACCCGGGCGATGTCCCACTTGCCCTTGGCGGCCGGGCCGGCGTTGCCCTCGATGACGCCGGTCATCCAGGCCGGGCAGGCGATGGTGGCGAACTTGGCCTGCTTGAACGCGGAGACCCACTCCTCCGACCAGGAGCCGTACTTGCCGGAGAGCCCGGAGTCGACGATGTCCATCGTGGTGTCCCAGGCCTGCCGGACCGCCGGGTTGCTGTCGACCACCAGCTTGCCGCTGGTGTCGTAGTAGTGGTAGCCCGGCCCGTTGCCGGCGGCCTGGAGCACGATGGTGTTGAAGATGTTGGTGGCGGCGTCGAGGAAGGAAGCGCCGGTGTTCTTCGCCTTGAACTGCTCACCGACCGTGATGTAGTCCGCCCAGGTCGGCCAGAGCTTGGAGACCTCGTCCCGTTCGGTGGGCAGTCCGGCCTTGGCGAAGAGGTCCTTGCGGTAGCAGATCGCCATGCCGCCGACGTCGGTGCCGAGACCGATGAGGTGCTTGCCGTCGGCGGTGAGGCCCTGGTTCCAGTTCCACTCCAGGAAGTTGCCCTTCAGTTCACCGGCGCCGTGGTCGAGCAGGTTGACGAAGTTGTCGGGGTTGGCCTTGTACTCGACCATCAACCCCTCTTCGATGGCGACCACGTCCCCCGCACCCTTGCCGGCGGCCAGCCACTGGGTCAGCTTCGGCGAGTACTCGTCGAGGTTGCCGCCGGTGCCCCGCTCGACGATCTTGATGTTGGGGTTGGCGGCCTCGTACTCCCGGTACAGCTCCTCGTAGCCGAACTGGCCGAAGACGTCGACGGTCAGCGTGATCTTGCCGTCCTCGGCGGGCTCGTCGCTCCCGCCGCAGGCGGTGGGGGCGAGCAACGCGGTGGCCGCGACCAGGGCGATCGCCGCCAGGCGGCGGCGCGGATTGGCACCCATCTGTATCGGACCCCTCTCAGGTCGGTATGTGCTGCGGCGGTGAGCCGGTTGGTGGTGAGAGAGCGCTCTCACGCAAGGGTGGTGGGTCCCGGGACCCCTGTCAAGAGAGCGCTCTCCGTCCATATGTCGAAAAAGGCGGGGGCGATCGCGCCCCCGCCTCGTCGCCGCCGTCCCGGCGGTCAGACCACCCGCAGCCCCGCCAACAGCGAGCGGTCCCCGGTCACCTCCAGGGTGCCGAAGTCCACCCGGCCCCGCAGTGCCAGCAGCAGGTCGCTGGCGGTGCCCACCGCGTGCGCCCGCGCGTGGTGGTCGTCGTGGTCGAGGATGGTGCCGGTGTCCAGCAGCGCCACCCCCTCGCCGCGCAGCCGCAGGAACCACTCCTGCCCCGCGTCGGTCGCCACCAGCTGCACCACCCCGCGCCACTGGCCGGGCGCCGGACGCCGGCCCGCCGGCAGGAAGGTGTCCAGCACCTCGCTCACCCCGTCGGCGGCGAGCTTCGCCTCGATCGGCTCACCCGCCGCGATGGCGAGCTGCGCCTCCCAGCGGTGGATCGCGGTCTCGTGCGCCGTCCGGCGCAGCCAGAAGCCGGCCCGCTTCGGCTGCGGCGCCCAGTTCCACGCCGGCACCTCCGGGTCCAGGCCGTCGAGGAGCGCCAGCAAGCGGTCGTACGACTCCTGCCAGACCTGCAACGGGGTGGCACCGGCGGGCACCTCGGGACGCTCCGGGCGCGGCGCCGCCGGAGCGGTGGCCTGCCCCGCGGCGACCCGCTCGTGGGCGAACCGGTAGACCCCGGCGAGATCCAGGACGAGGTCGGTGACCGTCCAGCCGGGGCGGGAGAGGACGGGCGTCTCCGGCGGCGCCTCGGCCACGGCGGCTGCGAACGCCGGGCCCTCTGTCCGGAGCGCGCCGATCCAGAAATCCTTGCTGACGTGCGGTCTGCTCATCGCGATCCTCCCGGGGTGACCGTGCCACCTGTGCCATGTCACGGTTGTTGCCCAGCCTAGGGTGAAAGGCGTGCCAGACGCCTACGCCCAGCCGACAGCTGACACCGATTCCGCCGACGCCCGTTCCCTGGCGAGATACACCACCCTGCGGCTCGGTGGTGTGGCGAACCGACTCGTGACCGCTGCCAGCGCCGAGGAAATCGTACAGAGGGTGCGCGAGGCGTACCGGCGCGACGAACCGGTCCTCCTGGTCGCCGGTGGCAGCAACCTGGTGATCGGGGACGCCGGATTCGACGGCACCGCCGTCCTGGTCCGCTCCCGGGGCTTCCGGGTCGTCGCCGAGGACGCCGACACGGTGACCCTCCGGGTCGCCGCCGGCGAACCCTGGGACGACCTGGTGGCCACCACCGTCGCCAACGGCTGGTCGGGGGTGGAGTGCCTCGCCGGCATCCCCGGCTCGGCCGGCGCCACCCCGATCCAGAACGTCGGCGCGTACGGCCAGGAGGTCGCCGAGACGATCACCGGCGTCCAGGTCTACGACTGCCACGAGGGCACCGTCGGCCGGATCGAGGTGGCCGACTGCGGGTTCGCGTACCGGTCCAGCGTCTTCCGGTACAGCGACCGCTGGGTGGTGCTCTCCGTCGACTTCCGACTGCACCGCTCTCCGCTGTCCACCCCGGTCCGCTACGCCGAACTGGCCCGGGCGCTCGGGGTCGAGGTCGGCGACCGGGTGCCGCTGGCCGACGCCCGCGAGACCGTACGCCGGCTGCGCGCCGGCAAGGGCATGGTGCTCGATCCGACCGACCCGGACACCCGTTCGGTGGGTTCCTTCTTCACCAACCCGGTGCTCGACCGCCCCGCATACGAGCTGCTCCGGGAGCGCGCCGCCGATCTGGGCGAACCGCCGTCCTGGCCAGGCGCGGGGGACGTGGTCAAGGTCAGCGCCGCCTGGCTGATCGACAAGGCCGGCTTCGCCAAGGGGCACCCGGGGCCGGAGGGGGTGGCCATCTCCGGCAAGCACACCCTGGCGCTGACCAACCGCTCCGGCACCGCCAGCACCGCCGCCCTGATCACCCTGGCCCGGCAGATCCGCGACGGGGTGCACGACCGTTTCGGCGTCACCCTGCGCCCGGAGCCCGTCCTGGTCAACTGCGTGGTCTGAGCCGGCCCCCTGGCGGGCTGAGGTGGTAGCAGGGGACCCTTGTTACCGCGGGGCCACGGCGGACCACGGGACGGTGAGTTCACCGAGTCGCCAGCGGCGGGGACGGTCCAGCAGCGGCCAGCCCGCCTCGCGTAGGCCCGCCACCGTCTGCACCCAGCGCTGCCGGGGGCCGAAGGGCGCGTACGCCGCCGTCGCCCGCCAACCGTCGTCGAGCGCCCGGACCAGTTCGTGCACGCGTTCACCGGGGACGTTGCGGTGGATCAGCGCCTTGGGCAACCGTTCCGCCAGGGTGGCCGGGGTGTCCAGGGCGGAGAGCCGGGCGGCCAGGGTGAGCGAGCGCGGGCCGTCGGCGTCGAGCAGCACCCAGCCGCCGAGCCGGCCCAGTTCGTCGCAGGTCCCCTCGACCAGCAACCCGCCCGGGGCGAGCGCGGCGGTCATCGTCCGCCAGGCGGCGGCGACGTCGCGTTCGTCGTACTGGCGGAGCACGTTGAACGCGCGGACCAGGGCGGGCCGGAGTCCGGCCAGCTCGAAGCCGCCCCGGGCGAAGGTGAGCCGGGGCGGGTCGGCGGCGGGGGCGGCGGCGACCACCCGCGCCGGATCGATCTCCAGGCCGACCAGCCGTACGTCGGCGCGGACCCCGGCGGCCAACCGGGCCCGCAGTTCCACGGCGGTGACCGGTGTCGCGCCGTACCCCAGGTCGACGACCAGCGGATCGGTCGCCGCGCGGAGCTGGTCGCCGCAGGTCGCGACGATCCAGTTGTCCACCCGGCGGAGCCGGTTCGGGTTGGTCGTCCCCCGGGTGACCACGCCCTGGGGTCGCTGTGCCACTAGCCCACCCGGTGCACCTTGTGCTGGGCGGCCTGAGCCAGCGGCCGGACCACCAGGCGGTCGACGTTGACGTGCTGGGGGCGGGTGGCGCACCAGGCGATGCAGTCCGCCACGTCGTCGGCGACCAGCGGCTCGGCCACCCCGGCGTAGACCGACGCCGCGCGCTCGGCGTCGCCGTCGAAGCGGACCAGGGAGAACTCGTCGGTCCGCACCATGCCGGGGTCGATCTCCACCACGCGGACCGGTCGGCCGCAGAGTTCCAGCCGGAGCGTGCCGGCGACCGCGGTCTGGGCGTGCTTGGCGGCAACGTACCCGCCGCCGCCCTCGTACACGCCGAGCCCGGCGGTGGAGCTGACGATCACGATCGTGCCGGCGCCGGAGCGTTCCAGCGCGGGCAGCACCGCCTGGGTCACCCGGAGGGTGCCGAGCACGTTCACGTCGTACATCCACTGCCAGTCGCCGATCGAGCCGGACTCCACCGGGTCGAGCCCACGGGCGCCCCCGGCGTTGTTGACCAGCAGGGTGACCGGCCCGGGGGCCCGCTCGACGGCGGCGGCCAGCTCGGCCACGGACTCGTCGGAGGTGACGTCGCACGCGACGGCCGTGGCCGAGCCACCGGCCGCGGCGATCCCGGTGACCAGGTCGGCCAACCGGTCGACGCGGCGTGCGGCGGCGAGCACGTGGAAGCCCTCGGTGGCGAGCCGGCGGGCGGTGGCCGCGCCGATCCCGCTCGACGCTCCGGTGACGATGGCGACAGGGGTCATCCGGCCATTGTCGTCTCCCGGGTGCGAGGTGCGTCCCTCGCGGCCCGGATCCGTCCGTCCGGTGCCGGATGACCTCCGTCACCGATGAGGTCCGTCACGCTCGCCGGACGCCCGGACACATTTCCCGACGCTGATCGGGAAGATGGGATCCGGCGTGCGGGTTGACCGAGAAGCGCCGGTCGTGCGGACGGCATTCACCGTGGTTGAGGGAGCGGACGTGGCGGAGATGCACACCGGTGTCGGTCGTCAGCGTGGTGCCCGGCCGTGGCCCCGACGTATCGCCACGATCTCCGTGCACACCTCGCCGTTGCACCAACCGGGCACCGGCGACGCGGGCGGGATGAACGTCTACATCGTGGAGGTCGCCCGCCGGCTCGCCGCCGCCGGTGTGGAGGTCGACATCTTCACCCGGGCCACCTCCGGTGACCTGCCGCCGGTGGTCGAGATGGCACCGGGCGTGCACGTCCGGCACGTGACGTCCGGCCCGTTGGAGGGGCTCACCAAGGAGGAGCTTCCCGGTCAGCTCTGCGCCTTCACCGCCGGGGTGCTGCGGGCCGAGGCGGCCCGCCCGCCCGGCTGGTACGACCTCATCCACTCCCACTACTGGCTCTCCGGGCAGGTCGGCTGGTTGGCGAAGGAGCGCTGGGGGGTGCCGCTGGTGCACACCGCGCACACCCTGGCCAAGGTGAAGAACGCCCAGCTCGCGGCCGGGGACCGGCCCGAGCCGAAGGCCCGGGTGATCGGCGAGGAGCAGGTCGTCGCCGAGGCGGACCGGCTGGTCGCCAACACCCGCGTCGAGGCCCGCGACCTGATCGACCGGTACGACGCCGTACCGGCCTGGGTCACCGTGGTCGAACCCGGTGTCGACCTGGACCGGTTCCGCCCCGCGGCGGGCGACCCGGTCCTGGCCCGGCGCGCCGCCCGCCGCCGGCTCGGCCTGCCCACCGAGGGGTACGTGGTCGCCTTCGTCGGCCGGATCCAACCGTTGAAGGCCCCGGACGTGCTGGTGCGCGCGGTCGCCGCGTTGCGCGCCCGTGACCCGCTCCTCGCCGACCAGGTGACCGTGGTCATCGTGGGTGGCCCCAGCGGGAGCGGCCTGGACCGGCCGACCTCGTTGATCGAGTTGGCCGCCACCCTCGGGGTCGCCGACCGGATCCGCTTCCTGCCGCCGTGCACCGGGGACGACCTGCCGGCCCTGTACCGGGCCGCCGACCTGGTCGCGGTGCCGTCGTACAACGAGTCGTTCGGCCTGGTGGCCCTGGAGGCGCAGGCCTGCGGCACACCTGTGGTGGCGGCGGCCGTCGGCGGTCTGGTGACCGCGGTCCGCGACCAGGTGAGCGGGGTGCTGGTCGACGGGCACGACCCGACCGCCTGGGCGGGCACGATCGGGCAGCTCCTGCCGGACCGGCCCCGGCTGACGGCCCTGGCCCGGGGGGCGGTGCGCCACGCCGCGCACTTCTCCTGGGACCGGACGGTGCACGGGCTGCTCGCGGTCTACCGGGAGACGATCGCCGACAACCGGGACCGGCTCACCTCTGAACTGGCCGCCGACGGCGCGGTGCTCTCCTGCGGCTGACATGACCGAGCGGACGGCCCGGCCGAGCGGCGGACTCGACCGAGCGGCTGGCGTTACCGAGCGGCCGACTCGCCCGAGCGGACGGCCCGGCCGAGCGGGTGGACCCGAGCCGGTGGACCGGGGCGGGCCGCCGCCGGCGGTCGTAGAGTGGGGTCGATGAGCGCGAAGAGCGAGGTTGTCGCCCTGATCGGGGCCTACTGCGCGGAGCGGGAGCTGGAGCACGAGGCAACCGGCCCCGCGTCGGTCGCGGTCACCCTGCCCGGCACCCACAAGCTGAAGACGATCTGCAACCTGGTCGTCGGCGACCATGCGCTGCGCGTCGAGGCGTTCGTGATGCGTCAGCCGGATGAGCGGCGCGAGGAACTCTGGGCCTGGCTCCTGCAACGCAACGCCCGCATGTACGGGGTGGCTTTCTCGATCGACACCGTGGGCGACGTCTACCTGACCGGCCGGGTCAACCTCGCCGGGCTGGACGCCGACGAGTTGGACCGGCTTCTCGGCGCGGTGCTGACCTACGCGGACGAGTCGTTCGACACGATGTTGGAGATCGGCTTCGGCACGGCGATCCGCCGCGAGTGGGAGTGGCGGGTGAAGCGGGGCGAGTCGACCGCGAACCTCGCCGCGTTCGCCCACCTCTTCGTCCCCTCGTCCAGCGCCGGTGAACCGCCGTCGCCGAGCAACGGCGAACGGCCGGCGGCTACCGGCGGCGGCGAACGGCCGGCGGCCACCGGTGACGGCCCGTCAGCCACCGCCGACCGATCGGCGGTCCGCACCGACGACGACCGGGCGGAGTGACCGGGGCCGGACGGTTCCGGGGCGTCCGGCGGTTCGGAACCGGCCTGACGGGTATGCCGCACATCGCGCGGTGCGGCACGGGGACCCACCGCGACGACGGACTGTCGAGGAGCGTGAGCGTCCCATGGCTCAGCGGAACAGCTCTGGTCGCGGCGGGACCGCGACGACGAGACGGCGGACGGAAAGTCGGCAGACCTCCACGTCCGATCTCGCGCAACTGCGGGTGGACGAGATCCGTGAGCGGCTGCGGGCGTACGGGATCTCGGGTGTCTCCCGGTTGCGCAAGCCGGAACTGATGCAGGCCCTGGCGAGGGCGGAGCGTCGCGGCGGAGCCGGCAAACGGAGCACCGGCCCGTCCGGACGGGCGGCCGCGGGCGGCCGGCGGAGCGCGCCGGCGCGGGCGGCGTCCACGGGGGCGTCCACGACGTCCACCCGCGCCGGGCAGGGCAGGTCGGAGCGGAAGACCCGGGCGGCCGCGACGCCGAGCCGGACGGCCACCCGCACCGGGCGGGCCTCGTCCCGGTCGGTGACTTCGTCCCAGCGGATCGAGTCGACCGCGGACCGACCGGAGCGTCCCGGGCGCAGTCTGGTCACCACCAACCACGACGTGATCCAACGCTGGGCGCGGGCACGCGGGGCGAAACCGGCCACCATCACCGGTACCGAGCGCGACGGTCGGGCCGGGGTGCTGACGTTCGATCTTCCCGGGTACCGGGAGAGCCGGCGGCTGCGCCAGATCACCTGGAACGACTGGTTCCGCACCTTCGACGAGCGTCGGCTGAACCTGATCTACCAGGAGCAGCTGCGGGACGGCCGGCCCAGCAACTTCTTCCGGACCGAGTCACCCGATCGGGAGGACGCGTGACCTGTTTACCGGAATGCGGGGCGGGTATGCCGACGTTGTCAACGGTGGAGTCAGGTAACCGGCTGTGACCGGCGAGACAGCCCGAAACGGTTGTCTTCGGATACTGACCGAACTAGCTTTATTGCCCTACGCCGCGCTTGGAAACGTTCGGGGGAGCGGCGGATCGAGCAGATCCGCGCACCAGGCGTGACGTAGGGGGACGGGTGGACCATCGCCGTTGGGGGACGGCGCCCACCTGTTGAACCGGCGGCGCGAGCGGGCGACGCTTACGGGGGTGAGTGTCGCCCGCCGCCGCCGGGTGAGCGATGCGGGCGTCCAATCCGACCAAGGTCGGGCAGGACGCCCGCTTTCGCGTTCCACGGGCCGCCCGGACGGAACAGGCGCCTGGACCCCCCACTCCCGAGAGCCGGCCTCCCGGGGTTCGTCAGCGGGGCGTGGAGGGTTCGGCCGGTGCGGTCGCCGCGGCCTCCGCCGCCTGCGGGGCGGGTGGCACGAGGACGGTGGCCGGCTCGGCCGGCGTGCCGGCCGACGGGCGCAGCGCGACGGCCCGCCGTTCCCGGGCCGGCCCGGAGAGCAGGTGGGCGGCGGCGATGACCCCACCGATCACGGCGCAGCCCAGCCAGAGCGTGACGTTGCCCGCCTCCTGCCGGACCAGGCCGCCGAGGATCGGCGCGGCGGCCCCGGCGATCTGCCAGGAGAGCGAGAACACGCCCTGGTAGCGTCCGCGCAGCTCGGCCGGGGAGAGTTCGGCGATCAGCGTGGAGTTCGACGGGGAGTTGAGCATCTCGCCGAGGGTCCAGATCAACACGGTGAGCCCGTAGAACCAGGCCGCCTCGGCGAAGGCGGTCAGCCCGAAGCCGACGCCCATCACGACGGCGGCGAGGGCGAGCACGTGGGACCGGCTGCGCCCGCGGATCAGCCGGGGGACGAACAGCTGACCCACCACGATCAGGACGCCGTTGAGCGCGATCACCGATCCGTACGTCGTGGTGGAGAGGCCGTCCTCGCCCATGGCGATCGGCAGCATCGAGATGTGCTGGAGGAAGATCAGCGCGCTGAGCAGGTTGAGCGCCACGAAGCCGAGGTAGATCCGGTCGCTGAGGATGGTGCGCAGGGCACCCCGGGGAGCGGTCGCGCCGCCGACCCGGACGCTCGGCTGCCGGGTCTCCCGCACCTTGACGAAGATGACCACGGCGGTGGTCAGCGTGGTGACGGCGTCGATGACGAAGAGCAGCAGGTAGTCGACCTCGGCGGCGAGACCGGCGAGCACGGCGGCACTGGCGAAGCCGAGGTTGATGGCCCAGTAGTTGAGGGAGAAGGCCCGGAGCCGGTCCCGCTCCGGGACCACGTCGATCATCATCGCCCCGAAGGCCGGCCGGGAGGCCTCGGCGAAGAGGCCGAGCAGCAACGCCCCGGTGGCCACCGCCCACAGCGGGCGGGCGAAGCCCAGCGCCAGCATCATGGTGGCCGCGCCGACATGTGCGGTGAGCAGTGTGGGCTTGCGTCCCCAGCGGTCGGTGAGCATGCCGCCCACGGTCGTGCCGACCGCTCCGCCGACACCCCAGAGCCCCAGCACCAGGCCGGCCTGGAGTTCGGAGAAGCCGCGCTCCTGGGTCAGATAGATGGCGAGGAAGACCAGGACGAACGAGCCGAGCCGGTTGATCAGGGTGCCGGCCCAGAGATACCAGAAGGTGGTCGGTAGGCCGCCGGTCGTCTCCTGGAACCAGCCCCGTACCGTCCGCACGCCCGCGCCCCCGCTGTCGTAATGACCGATCGTTGTGTAGTGCCTTACGCAACCTAGTCCCGGGCCCCTGCGCGGGTCACCCGCTTTTCCACGTGGTGGTCGTCACCACCTCCCGCCGCGTGTCCGGACCACGGTTCGGGCAGGATGATCCCCATGACTGTGAGCGAAGGGCCCACCGTCGGGACGCTGGTCCTGCTGCGGCACGGCGAGAGCGACTGGAACGCCAAGAACCTCTTCACCGGCTGGGTCGACGTCGACCTGACCGCCAAGGGTGAGGCCGAGGCGCGTCGTGGCGGCGAGCTGCTGCGCGAGCACGACCTGCTCCCCGACGTCGTGCACACCAGCCTGCTGCGCCGGGCGATCCGCACGTCCGAGCTGGCGCTGCACGCCGCCGACCGGCACTGGATCGCGGCGCGCCGGTCCTGGCGGCTCAACGAGCGCCACTACGGCGCCCTGCAGGGCAAGAACAAGAAGCAGACCCTCGACGAGTACGGCGAGGAGCAGTTCACGCTCTGGCGCCGCTCGTACGACACCCCGCCGCCGCCGATCGACGACGCCGACGAGTGGTCCCAGGCCGGCGACCCCCGGTACGCGCTGCTGCCGACCGAGCTGATGCCGCGGACCGAGTGCCTCAAGGACGTCGTCGAGCGGATGCTGCCGTACTGGTACGACTCGATCGTGCCGGACATCCTCGCCGGCCGGACGGTCCTGGTGGCCGCGCACGGCAACTCGCTGCGTGCCCTGGTCAAGCACCTGGACCAGATCTCGGACACCGAGATCGCCAAGCTGAACATCCCCACCGGGATCCCGCTGCGCTACGACCTCGACCCGCAGCTGCGCCCGCTCACCCTGGGCGGCACCTACCTCGACCCGACCGCTGCCAAGGCCGCCGCCGCGGCCGTCGCCAACCAGGGCCGCTGACCACCCGCCTGCGTGTTAGCAGGGGTCCCTTGTTACCGCTTTTTGCGTAGCAGGGGACCCCTGCAACCACCCCGGGCGGGCGGCGGCGCCTCAGACCGGCTCGCCGGTGACCAGGTAGACCACGTGCTCGCCGGCGTTCACCGCGTGGTCGGCGAAGCGCTCGTAGAACCGGCCGAGCAGCGTCGCGTCGATCGCCGTCTCCACCCCGTACGGCCAGGCCTCGTCGAGCAGCACCCCGAAGAGACTGCGGTGCAGGTCGTCCATGGCGTCGTCGTCACGGTCCAGTTCGGCGGCGAGATCCGCGTCCGGGTCCGCCAGCACCGAGGCGATCTTCCCTGCCATCCGGTCCGCGATCTCGGCCATGTCGGTGAAGATCGGCCGTAGTTCGGCGGGGACGGCGGGGGAGGGGTGCCGCCGCAGCGCGGTCTTGGCGACGTGGTCGGCGAGGTCGCCCATCCGCTCCAGGTCGGCCGCGACGTGCAGCGCGGTGATCACCGCCCGCAGGTCCGAGGCGACCGGAGCCTGCCGGGCGAGCAGCTCGCAGACGCGTTCCTCGACGTCCCGGTAGAGGCCGTCGATCTCGGCGTCCCGCACGATCACGATCTCGGCCGCCTTCCGGTCGGCGGTGAGCAGTGCCCGGGTGGCCTGCCGCATGGCGGCCCGGATTCCCCCGGCCATGTCCACCAGCAGCTGGCTGACGGTCTGCAGTTCGGCCCGGAACTCGTCGCGCATGGTCACGTCCTGTGGTCGGTGGCCGCCCTGGATCTCGGCGGCGCGGGTGGGTGGCCGCCCCTGCGGGGCGGGGCGGGCGAGGGTCGGTGGTCGCCCGGGACGGGGCGGTCCTCGCCGCCCTGGAGTCGGCGGCGCGGTTCGGTGGCCGTCCCGCCGACCGGGCGACGCGGTGGGTGCGGCGCCAACCGTAGGGGCGGGAGGCGGAGTCGGGGTGAACCACGGTGAACGCCCACCGTCGGGATGGTGAACACTCCCGGAAGTGAGAGTGATTCGGCCCATTCTGCACGGTTGCCAGGTGAACAATGACCCTACGATCGCCGGGTGGACTGGGCAACGACGGTCGGCGTGGTGCTGGCCCTGGTGATCGGGCTGGTCACCGGGCTCCTGCTGGCCCGGTACGCCCTCCGGTCGCGCGCCTCGGGCACGAGCGCCGCAGGATCCGGGTGGAACACGGCAGGAAGGCCCGCGATGCCCGACGACCAGCAGGCAGGCCTCTCCGGCCTCGGCCGTAGAACGATCGACTCACTCCGGGCCGGCGTGGTGGTGCTCGACTCCGACGATCAACCGGTGCTGGTCAACCCGGCCGCCCGGGCGATGGGGCTGCTCCGGACCGGCACCACTCCCGGTTCGATGGCCGCCCACCCGTTGATCCGTACCCTCGCCGGGCAGGTGCGGCGCACCGGCGTGCGTCGCGAGATCGAGCTCGACCTGCCCCGGGGCCGCGACAACGTCGGACCGGACCCGCTCGGGGTGCACCTGCGGGCGATGGGTATCGGCGGCGGTCACGTCGCCGTCGAGGCCGTCGACGTGACCGAGTCGCACCGCCTCGCCCGGGTCCGCCGCGACTTCGTGGCCAACGTCAGCCACGAGCTGAAGACCCCGATCGGTGCGCTCCAACTGCTCGCCGAGGCGCTGCTCGACGCCACCGAACCGGCCGTCCCGAGCATCGCCGGAGCGGCGGGTCCGACCGCCGCCGACCGGTCGGAGGACGTGGCGGCCGCCCGACGGTTCGCCGAACGGATCCAGCACGAGTCGACCCGGCTGGGCCGGTTGGTGCACGAGCTGCTGGAGCTGACCCGGTTGCAGGGTGCCGAACCGCAGCCCGCCCCCGAGCCGGTGGCGGTGGACTGGGTGATCGCCGAGGTGCTCGACCGGACCCGCACCACGGCCGCCGCCCGGCGGGTGGCCATCGCTGTCGAGGGCGGGCGGGGTCTGACCGTGTACGGCAACGACAACCAGATCGCGACGGCCGTGGCGAACCTGGTGGAGAACGCGATCATCTACTCCGGCGCGGACACCACCGTCACCGTCACGGTCAGTAGTGACGACGAGCATGTCCGGGTCGCCGTCGCGGACCAGGGCATCGGTATCGCCCCCACCGACGTGGACCGGATCTTCGAGCGGTTCTACCGCGCCGACCAGGCCCGTTCCCGCTCGACCGGCGGCACCGGCCTGGGTCTGGCGATCGTCAAGCACATCGCGAGCAACCATGGCGGACGGGTCGACGTGTCGAGCACTCTTGGTGGTGGCTCGACGTTCACCCTCCGGTTGCCCGCCCGTCCGCCGGACGACCTGGCGGCGACACTCCAGTCCGCTGAGATCGAGGCCGGCCCGGCCGAGCTCCGGCAGGTCTGACCGTACCGAAAGGAAACCCCTGGTGAGCCGCGTTCTGGTGGTCGAGGACGAGGAGTCCTTCTCCGACGCCCTGTCCTACATGCTTCGGAAGGAGGGCTTCGAGGTGTCGGTCGCCGCGACCGGGACCTCCGCCCTCACCGAGTTCGACCGGACGGGCGCGGACATCGTCCTGCTCGACCTGATGCTCCCGGAGATGTCCGGTACGGAGGTGTGCCGCCAGCTCCGCCAGCGCTCCCACGTGCCGATCATCATGGTCACCGCCCGGGACAGCGAGATCGACAAGGTGGTCGGCCTGGAGATCGGGGCGGACGACTACGTCACCAAGCCGTACTCGCCGCGCGAGCTGGTCGCCCGGATCCGGGCGGTGCTGCGGCGGCAGAGCGTCGAGGCGGCCGAGACGGGCGGGCCGACGCTGGCCGCCGGCCCGGTCCGGATGGACATCGAACGGCACGTGGTGACCGTCGACGGTGCGCCGGTGCAGCTCCCGCTCAAGGAGTTCGAGCTGCTGGAGCTGCTGCTGCGCAACGCCGGTCGGGTACTCACCCGGGGGCAGTTGATCGACCGGGTCTGGGGCGCGGACTACGTCGGCGACACCAAGACCCTCGACGTGCACGTCAAGCGCCTGCGCTCGAAGGTCGAGCCGGAGCCGTCCGCGCCGCGCTACATCATCACGGTGCGGGGCCTGGGCTACAAGTTCGAGCCGTAGGCCCGTCCGGCTGAGGTGGTAGCCGGCTGAGGTGGTAACAGGGGACCCCTGCTCATCACCAGGCGGTAGCAGGGGACCCCTGCTACCACCCAACCCCAACCCACTCCGCCCCGGCGGTCAGGACGGGGTGGCCGGGTGGGGGGCGACGAGGCCCTGCCGGTGGCGGGCCGCGCACAGTTCGGTGAGCTTGACGTACGCGGGCTCGCCGATCAGCGCGGTCAGCTCCGGCCCGTAGGACAGGTACATCGGCTCGCCGCCGACGTGCGCGTCCGGCGACGAGGTGCACCACCAGTCCAGGTCGTGCCCGCCGGAGCCCCAGCCCCGCCGGTCGAACTCGGCCAGCGTGGTCACCAGCACCTTGGTGTTGTCCGGTCGATTGCTCCACTCCTGGTCCCGCCGGATCGGCAGCTGCCAGCAGACGTCCGGCTTGTACTCCAGCGGGTGCGCCCCGTCCCGCAGCGCCTGGGCGTGCAGCGCGCAGCCGCCCCCGGCCGGGAAGTCGGCGTCGTTGAGGAATACGCACGGGCCGTCGATGCCCTGGGTGGCGGTCCGCCGGGCCGGGTTCTTGCCGTCGACGGTGTCCATCTCGGTCCAGTTCTTGAACCCACGCCGGTGGTGCTGCCAGGTCTGCGGCGTGAGCCGCTTCGCGGCGGCGCGGACCCGCTTCTCGTCGTCGGCGTCGGTGAAGAACGCGCCGTGCGAGCAGCACCCGTCCGCGGCCCGTCCGGCGACGATGCCGTGGCAGCCCCGGCCGAAGACACACGTCCAGCGGGAGAGCAGCCAGGTCAGGTCGGCGCGGACGACGTGCCGGTCGTCGGCCGGGTCGACGAACTCGACCCATTCGCGGGGGAAATCCAGCGGCACCTCCCGGCTGCGCGGGTCAGCCGGCTCGTCCACCAGCACTCGGATCTCCATCCGGCCAGCCTACGCCGGGTGCGGCCAACCGGCAGGCGAGCCGCGTACGCGGGCGGGCTCTAGGGTCTTCACCATGCGACTGGGTGTCCTCGACGTCGGTTCCAACACGGTGCACCTGCTGGTGGTGGACGCGCACCACGGTGCCCACCCCTGGCCGGCGCACTCCGAGAAGGTGGTGCTCCGCCTCGCCGAGCAGATCGGCCCGGACGGCGCGTTGACCCGGGCGGGCGCGGACGCGCTGGTCGAGGCGGTCGGCATGGCCCGGCAGGCGGCCGTCGGCCTGGACACCGACGACCTGATCGCGTTCGCCACCTCCGCCGTCCGCGACGCCACCAACGGCGCCGAGGTGCTGGCCCGGGTCCGGGACGAGACCGGCGTACGGCTGGAGGTGCTCGCCGGGGCGGACGAGGCCCGGCTGACCTTCCTGGCGGTACGGCGCTGGTTCGGCTGGTCCGCCGGCCGGCTGCTGGTGCTGGACATCGGCGGCGGTTCGCTGGAGGTGGCCGCCGGTATCGACGAGGACCCGGACGTGGCGGTCTCGCTGCCGCTCGGCGCGGGCCGGCTGACCCGGGAGCGTCTGGGGGTGGACCCGACCACCGCCACCCCGCCCCCCGCCGAGGTCGTCGACGACCTGCGGGAGTACGTCGACGGAAAGCTCGACCCGGTGGTCGAGCAGATGGCCGGGGTGGGCTGGGACCGACCGGTGGTCACCTCGAAGACGTTCCGGACGCTGGCCCGGCTGGCCGGCGCGGCCCCGTCCAGCGCCGGTCTCTGGGCCCCCCGCCGGCTCACCCGGACCGGACTGCGGCAGGTGCTCACCTTCATCCGGCACATCCCGCCCGTCCAGCTCGCCGAACTGGAGGGGGTCAGTGCCGGCCGCTCGCACCAGCTCCTGGCCGGGGCGGTGGTGGCCGAGGCGGTGCTGCGTCGGCTGGACGTCGAGGCGCTGGACGTCTGCCCCTGGGCGCTGCGGGAGGGGGTCATCCTCCGCCGACTGGACCAGCTCGGACCGGTGTGAGCGACCGGCCAGGGTCGGTGTGGGCGACTGGCCGGGATCCGTGTGATCGGATCCGGAGGTTACGGGCGGTTTGCGACTGCTCGTCACGATGCCGTCATCGACGCGGGCTACCCTGGTTGATGTGACTTCCCGCGTTCCGGTGCTCCTCTCCAGCTCCTCGGTCTTCCCCGAGCCGACTGCGGCGGCGTTCCAACTGGCCGCGGCGCTCGGCTACGACGGCGTCGAGGTGATGGTCTGGACGGACGCCGTCAGCCAGGACGCCGGCGCGCTGCGCGGTCTCGCCGCGCACTACGGTGTGCCGGTCCTGTCGGTGCACGCGCCCTGCCTGCTGGTCACCCAGCGGGTGTGGAGCCCCGACCCGTGGGAGCGGCTCCGGAAGGCGGCGGAGCTGGCCGAGACCCTGGAGGCCCCGACGGTGGTCGTCCACCCGCCCTTCACCTGGCAGCGCGACTACGCCCGGGGCTTCGCCGACGGCATGGCCGAGATCGGCCGGCGGCACGGCGGGCTGCGCTTCGCGGTGGAGAACATGTACCCGGTGCGGATGGCGGGCCGGCAGTTCGTGCCGTACCTGCCCGGCTGGGACCCGACCGACACCGGGTACGACGCGTACACGCTCGACCTGTCGCACTGCGCCGCCTCGCACACCGACGCGCTGGCGATGGCCGACCGGATGGGTGACCAGTTGGCGCACGTGCACCTCGGTGACGGCACCGGCGAGGGACGCGACGAGCACCTGGTGCCGGGGCGGGGCAACCAGCCCTGCGCCGAGCTGCTCTCCTCGCTGGCCGGCCGAGGCTTCACCGGTTCGGTGGCGGTGGAGGTGGCCACCCGGGGCGCGAAGAGCCGTGCGGTCCGCGAGGCCGACCTGCGCGCCGCCCTCGACTTCGCCCGTCAGCACCTCGCCGCCCCGTCCCCGGTCGACGCCTGACCGCCCTTCCTGCCGTTGATCAAGAAGTTCGCGTCACGATCCGACGTCCGGGTGACACAAACTTCTTGATCAACTCAGTCGGGAGCCGGGCTGACTCAGCTGACCGGCGTGAGCGGCTGGTCGGCGGTGGCGGCGCGCTTGCGGGCCCGGTGGGCGGCCACGTGCGACCGGGTGGCGCAGCGCTCCGAGCAGAACCGCCGGCAGCAGTTGGACGACGTGTCCAGGTAGACGTTGCCGCACCGCTCGTCGGCGCAGACCCCGAACCGGGCGCTGCCGTACTCGCAGAGCCAGACCGCCAACCCCCAGACCGCGCCGGCCAGGTAGTCGACCGCCATCGAGGCGCCCCGGCTCGCCGGGTGCATGTGCCAGTCGCTGGAGTCGTGCCCGGAGATGTGCGGGTGTACCGGGTACGCCTCCAGCAGGGCGTTCAGCTCCGCGACCGCCTCGGAGTCCTGGCCGGAGGCGCCGTACTCGAAGACACCACGCAGGCGTTTCCGTGCCCGGCGGAAGGTCGCCAGATCCCGTTCCGTGATCTCTTCGCGCAGCCCCGCATCGGCACCGGGGAGCAGGGACCGCAGGTCGTCGAGGTCGTCCAGGCGGGCGTTGACGAGGTCAACGCCGTTTCGGGCGTACGCGTCGAAGTTCACACCCCCAACGGTAGACGACTCAGGAAGCGCGTGGCGCATCGATGTAGTGAGGCAGGAACCGGGCGTAACCATCGGTGATCAGGCTCTCGCTCTCCCGGATGCCCGCCCCGGCCGACTCGCCGTCGACGATCCAGCTACCGAGCACCATCCGGTTGCCGGCGAACTCCGGCAGGGCCCGGAACTCCTGGTAGCACCAGCCCTCGTCGCCGTAGATGCCCGGGTTGCTGATCTCGGCACCGCCGGCCGTGACGATCCGGACCGACCCGCCCTCCCGACCGAGCAGGGGCTTGACGACGTACTCGGGCATCCCCCGGGGCGAGTCGAGGTACGCCGGGAGCAGCAGCTCGTGCCCGGGGTACAGCTCCCAGAGGACGGCCAGCAGCGCCTTGTTGGACAGCAGCAGCTTCCAGGCCGGCTCGATCCAGGTGGTCGGGGTGCCCGGTTCCAGGGCGAGCCGGCCGTACGGCTCGGCGACCATCCACTCCCACGGGTAGAGCTTGAAACAGGTGGTGATCGGCCGGTCGAACCGGTCGACGAAGCGGCGGCCGTCCCAGCCGATCTCCTGGATCGGCATCAGCTCGGCCTTCAGCCCGGCCTGCCGGGCGCACTCGGCGAGGTAGCCGGCGGTCATCTGGTCCTCGCCGGAGTCCTCCTCCCGCGACCAGAACACGTGCACGGTCGGGTCGTGCAACTCCCGACCGATCCGGTGCCAGGCCGTGACCAGCCGCTCGTGCAGGCTGTTCCACTGGTCCAGGTCGGGCCGGGTCTGCTCCAGCCAGTACCACTGGATGATGCCCGCCTCGACCAGCGAGGTGGGGGTGTCGGCGTTGTACTCCAGCAGCTTCGGCGGCCAGGAGCCGTCGTACCAGAGGTCGAACCGGCCGTAGAGGCTGGGCGGACGCTCGCGCAGCGACCGGGCCACCGCCTCGGCCGCCCATTCCGGGATGCCGAAGTCGGCGTACCGGTTGCGGGCCACCACGTGCTCGGCGGCGGCCACCGACATCCGGTGCAGCTCCTCGGTCGCCTCCTCCAGCCGGAGCACCTCGTCCAGGTCGAAGGCGTACGTGGCGGTCTCGTCCCAGTACGACATGAGTTCGCCGTCGGGCAGTTCGGTCTCGGCGTAGACCAGCCCCTGCTCGCGGATCGTCGCCTGCCAGTCGGGCCGGGGCGTGCGGGTCTCCCGGCGCACGTCAGCCGCCGCAGTCGGCCAGGTGGGTGCCGAAACCGCCGCGCTCCGGGACGGCCGCCGAGGCCGGCTCCGGGGCGGCCACCCCGGTGGCCGGGGTGGGCTTCTGGAGGGCCAGCGCCACGGTGCCGCCTCCGCCGCTCGGGCCGAGGGCGCAGTCGTCATCGTCGTCGTCCGAGGTCATGTTGCACCCGGACAGGGCCAGCGCGAGCACGGTGAGCGTGCCGAGTTGCACGGTGGCCGACCGGAGCCGGCGAGGGGAGCGGTTTTCCACCCGTTCGTTGTAGCGGATGGTCGCCACCGCGTCGTCAACCGGTCGTGCACGAAAACCGCCCTGGTCAACGATTTCTCGTGCGGCTATTACGGGGCAAACCGGGCCGGTAATGGAGGTGGCCGCTGCCGGGCGCGGTTCCCGGCCCGGGCGTTACCCTCGGCTCATGCTCCGTTCGGTCATCCTCGCCGCGGCCCGGTCATCCCGGGTCGAACGGCTCGTCGAGACGGCCCCCTACACCCGGGACGTCGTCCGCCGGTTCGTCGCCGGCGCCGGCACCGACGACGCGTTGCGCGTGACCCGCGGACTCGTCGGTGACGGCCTCATGGTCACCCTCGACTACCTGGGCGAGGACACCGTCAAGCCCGAGCAGGCCACCGCCACCCGGGACGAGTACCTCACCCTGCTGCGGGCGCTGCGCGGGGCCGGGCTCACCCCGGCCGCCGAGGTGAGCGTGAAGCTCTCCGCCCTCGGCCAGAAGTTCGACGAGCAGCTCGCCTACGACCACGCGCGGGCCATCTGCGTGGCCGCCGACGAGGCGGGCACCACGGTCACCCTGGACATGGAGGACCACACCACCACCGACTCGACGCTGGACATCCTGTCCAAGCTCCGCAAGGACCATCCCGGCACCGGGGCGGTGCTCCAGGCGTACCTGCGGCGGACCGAGGCGGACTGTCGGGACCTGGCCACCGCCGGTTCCCGGGTCCGGCTCTGCAAGGGCGCGTACCGGGAGCCGGAGTCCGTCGCCTACCAGTCGGCCCGGGACGTGGACCGCTCCTACGTGCGTTGCATGAACGTGCTGATGTCCGGGGCCGGCTATCCGATGCTCGCCACCCACGACCCCCGCCTGATCGCGATCGGGGAGGACCGGGCCCGCTGGTTCGACCGGGGACCGGGCAGCTTCGAGTTCCAGATGCTCTACGGCATCCGGCCCGAGGAGCAGGCCCGACTGGTCGCCGCCGGCTACACCGTCCGGACGTACGTGCCCTACGGCGACCAGTGGTACGGCTACCTCATGCGGCGGCTCGCCGAACGCCCGGCCAACCTCGCCTTCTTCGGCCGCGCCCTGCTCTCCCGGAAGTGACCGGTCCGGCGGGCGCGGAGCGGGCCGGCGGAGACCCCTCGTCCGCCGGCCCGCGCCACACCGGGCGTCCGGTGGGGCCCGTAGGGGCGCTCGCCCGACCCACCGCCCCCGTTCTCCGGCGGGTCGGTGCGCCGGGCGGCCGGCAGGGTCCGGTGGCCGACCGGCCGGGACCCGGCCGACGTGTCCGGTCGGCGAGCGCTTCCTGAAAACTACCTAGCTAGACATTGACCGGCGCAGTTGTGAGCTTTTCTTTCGCGTGCTGCCAATGTGGCCCGGTGACCCTTGACCGGAGCGGGTACCCCGGTCCGTGCGGCTAGAAGCCGGGATGCGGACGCAGGGTGGGCGGCACGGCGGTGGCGCGCGTGTCGTCGGACGGATTGGCGACGGCCGTGCCGGCCACCCGTACCCCGTCGGCGGTGAGCCGGTAGTACCGGCGGCGCGGCCGGCCCTGGGCCTCGTGCGCGGCCGGGTCCTCCCAGAAGCTCTCCACCCAGCCGGCCAGCTCCAACCGGGCCAGGATCGGGTGCAGGGTGCCGGTCTTCAGCTTCGTCTGACGGGCGATGTCCCGGCCGTACCGGGGTCGGTCCGGCGCGGCGAGGAGCAGCCGCAGCACCTCGACCGTCTGCGGGGTGAGCCGGGGGCCGGTACGAGCCATGTCCGGAGTCTAGGTAAGCCGGAAGCCCTGACCAGCCGGCGCAAACGGCAGTCCGGCCAGCCGAATGGCGTACTCTCCCCGCCGTGGAGGACGAGCGGCACGGGTCGCGGCGCAGGCGGCGCGGGCTCCTCTGGGCGGCCGTCGCCGTGGTGGCCGTGGCCCTGGGCTGCCTCCTGCCGGCGGCGTTGGTGGCGGCGGTGGTCCGGGAGACGGCGGGCCGGTCGACCGACGACCCGGCGACGCGTCCCGGCTCTCCGGCGACCGGTCCGGTCGCCCGGCTGGCCGCCGCGATCGACACCCAGCTCGGGCGGCAGGCCGGGGCGCTGCTGCGCGGCGACCGGGACGGCTTCCTCGCGGTCGCCGAGCCGGCTGCCCGGGGCGATCTCACCCGGCGGTTCACCTCCCTGCGCGCGTTGCGGATCGCGGTCTGGCGGGCCGAGCCCAGCGGGCACCCGACTCCGACGCCCGGTCAGCCGGGCCAGTGGCGGCAGGCGGTCACCTACCGGTACTGCCTCGTCGTGCCCGACTGCACCCCCAGCCCGGTGCTGGCCGCGACCCGGTGGCGGGAGACAGCCGACGGGCCCCGCCTGGTCGCCGTCGAGCCCTCCACCTCCGCCGAGACCGGTACCCGGCCGTGGGAGGTCAGCGAACTGGTGGCCGCCGTCGGCCGGCGCACCGTGGTGGCCACCACCCCCGACCTGCGGGCCCGTCTCCCCGGGTTGCTCGCCGAGGCCGAGGCTGCCGCGACGGTCGCCGACCGGTACGCCGTGGACGGCCTCCGGCCCGACCGGTACCGGATCTTCTACGCCGGTCGGGACGGGTGGCGGCGCTGGTACGGCGGAGGCCGGCCGGCATGGACCGGCGGGTACGTGGTGACCGTCGGCGGTGGACACCACGAGGTGGTGCTGAACGCGGACGCGCTGCGCGCGGGCGGCGTCGCCGACCTGCTCCGGCACGAGCTGACCCACGCCGCGTCGCTGCCCGCCGGCGGCTGGTCCGACCGGCACGCCTGGTGGCTGGTCGAGGGGACGGCCGAGCTGGCCGGTGCGGCGGGCCGACCGGTGGGCCGGTACGCCGGGCTGGACGACGTCCGGCGGCTGATGGCCACCGGCGGCTGGGACGGCCGGCTCGACACCCTCGCTCCCACCGACGACGCCCCCGCCGACCGGGTCGCGGCCAGCTACGGCGTCGGCTACCTGGCGGTCCGGTACCTGGTGGACCGGTACGGCGGTCAGCGCCTGCTCGACTTCTTCGCGGCGGTGGTGCACGACCGTCGGCCGGTGGCGGAGGCCGCCCAGGAGGTCTACGGCGAGCCGTGGTCGAAGCTGCACGACGACTGCGTGGCCCAGGTGCGCCGGGCGGTGGCCCGTTGACCGATCCGCCCGCCGCGGAAAGCGCCGCCTGCCTGCGGTGAAAGCGCCGTCCGTCTGCCCGGGGAGCGTCCCGCCCCAGCTCACCGCCGCTGTGGGCCACCATGATCGACCGCCGTCCGGGCCGCCGGTCGGGTCTGAGACACTGAGCACGCTCCCAGTGCGGAGCCCCGGACCGTGTCCGCAATCGGCCCGGGGCGCCCGCCCGGTGGCCCCGGTGGCGCCACCGGAGCCACCGGGCGCCTTCCGCCGCAGCTCAACAGGGCGGAAGCAAACTCACGACGAGATCAAATGCGCGAAGGGATCGCGCCGTTCACAGCCGTCCCGTTACCGTACTGGTAACACGCGCGTTGCCCTCGTGGCGGGACGAACCCGTCTCAGGCCGCGCTGGGCATGGGATGGGTCGGTGAGTCATGGCCGGGTCGCAGTCCGACGGACGGCTGTCGGAGGTCAAGTTTCTCACCGTCGCCGAGGTGGCGGCGGTCATGCGGGTGTCGAAGATGACGGTCTACCGGCTCGTGCACAGCGGTGAGCTCACCGCCGTCCGGGTCGGACGGTCGTTCCGGGTGCCCGAACACGCGGTGCACGAGTACCTGCGCGGAGCGTTCTCCGAGACGGCCTGACGGGCTTCCACCGGAACCACGGATCGGGGTGCGCGGAGTGCCTCCCCGTGGCGTCGTGACGGGCATCGACGGGGGCGCGTTGGTCCTGCTGATGCTCTCCGGCTACCCTGGATCCCGACCGTGACCACCCAGCGGTGCGCCGCGATGCCACCCATCAGGTCCGGTCCGTTGTCCGCAAGCGGTACCAGCACCATGTCGTGGTGCCTCTGGTCCGCCCCGCACGTTGCATCGAAAGGCTGTCGTATGGGCTCGGTGGTCAAGAAGCGCCGCAAGCGCATGGCTAAGAAGAAGCACCGCAAGCTGCTGCGCAAGACCCGCGTCCAGCGTCGCCGTCTCGGCAAGTGACCGGTGCCGGGCGTGACCCGGCACCGTGTACCACTTGCCATCTGTCGACTCCCGGAGGCTCAGGTGAGAAGGCCGTGGACGTCCCGGCTCGATGATCCGGCCTGCCGGGCAGGGTGCGCGACATGACCCCCGGTGGCACCTCGGGTGCTCCGGGGGTCGTCGTCGTGACCGGGGTCAGTCGCTACCTCGGCGCGCACGTCGCCGCCCGGCTCGCCGCCGACCCGAGGATCGACCGGGTGATCGGCGTCGACCCGCCGGGCACGACGGAGCCGGTCGACCTGCTCGACCGGGTCGAGCGGGTGCGCGTCGACGCCGGCTCGCTCGGTGAACTCCTCGCCGACCTGGAGGTCGACGCGGTGGCCCACCTCGCCCTGGTCACCGCCCCGGACCGGCAGCAGGGCGGTCGGGCGGCGATGAAGGAACAGAACGTCATCGGCACCATGCAGCTCCTCGCCGCCTGCCAGCGGGCGCCCCGGCTGCGCAAGGTCGTCGTCCGGTCGTCGACCGCCGCCTACGGCGTCTCCTTCCGCGACCCGGCCGTCTTCACCGAGGAGACCGAGCCGCGCGAGCTTCCGCGCGGCGGGTTCGGTCGCGACATCCTCGACATCGAGGGGTACGTCCGCGGCTTCCGTCGTCGTCGCCCCGACGTCACCGCGACCGTGCTGCGCTTCGCGCCGTTCATCGGCTCCACCGCCGACACCACACTGACCCGGTACTTCCGCCAGCCGGTCGTCCCCACCGTCCTCGGCCGTGACCCCCGCCTGCAGTTCCTCCACTTCGACGACGCCCTGGAGGTGCTGCACCGCTCGGTCGTCGAGGACCATCCCGGCACCTACAACGTCGCCGGTCCGGGCGTGCTCTCGCTCTCCCAGGCCATCCGTCGGGCCGGTCGGCTGGAGGTGCCGGTGCTGGAACCGGGGCTGTCCGGGGCGGTCGCGCTGGCCCGGACGCTCGGATACGGCCGACTCGGTCTCGACCAGGTCGACCTCTTCGTGCACGGCCGGGTGGTCGACACCAGCCGGCTGGTCGCCGAGTACGGCTTCACCCCGCGCTCCACCGCCGCCGCCTTCGACGACTTCCTCCGCGCCCACCACGGTGGCGTGGTGGTGACCCGCGACCAGCTCGCCGCCGCCGAACAGGCCGTCCTCGCCGGCATCCGACAGGTCCGGGCGGCCGTCCGGGAGCAGTCGTGAGCCGGCCCGACGGGACCGAGCGGGACGTGCCGGTGGGCCGGCCGTTCGAGCCACCGGACGCCGCCGACCTGGCCCGACCGGCCCGCCGCAACGGTCACCACCACCCGGAGCCCCCCGCCGTGCCGGACCGCCCGGTCGACCAGTGGGACCGCCGGGTCGCCCAGGGCCTGGCCTTCCTGCGTCGCCGGTTGGCCGGCGACTACGAGATCGACGAGTTCGGCTTCGACCCGGAGCTGACCGGGGCGGTCCTGCACCCGCTGCTGCGCGTGCTCTACCGGGACTGGTTCCGCACCGAGGTCACCGGTCTGGAGCACGTGCCCGCAGAGGGGGCGGGCCTGGTGGTCGGCAACCACTCCGGCACCGTCGCGCTGGACGCGCTGATCCTCTCCGCGGCCCTGCACGACCAGCATCCGGCCCGCCGTTACCTGCGGCTGCTCGGCGCCGACCTGGTCTTCCGGATGCCGGTCGTCTCCGAGCTGGCCCGCAAGTCCGGCGGCACGGTCGCCTGCAACCCGGACGCCGAGCGGCTGCTGCGCAACGGCGAACTGGTCGGCGTCTTCCCCGAGGGGTTCAAGGGCATCGGCAAGCTCTACGCCGACCGGTACAAGCTGCAACGCTTCGGGCGGGGCGGGTTCGTCTCGGCCGCGCTGCGTACCGGCACCCCGATCGTCCCGGTGGCGATCGTCGGCGCCGAGGAGACCTACCCGATGCTCGCCGACGTCAAGCCGCTCGCGCGGCTGCTCAAGCTCCCCTACTTCCCGATCACCCCGACGTTCCCGTGGCTCGGGCCGCTGGGCCTGGTGCCGCTGCCGAGCAAGTGGCTGATCGAGTTCTGCCCGCCGATCCCCACCGCGCACCTGACCGACTCGGCCGACGACCCGCTGGTCGTGTTCAACCTCGCCGACCAGGTCCGGGAGACCATCCAGCAGACCCTGCACCAGCTCCTGGAACGCCGGCCCGACCCGTTCGGCCCCTGACGTCCACCGCCGGTTCGGCCCCGGTTCCGCCCGCGTCGGGCCCGGCTCAGGTCAGGGTGCGCAGGTCCAGGGTGCGCCAGCCGGTCACCTCACGTCCGCCGGTGGACCACCAGAGCACGTCCCCCCGACAGAGCACCAGCCCCACCCCGTCGGCCGCCACCAGCGTCCGCCGCCGGGTGAGGTCGTAGAGCCGCAGTTGGACTCCGTCGCCGACCGTGCCCGCCGGACCGGTGCCCAGGAGCACCTCGAACCGGTCCCGGACCGCCACGTCGACCAGCGCGGCGCTGGCGTCCCCGCCGGCCACCCGGTGCCGGTCCCGGCCGTCCGGGCGGAACAGGTCCAGCAGGCCCGGTCCCGCCCCGGCCGGCACCAGCGCCCGGCACCAGACCGGACCACAGCTGAGCAGCTCGTCCGGGCCGGCGGGCACCGTGCGCTCCGTACCGTCGACCAGGTGGCGCAGCCGCACCGGGCCGCCGCCACCGGTCGCCGCGCTGACCAGCCACGGCCACGCCGACAGCGTCCAGGCTCCCGGCTCGGTCCGCACCGTGACCCGGCCCCCGGCCAGCGGCACCGAGCGCACCTCGGTCGCCGGGGCACTCCCGGGGGCCGCCGCGACCCAGTGCAGCCGACCCGAGCCGATCACCAGGTCGTGCCGGGAGTTGAGGAGGAGGATGTCACCGCCGTCCGTGGCCACCCGTCGGGCCGGTCGGTCCGAGCCCGGTTCCACCGTCCACAGCTCGGTACGCCCCCGGCCGTTCGGGCCGGTGGTGGTCTCCGCCCACGCCATCACCGCGCCGGAGCCGGTGAACCCGGCGTACTGCGGGCTCCCGGCAGCGGGCAGTCGCCGTAGCTGGCGGACCGCGCCGTCGGCGGAGCGCCGCACCAGCCGCAGGTGACGTCCGTCTGGGCTGGGCGCGGTGCCGATCGAGACGTCCGGGTCGAGGAACCAGACCGGGCTGTACGCCGTACCGTCGGCGAGCCGGGCCGGCAGCTCCTGCCGTACGGCCTCGGGCCACTCCTGCTCGATCCGACGCGGCGGCGGCGCCGGCTCGACGGTCCGGGGACCGGCCTGCGGCAACGTGACCAGCGCGGTGCCGGCGGCGACCGCCACGGCGAGCCCGGCCAGTCCGGGACGGTACCGCCGGGCCGGGCTCGGAAGCCGTGCCGCCGTCGGCCACCGGCGGTGGGTCACCGGAGTCGCCGTCGACGGTGCAGGGCCACCCCGGCGCTGACCGCACCGGCCAGCAGCCCGGCGGCGGCCGTCGACGGCACCGCGATCCGGGCCGCCCTACGGCCGGTACGGAAGTCCCGGACCTCCCAGCCCCGCTCCCGCGCGGTGCGCAGCAGCACACCGTCCGGGTTGACCGCGACCGCCCGCCCGACCGTCGAGAGCATCGGCAGGTCGTTGGCGGAGTCGCTGTAGGCGACACACCGCGGCAGGGCCAGCCCCTCCACGGCAGCGAGCTGGGCGACCGCCTCGGCCTTGGCCGGACCGTGCATCAGGTCGCCGACCAGCCGCCCGGTGTACGCGCCGTCGACGATCTCGGCGACCGTGCCGATCGCCCCGGTCAGGCCGAGCCGGGCGGCGATCACCCGGCCGATCTCCACCGGCGCGGCGCTGACCAGCCACACCCGCATCCCGTCGTCGAGGTGGCGCAGGGCGAGCTTGCGGGTGCCGGCCCAGATCCGTGGGGCCATCAGCTCGTCGAAGATCTCCTCGGTGAGCCGTTCGACGTCGTCCACCCGCCAGCCCTCGACGAACGCGAGGGCGGTCTCCTTGGCGTGCGTCATGTCCCCGGCGTGCTCGGTCGCGAGCAGCCGGAACCGGAGCTGCTGCCAGGCGAACCGGGCCAGGTCGCCGGTGGTGAAGTACTTCCGGGCGGCGAGGCCCCGGGCGAACCAGTAGATCGAGGCGCCCTGCATCATCGTGTTGTCGATGTCGAAGAAGGCCGCAGCGGTCGGATCGGGCGCGGGACGGCCGGGCGGCTCCAGTCCGGTGGGGGCCCAACCTGCGGTGTGCCCGTGGGCGTCCGTGCTGACGGTCACCTTCCGGGTCCGGACCACGCAGGACTCCCTCCGCTCGACGTGCCGGCCGCAGGGCGTGCGGCCGGCCGGTCCGGCACGACGCCCACCGCGAGCGGTGCGACGCCTGCCATCCGCGAGACTAGCCAAGGAAGATCGCGGTCGACCGGCGCTGGGGCGTTCCCGGGCGGCGGTCAGCGGGTGGTGGGGCACGGACCGGCGGTCGGGCCGAGCGGGTCGGCCGCATCTGCCGGCGGGGCACCACAGGTCAGGGCCGCCCGCAGCGCGTCCGAACGCTGCTGAGCCGCGTCGAGCAGCGCCAGGGAGCCGCGAGCCCGGTCCCGCTCGGCGCGGGACGCCCCGTCCAGCAGGGCGGTCACCGCCCGGCGCTGCCCGGTGACGAAGGTGTCGACGGCGTCCAGGCCGGCGGCGTCGGTGCGCTGTACCGCCGTGGTGGTGAGCAGGCGTACTCCCTGCCGGGTGTCCTCGTCCATGTCGTCGAGGATCGCCTCGAAGGCCGCCCGGTCGCCCCGCACCTCGCTCGCCTCGGCGAGTCGGTTCCGGGCGAAGTCCAGGAAGAGCTGACCCTTGCTCAGGTCCGAGCTGGCCAGGACGAGCTGGGCGCGCTCGGTGGAGCGTTTCATGCCGTACAGGGCGTCGCCGGGGATGGCGTTCTCGCTCGCCGCCGAGATGCCGGAGAGGGCCACGGCACCGGCGGCGACCCCGATCAGGATGGCACCCCGGGCGCGGGCCCGGCGGGCGGTGACCGGGGGCACGAGTGGGCCGCGCGGGGACGGCCCGGCGGTCGTCCGCCGACCGGCCGCTTCGGACCCGGCCGCCGGAGCGGCCCCCGTGCCGAGGCCCTCGCGTTCCGCGGTGGCCACCAGCATCGCCCGCAGGCCGGAGCGGAAGTCCGGGTCCACCTCGGCCGGCGGGGCGGCGGCACCGAGTTGCCGGCCGAGACCGACCAGGTCGCCGAGCCGGTCGTCGACCCGGGAGCGTACGTGGTGCCGACGGCCGCCGTTGGCCTCGTCGAGCAGTTGCGCGAAACGCTCGGCACGCCGACGGGAGAAGAGGTTGCTGTCCACCGCAGGCATCTCCTCTCACTGGTCACGGTCGTCCGACCGTCGTGGTCACCCGTCGGCCGGCTGGCTCTCGGCGGTGCCGAGGACCGGTGGGGCCGGCTCGTCGCCGCCGACCGGGCGGTTCCCGCCGCCGGGTGACGGCGGGAACCGGTGGAACACCGGTCGGCGCGAGTCGTGGCGGGCGTGGCCGCCCGTACCGCGGGTCTGGGAGCTTGCCGGGCGAACACCGGTCGCACCCGGAGAAACGGTCGGTGCCGGGCCGTGGTTACGGGCCGGGAGTGCCGAGAATGAGCGAGAGTGATGGCTGTCACTGTCTGCCGAAGGGGTGGCCCGTCGGTGTCGACGCGTCGACCTGCTCAGGGCTGGAAGCCGTCCGGCAGCAGGCGGGCCAGGGCGCGTACCGCGCGGTACTGGAGGGCCTTGATCGCTCCCTCGTTCTTGCCCATCGCCTTCGCCGTCTCCGCGACCGAGAACCCCTGGAGGAAGCGGAGCACGATGCACTCCTGCTGCTCCGGGTTGAGCTGCTTGACGGCGGTCAGCAGGGCCACGTTGGTGATGTGCTCGACCACGGCCGCCTCCGGACTCCCCTCGGGGCCCCGGTCCTCGCGGTCGGCGTCCATGACGTCGCCGGTGGTCACCTCCAGCCGGTACCGGCCGGACTTGAAGTGGTCGGCGACCAGGTTGCGGGCGATCGTCACCAGCCAGGCGCCGAGGTCCCGCCCCTGCCAGGTGAAGCTGCCGATCCGCTTGAGTGCCCGCAGGAACGTGTCGGAGGTGAGGTCCTCGGCGAGCTGGCGGTTGCCGACCCGGAAGTAGACGAACCGGAAGACGGTGTCGACGTACCGGTCGTAGAGCAGGCCGAACGCCTCCGTCTCACCGGCCTTGGCCCGCTCCACCAGCGACCACACCTCGGTCGCCGGGTCGGACGGGTCCGGGCGGCTCGGCGGGGGAGCCGGTGGCTCGGGCTCCGCGCCGCTGGCCGGAACCGCCGGCAGGAGCGCGGTCTCGGCGGCGGCCGGGTCGACCGGCTCCGCCTCGTCGCCGGGCCGGCGGCCCTGCGCCGGCATGCTCGGCCGGGCCGGCGACGCGACCCGACCCCCGGTCGGCTTCGCGTTGCCGCCGGGCGGTGCCGAGCGGGGAGGGGGTTCGTTCGGGTGCGGTCGGTTGCGCGTCCGTCTGGCCGTCCCGTCGTCGCCCTCCCCGAGACCCCACGTGTCGTCGAGTTGACGCATCGGGACCAGTCCCGTCGGTTGCTCAGCGTAACCGAACGTGGTCACCGGGCCTCCCTCCAGCCGGGGGACGCCGTCCGGTCGGCCCGCTGCGGGGCGATCGAGACGATTTCGCCTCCGATCCGGACGGTCGGTGCTGCTCCGGGGCTCGCCGGCTGACGGCAGACCCCGGTGCGGTGCTGGTCCAATACGGTCACAGGCACGGTGGCCTCCTCGGGCTGAGGGGTGTCGACTCACGGCAAATGGGGCGAGTCGACCCGAGTGATAATAGGGCCAACGTCACCCATGCGTGGCAAGTCCGTTACACAGAGCCAAAGTATTTACCGCCATGTCGCACCGGGGCCGGACGCGTTGTCCGTCGGCGCCGGTTGACTTTCGCCGAGGGAGGTGATTAGGGGCGAAACCGCAGGTAGCGGGCCTGTCAGGTGGCGTCGCGCGCCCCGGCCGCCCGGCAACCTATCGACGGGCATGGTCTGTCGGCCGCCCACTGTGCCAGACTCAGCGACCGTGCAGCAGCAGACAGCGGGAAGTTCAACGCCGAACCTCGCCGACCGGGTACGCCGGGCGGCCGACCGTCGTCCCGACCGGGTCGCGCTGCACTGGCGCGACCGGACGGTGACCTGGTCCGAACTGGACGCGACGGTGGACGGGGTGGCCCGCGCGCTCACCCGGGCCGCTCCGGCGACCGACCCGACCTCCGGTGAGCCGCCGGCCCGGGTCGCCGTCGCCCTGCCCAACTGCCCGGACTTCGTGCTCGGCTACCTCGGTGCGCTCCGCGCCGGGCTGGTCGCCGTGCCGCTCAACCCCGGGCTCACCGCCACCGAACTGCGGCACGTGCTGGCCGACTCCGGTGCCGCCGTGCTGATCGCCACGCCGACCGTGGCCGACCTGGTCGCCGGGATCGCCCCGGACCTGCCGGCCCTCACCGCCGTGCACACCGAAGTGCCGAACGAGCCGGGCCCCGCGGTGCCGTCGATCCGGGGCGGGGACGACCTCGCCGTGCTGCTCTACACCTCCGGCACCGAGGGCCGGCCCAAGGGGGCCATGCTGTCGCACCGCGCGCTGGCCGCGAACCACGAGCAGGTCGAGCGGATCACCCCGCCGGTGGTCGGGCCGGACGACACCGTGCTGCTGGCCCTGCCGCTGTTCCACGCGTACGGGCTGAACACCGGGCTCGGGTCGGTCGTGTACCACGGGGCGACCGGCGTGCTCGTGGACGAGTTCACCACCGTCGGGGCGCTCGACGAGATCGCCCGGCACCGGGTGAGCGTGCTGGTCGGCGTACCGTCGATGTTCCAGGCCTGGGCGGCGGCGGGCGAGGCGGTCGCGGCGGCGACGGCGTCGGTCCGGGCCGCGGTCTGCGGCGCGGCGCCGCTGGAGCCGGCGGTCGCGGCGCGCTTCGCGGGGGTCGCCGGTCGTCCGGTGCACGTCGGGTACGGCCTCACCGAGACCGCTCCGGTGCTCACCTCCACCCTGGTCGACGGGGAGCCGAAGCCCGGCTCGATCGGGCGGGCGCTGCCCGGGGTGGAACTGCGCCTGGTCGCGCCGGACGGGACGGACCTGTGGCGGGACGGTGTGCCCCCGCCCGAGGACGACGCCGACGAGATGGATCTCGACGTCTCCTCGCCCGGCACCGACCCCGGCCAGATCGTGGTCCGGGGCGCGAACCTCTTCGCCGGCTACTGGCCGGACGGACGCGGCGGGCCGGACCCGGACGGCTGGTGGGCCACCGGGGACGTCGCCTACGCCGACGCCGACGGCGCCCTCTTCCTGGTGGACCGGCTGCGTGAGGTGATTTTGGTCAACGGGTTCAACGTCTACCCGCACGAGGTGGAGCTGGTGCTCCAGGGACATCCGGCGGTGGCGGAGTCGGCGGTGCTGGGTGTGCCGCACCCGCGCACCGGCGAGACCGTCCGGGCGTACGTCGTGCCGACCCCGGCCGGTACGGTGGGTGCCGAGGAGCTGCTCGCCCACTGTGCCCGGCACCTGGCCCGGTTCAAGTGCCCGACGTCGGTCGAGTTCGTCGACGCGTTGCCGCACTCGGCGATCGGCAAGGTGCGCAAGACCCTGCTCCGGCCGCCCGCCGCCGGAGACGCCCACGGAGGTTCCGATGTCCAGTGACGCCCGGCTCACGTTGATCACCCGACCCGGCTGCCACCTCTGCGACGACGCCCGCGAGGCGCTCGCCCGGGTGGTCGCCGTCACCGGCGACCGGTGGACCGAACGCGACGTCACCGGGGACCTGGAGCTGGAACGCGAGTACGGCGACCGGCTGCCGGTGGTGCTCCTCGACGGCCGGGAGCACGGCTACTGGCGGGTCGAGGAGGAGCGGCTGCTGCGCGACCTCACCACCCCGCAGCTCTGACCGCCGCGACCACCCCTGGCTATGGTGACCGGATGACCCCTGCTCGCCGCCACCTGGTGTGGGACTGGAACGGCACCCTGCTCAACGATCTCAACCTCATCGTCGCCTGCACCAACGCGGCCTTCGCCAGCGTCGGCGGCCCGGCGGTCAGCGCCGACGAGCACCGGGTGCGGTTCCGCCGCCCGATCGCCGACTACTACGCCGAAGTGCTCGGCCGGGCCGTCGACGAGGAGGCGTTCGGTCGGCTCGACAAGGTCTTCCACGACGCGTACCGGGTCGGCCTGACCACCTGCGAGCTGGCCGCGGACGCCCGCTCGGCCATCGCCGCCTGGCCCGGCAGCCAGTCGCTGCTGTCCATGTGGTTCCACGACGAGCTGGTGCCGACCGTGCACACGTACGGGCTGACCGGGCACTTCACGAGGGTCGACGGGCTGCGGGCCGAGGTGGGCGGCGACCGCAAGGCGGAGTCCCTCCGGCGGCACCTCGCCGAGCTGGGTGTCGACGGCGGTTCGGTGGTGCTGATCGGGGACTCGCTGGACGACGCCGACGCGGCGGAGGCGGTCGGCGGCCGGGCCGTCCTCTACACCGGCGGCTTCACCGACGCCGTCCGCCTGCGTGCCTCCCGCCACCCGGTGGCCGAGACCCTCACCGAGGCCGTCCAGCTGGCCGCCACCCTGCGCTGAGGGGTCAGGTGCGGAGGTAGGTGAGCACGGCCTGGACCCGGCGGTGCAGGTGGTGGGTGTCCGGGGGCAGGTCGAGCTTGGTGAAGATGTTGCGGACGTGCTTCTCCACCGCGCCGTCGCTGACCACCAGCGTCCGGGCGATCGCGGTGTTCGAGCGCCCCTCGGCCATCAGGGCCAGCACCTCGCGTTCCCGCGGGGTCAGCTCCCGCAGCGGGTCGTCGCGCCGCCGCCGGACGAGCAACTGCGCCACCACCTCCGGGTCCAGCACCGTGCCACCGGACGCCACCCGGGCGAGCGCGTCCAGGAACTCGTCGATCGCGGCGACCCGGTCCTTGAGCAAATAGCCGATCCCGCCGCCAGCTCCACCGGTGGTGGCGAGCAGGTCGTCGGCGTACGCCACCTCGACGTACTGGGAGAGCACCAGGATCGGCGTACGCGGCACGAGCCGGCGGGCGGTCACCGCCGCCCGTAGCCCCTCGTCGGTGTGGGACGGCGGCATCCGGACGTCCACGATCGAGACGTCGGGCCGGTGTGTCGTCACCGCCTCCACCAGCGCGTCGCCGTCCCCGACGGCGGCCACCACCTGGTGGCCGTTCTCGGTCACCAACCGGATGAGCCCCTCCCGGAGCAGTACGGCGTCGTCGGCGATCACCACCCGCATGGTTCAGTTGTCTACCACGTCGACCTCGCCGGAGCGCCCCGGCGGCGTCAGCCGGGCAGGAGGGCGCGGATCTCGGTGGGACCGCCGACCGGGCTGGTCACCTCCAGGACGCCCCCGCCGGCGCGGACCCGGTCGGCGATGCCGGCCAGGCCGTGACCCTTGGCCAGGTGCGCGCCGCCCTGTCCGTCGTCGACCACGCTGATCTCCAGGTGTCCGTCCCGCCAGCCGACGGTCACCCGGCACTCGCTGGCGCGGGCGTGCTTGGCCACGTTGGTCAGCGCCTCGGCGACCACGAAGTAGGCCGCGTGCTCCACCGCCGCCTCGGGCCGGCCGTCGGGGGTGCCGAGATCCGGGTCGACCCGCAGCTCGATCGGGATCAGCCCGCGTCCGGCCAGGGCGGCCAGGGCGCCGGGCAGGCCCCGGTCCACCAGGATCGGCGGGGCGATGCCCCGGGACAGGCCACGCAGTTCGGCCAGGGTCTCCCGGGTCTGGTCGAGCGCCTCGTCCAGGGTGCGGCCGGCCGCCTCCGGGTCGTTGGCGAGCTGCTGCCGGGCCCGGCCGAGGTCCATGGCCAGCCGGACCAGTCGCTGCTGGGGGCCGTCGTGGATGTCCCGTTCGAGCCGGCGCAGGGCCGACGCCTCGGCGGAGACCGCAGCCCGTTTCTGCTCCTCCAGCACGGTGATCCGGTCGCGCATCTCGGCCACCCCGGTCAGCATCGCCCGACCGAAGCCGGCCTGGACCAGCGCGCAGCCACGGACCACCATCGGCAGGGTGAGCAGGAAGAACAGCCCGATGGCGGTGTGCAGGCCGACCCGGGCCCGGGTGGTGTCGCCGAGCCCGAGCAGCTCGTTGAGCTCGACGTTCTCCGGAGGGTGTGGGATCGCCCAGTCGTACGCCCCGTAGAGCGTGCCGGTGAGGGCCACCGCCCACCAGGTGATGGTCAGCACGAAGGTGACGATCGCCACGGGCAGCCGGAAGATGCCGTGGGCGAGGTCGAGCCAGGACTGGATGTCGCGCATCGGCAGGAAGATCCGCCGCCAGGCGGTCGCACCGGCTTCCGGGAGCCGGTAGCGCGGTCGGATCCGGGGTTGCCGGCGGACGGCGGCCAGGCGCAGCCGCTCGATGTCGGCCAGTCCCCGGGCGGCGTAGAGGGTCCCGGTGAGGACCGGCAGACCGACCACCAGCACCAGCAGCCCCAGCCCCAACGCCAGCCCCACCAGGAGGACCACCAGGCTGGCCACTGCCAGCGGCAGACCGAGCAGGACGTATCCGGAATCGGTGAGGAGTCGTCGGGGAAGGCGCGGTGTGCGGGCCGTCACTCCGGTGGCGGGATTGGCCGTGGTCATGGGTTAGAGGCTAGGCGCGGCGGTGGTGCCGACCCATCCCGTACACCGCCGTACCTGGGGTGGGGCTGGCCCTACCTCGCAGGACACGGCCGGTGGACCCGAGCGCAATTGGTCAGAGAAGTCGGAATTAAGCAATAATCGCGACGCGGTGCCGGAGTGCCCGCTCAATGGCGGGTGCGAAACGGAGGGGCCTGGTGTTGTCGCGTCGTGCATTTGCAAGATCGCGATTTGTGCACGTCTTCACAAGCGCCTACTGTGTAGTTTCGACGCGCCCTGCTAGCACAGCCGGCAAGATCGGTCGCCAGCGGGAGTCCCGAAACGGCCGGCGACCGGAGCTGGTCCAGGATCGCACCGCACGGAGTCTCATGAGTCAGCACCGTCACCCAGGCGCGCCCAGGCGCGCCGGTGCCGTACCGGCGCTTCCGGATCTGCCGGAAGCGACCGTCGCGCGGCTCCCCGAGTACCTCCGTGCCCTCCACCACCTTGCCGAGACCGGCCACGAGACGGTCTCCAGCGAGGGGCTGGCCGCCGCCGCCGGAGTCAACTCCGCCAAGCTCCGCAAGGACCTCTCCCACCTCGGCTCGTACGGCACCCGGGGCGTCGGCTACGACGTCGGGCTGCTGATCGAGCAGATCGAGTCGGTGCTCGGGCTCACCCAGCGACGGGCGGTCGCCCTGGTCGGCGTGGGTAATCTCGGTCACGCCCTGGCCGGCTACGCCGGCTTCGCCAGCCGCAGCTTCCGGATCGCCGCCCTCTTCGACGCCGACCCGGCCCGGGTGGGCGAAGAGGTCAACGGGCTGGTCGTGCGGCACATCGACGAGCTGCCCCGGATCGCGGTCGAGGAACAGCTCGCCATCGGGGTCATCGCCACCCCGGCCGGGGCCGCCCAGGCGGTGGCCGACCAGCTCGTCGCGGTCGGTGTGACGAGCATCCTGAATTTCGCGCCGTGCGTCCTGACGGTGCCCGACGGGGTCGACGTGCGCAAGGTCGATCTCGCCATCGAGTTGCAGATCCTGTCCTTCCACGAGCATCGTAAGGCGTCGCTCACCGCCCTGCCGGGCACCGGCCCGTCCACCCTCACCACCCTCGCCGGCGGCGCCCCCACCACCGACCCCCAGGAGGCGATCGGCACGTGAAACTGCTCGCCGTCGGCGCGTCCTACCGCACCGCTCCGGTCGCTGTCCTGGAGCAGTTGGCGGTGGCCCCGGCCGAACTCACCCGAACCCTGGACCGCCTGGTCGCCCAGCCGTACGTCAGCGAGGCGGTGCTCGTCTCCACCTGCAACCGGGTGGAGGTGTACGCCGCCGTCTCCGGCTTCCACGGTGGTCTCGGCGACATCTGCGCCGTCCTCGCCGAGCAGGCCGGCGCGCCGCCCGCCACCCTCGCCAACCACCTCTACGTGCACTACGACGCCGCCGCGGTCGACCACGTCTTCCGGGTCGCCGCCGGGCTGGACTCCATGGTCGTCGGCGAGGCGCAGATCCTCGGCCAGCTCCGGGACGCCTACCACTGGGCGGTCGGCGCCGACTCGGCCGGCCGGCTGCTGCACGAGCTGATGCAGCAGGCGCTGCGGGTGGGCAAGCGGGCTCACGCCGAGACCGGGATCGACCGGGCCGGCCAGAGCGTGGTCAGTGCCGCGTTGAACCTGGCCGCCGAGCAGCTCGACGGCACCCTGGCGGGCCGCCCGACGCTGGTCGTGGGAGCCGGCGCGATGGGAGCGCTCGGCGTGGCCACCCTCTCCCGGCTCGGCGCCGGGCCGCTGACCGTCACCAACCGGGGCACCGACCGCGCGGTGCGGCTGGCCGAGTCGTACGGGGCCAGCGCCGTCCCGATGACCGAGCTGGCCGACGCGCTCTCCACAGTGGATATCGTAGTGGCCGCCACGGCGGCCACCGAACCGGTCCTCACCCACCCCGTGGTGCGCCGGGCGCTCGCCGGGCGGGACGCCGACCGGGGACCGTTGGTCCTGCTCGACCTGGCCGTCCCGCGCGACGTCGGGCCGGGAGTCGCGGAGCTGGCCGGGGTCGAGGTGATCGACATCGACCGGATGGCCGCGGTGCTGGCCGGCGGACCGGCCGCCACCGACGCGGCGGCGGTCGACCGGATCGTCGCGGGCGAGGTCGAGTCCTTCCTGACCTGGCTGCGCGGAGCGGACGTCGCGCCGACCGTGGCCGCCCTGCGCGGACGCGCCGACGACGTGGTCGCCGCCGAGCTGGCCCGGCTGTCCCAACGCCGCCCGGACCTCACCGACGACCAGCGGGCCGAGGTGGCCCGGACGGTCCACCGGGTGGTGCAGCGCCTGCTGCACCAGCCCACCGTGCGGGTCCGGCAGCTCGCCGCCGAACCCGGTGGCGACCAGTACGCCGCCCTGCTGCGGGAACTCTTCGACCTTCAGGTGCCGCAGACCTCCCCGGTCGACACGGTGCCCGACATCACTTCCGACCAAGGAGAGCGATGACCGCCCCCCTGCGCCTCGGCACCCGGGGCAGCGCGCTGGCGATGGCCCAGTCCGGTCACGTCGCCGACGCGCTCACCGCCGCGACCGGCCGCCCGGTCGAACTGGTCGAGATCGTCACCGCCGGTGACCGCTCCTCCGCGCCGGTGCACCGGCTCGGGGTCGGGGTCTTCGTCTCCGCGCTGCGCGACGCGCTCACCGCCGGCGAGATCGACCTCGCCGTGCACTCGTACAAGGACCTGCCCACCGCCGAACCCGGTGGGCTGCACATCGCGGCGGTGCCGCCCCGGCAGGACCCGCGGGACGCGCTCGTCGCCCGCGACGGCCGTACGCTGGCCGAACTGCCGTCCGGGGCCACCGTCGGGACCGGCGCGCTGCGCCGTGTCGCACAGCTGCACGCACTCGGGATGCAGCTGACCGTCGTGCCGATCCGCGGCAACGTGGACACCCGCCTGAGCCGGGTGCTCGGGCCCGACGCCGATCTCGACGCGGTCGTCCTCGCCCGCGCCGGGCTGGCCCGGCTGGGGCGGACCGACGAGATCACCGAGACGCTCGACCCGATGCTCATGCTGCCCGCGCCCGCCCAGGGCGCGCTGGCCGTCGAGTGCCGGGCCGACGACTCGGACCTGGTCGAGCTGCTCGCCGTGCTCGACCACGCGCCGTCCCGGGCCGCGGTGACCGCGGAACGGGCGCTGCTGGCCACCCTGGAGGCCGGATGCTCCGCTCCGGTCGCCGCCTACGCCGAGGTCGCCGAGGGCGACACCGGCGATGAGATCTACCTGCGCGGGGCGGTGATCAGCCCGGACGGCACCCGAGACATCCGGCTGTCCCGCACCGGAACGCCCGCCGACGCGGCGGAGATCGGCAAGGCGCTCGCCGCCGAACTCCTCGCCCGTGGCGCCGACTCGATCCTCGGCCAGCCAGACCACGCCGGCCCGGGGACCCAGCAATTTGGGAGCACAGAATGACCCGCACCCGTAAGCCCGTAGGCCACATCGCGTTCGTCGGGGCCGGACCCGGCGACCCGGGCCTGCTGACCCGTCGGGCGCACGACGCCCTGGTCGACGCGGACCAGGTGGTGTACGACCGGGGCGTACCCGAGTCGCTGCTCGACGCCGTCCGCGCCCAGGCCCGCCCCGACGCCCAGTTCACTCCGGCCGAGGGCGCGCCGGGTGACGTGGCGAAGGTGCTCATCTCGGCGGCCCGCTCCGGGCTGAACGCGGTGCACCTGGTCGCCGGTGACCCGTTCGGGCACGACTCCGTGGTCAAGGAGGTGCAGGCGGTGGCGCGTACCGCCGCGCACTTCGAGGTGGTGCCCGGCGTCGGGCAGGCCGAGGGCGTCGCCACCTATGCCGGGGTGCCGCTGCCGGGCGTCCGGACCGCCGCCGACGTCGAGGACGTCACCACGCTGGACTTCGAGGCGCTCGCCGCCGCCGTCGGCCGGGGCTCGCTGGCGCTGGCCGTGGACGCGGGCGACCTCGCCGCGATCCGCGACGGCCTGCTCTCCGCCGGGGTGGACGGCACCACCGGCGTCGGGGTGACCGGGGACGGCACCGGGGAGACCCAGTACACCACCACGTCGACCGTCGACTCGTTCGTCGCCGCCGCGCTCGGCTTCACCGGCCGGGTCGTGCTCACCGTCGGGGAGGGCGTCGGCCAGCGGGACAAGCTGAGCTGGTGGGAGAACCGCCCGCTGTACGGCTGGAAGGTGCTGGTCCCCCGGACCAAGGAGCAGGCCGGCGTGATGAGCGCGCGGCTGCGGGCGTACGGGGCGATCCCGTGCGAGGTGCCGACCATCGCGGTCGAGCCGCCGCGTACCCCCGCCCAGATGGAGCGGGCGGTCAAGGGCCTGGTCGACGGCCGGTACGCCTGGGTGATCTTCACGTCGGTCAACGCGGTGCGCGCGGTCTGGGAGAAGTTCGCCGAGCACGGCCTGGACGCCCGGCACTTCGGCGGCGTCAAGATCGCCTGTATCGGCGAGGCGACCGCCGACGCGGTCCGCGCGTTCGGTATCCAGCCGGAGCTGGTCCCGGCGGGGGAGCAGTCCTCGGACGGGCTGCTGGCCGAGTTCTCCCCGCACGACGAGGTCCTCGACCCGGTCGGCCGGGTGCTGCTGCCGCGCGCCGACATCGCCACCGAGACCCTCGCCGCCGGGCTCACCGAGCGGGGCTGGGAGGTCGACGACGTGACCGCCTACCGGACGGTCCGGGCCGCGCCGCCGCCGGCCGAGATCCGGGACGCGATCAAGTCGGGCGGCTTCGACGCGGTCCTTTTCACCTCCTCCTCGACGGTGCGGAACCTCGTCGGCATCGCCGGCAAGCCGCACGCGCGTACCGTTGTCGCCGTGATCGGGCCCAAGACGGCGGAGACGGCCACCGAGTTCGGCCTCCGGGTCGACGTGCAGCCGCCGCACGCCTCGGTGCCCGACCTGGTGGAGGCGCTCGCCGCCTATGCCGTGGAACTGCGGGAGAAGCTGGCCGCGATGCCGGCCAAGCAGCGCCGGGGCTCGAAGGTGCAGGGGCCGACCGCCCTCAGGTTCCGCTAGCCCTCAGGAGGCAGCAGTCATGCCGTACCCCGAGATCCGCCCCCGCCGGCTGCGTCGCAACGCGGCCGTGCGGCGGCTGGTCGCCGAGACCCGGGTCGCACCGTCGGAGCTGATCCTGCCGATGTTCGTCAAGGAGGGCCTGACCGAGCCCCGGCCGGTCGCCACCCTGCCCGGGGTGGTCCAGCACTCCCGGGAGTCGCTGCGCAAGGCGGCGGTGGAGGCGGTCCAGGCCGGGGTCGGCGGGATCATGCTGTTCGGGGTGCCCGCGCAGCGTGACGCCACCGGCTCCGGCGGCATCGACCCGGGCGGCATCCTGAACGTCGCCATCCGGGACGTGGTGAGCGAGGTCGGCGACGCCACGGTGGTGATGAGCGACCTGTGTCTGGACGAGTTCACCTCGCACGGGCACTGCGGGCTGCTCACCCCGGACGGCGGGGTGGACAACGACGCCACGCTGGCCGCGTACGCCGAGATGGCGGTGGCGCAGGCCGCCGCCGGGGTCGGCGTGGTCGGCCCGTCCGGGATGATGGACGGTCAGGTGGGCGTGGTCCGCCGGGCGCTCGACGCCGCCGGGTACCAGGACGTCGCGATCCTGGCGTACGCGGTGAAGTACGCCTCGGCCTTCTTCGGCCCGTTCCGGGAAGCGGTGGAGTCGTGCCTCGACGGGGACCGGAGCACCTACCAGCAGGACCCGGCTAACCTGCGCGAGTCGCTGCGTGAGGTCGCGCTGGACGTGGCCGAGGGCGCCGACATGGTGATGGTCAAGCCGGCGTTGCCGTACCTGGACGTGGTCGCCGCAGTCCGGGCCGAGGTGGACGTGCCGGTCGCGGCCTACCAGGTCTCCGGCGAGTACGCGATGGTCGAGGCCGCCGCCGCGAACGGCTGGATCGACCGGGAGCGGGCGATGCTGGAGACGCTCACCTCGATCCGGCGGGCCGGTGCGCAGATCATCCTCACCTACTGGGCGGTCGAGGCCGCCGGCCTGCTGCGCGACGGTCACTGACCCCAGCCGCCCTTCCTCGCGCCTTCCTGCCGCCCCTTCCGGGCGGTTCGGCAGTCCGGCACGCCCGGGACGATCTACCCGATCCTGGCCCGGCTCGAGGCGGCCGGCTGGGTGGACAGCCGGTGGGAGGTCATCGACCAGCAGGCCCGAGGGGCGGCCGCGACGCCGCTACTACCGGCTGCCGCCGGCGGGGCGTACCCGGGCCCGGTCGGCGCTGGCCGCCGCCGACGCCCGGCGGCGGACCCGGACCCGTGCCGCGGTGACCCCGGTTCAACAGGCGGAGGCGTGGTGAACCGGGTCCTGGCCGCCCTGCTGGCGGTCGCTGCTCGTCAGCGGATCCGGTTGCTGCGGTGCCCCACAACCCCGGTGGCGTCGGTCAGATGAGCGTGCTCCAGGTGACCGGTCCGACCAGCCCGTCCACCACGAGGCCACGGGAACTCTGGAAGTTGCGGACGGCGGTGGTGGTCTGCGCGCCGAACGAGCCGTCCACGGCGACGCTGGCGCCCCGGGCGTTGAGCGCCGTCTGGAGGCCCCGGACCAGGTCCCCGGAGCTGCCCTGCTGCAACGGCAGGATCAGCGCGGTCCAGGTGATCGGGCCGACCAGGCCGTCGACGTACAGGCCCTTGCTGCTCTGGAACGTCCGGACCGAGGACGCGGTTCCCGGGCCGAAGTAGCCGTCCACCACGGTGGAGACACCCCGTCCGCGCAGCAGGTACTGGATCACCCGGGCCGTCCAGGACGTGGTGCCCTGCGACACGCTCGGCCAGCCCGTGGTGCCCATCGGCGCGGTCGAACCCAGGCTGATGCCCCGGTTCGCGAGGAACGTCCGGGGGTCCGTCGAGGTCAGACGGGGCCGGTGGATCTCGAAGTGCAGGTGCGGCCCGGTGGAGTTGCCGGTGGTGCCCATCAGGCCGATGAGTTGACCACAACTGACCCGCTGGCCGTCGCTGACCAGCACCCGGTGCAGGTGGCCGTAGTACGAGAAGTAGCTGTCGGCGTGGTCGATGTGGACGCTGTTGCCGGTGCGACCGGGCAGCGGTCCGCTGTTCGGGTCGCCCGGGTAGGAGCCGGTGCGGATGTCGCGCACGGTGCCGGCGGCGACGGCGTAGATCGGGGTGCCCTGGCTGTTGGCGATGTCCCACCCGTAGTGGCCGGGCCGGGACGGGGTCTTGTAACCGGAGGTGAGGGTGCCGAGGGTGGGGTTGCTCCAACCGGACACCGCCGCGCTCGCCGCCGTCGGCAGGCCGACGGCCCCGATGCCGATCCCGACGCCCAGCGCCGCGAAGACGGTGCGTCGGCTGACGGTCAGTCCGGACATCCCGACGGGACGATCGTTCTCACACATGGCCCATCCTTGGTTCGTGGGGTCCGGCCGGTTCGCGGGGTGACCGGTGCAACAGATCGTAGATCATGAATGTCGATCTGGCGATGGACAGCGCGGACAGCTCTCGGAACGGCGGCGGCCCGCCACCCGGGCGTCCGGGTGACGGGCCGTGGTCGGGCCGCGAGGCGGTCAGTCGTCGTCGACGACGGTGCCGAACGCGATCGGGTCGGTCAGCAGCAGGCCCGGCACGCCGGTCACCACCAGGGCGAACTTCTCGTCGGCCTCCCGCTTGCGGTCACCCCGGACGTCGACCGGGAACGCGACCGAGGTCTGCCCGGGGGCGAGCGTCCGGCAGCCGGCGTACGACCGGAAGTCCTGCCCGGACCGGGCGGTCACGCCGAGCGTGCCGGCGCAGACCAGCACCGGGTGGGACAGCGGCCGGGACACCGTGACGGTGAAGGTGGCCGGGGTGTCGCCCCGGTCGCCCTCGACCACCCGGACGTCCGCCACGCTCAACGACGCCCGGGAGGAGAACCGGGCCACCTGCGGGTCGTGGTCGCTGGAGCCGCGCGATCCGTCCCCGGCGTGCTCGGCCGGCCAGTCGGCGTTGATGTGCGCCGCCCGCACCTGGACCAGGTCGGCGTGCAGGGCCTCGTTGACGAAGAGGTGGTCGAGCGTCTGCGCGTGCCCCTCGAAGCTGTACGAGTACGCCGACGAGGGCACCTCGGCGGCCAGGTCGTCCCAGAGGTTGCGCAGGCCCGCCTGGTACAGCGGACCGAGCTGGTCCGACGGCGTCGGGTTCGCGCCGGTGGCGATCGGGTCGTCCGGGCGGGGGAAGACGTTCAGGTCGCCGCCGTAGACCACCCGGGCGTGCGGGTCGGACGCCTCGATCGCGGTGACGATCGCCGCGCCGTACCGGGCCTGCTCGGTGCGCTGCCCGACCCGGCTGTCCGGCCCGGACGAGTAGTGGTTGCTCAGCGCCCACAGGGTGTACGACTCGGAGCCGCCCGGGGTGGCCCGGACGGTGAACTTCGCGAGCTGCGGCGCCCGGGTGAAGACGTTGTCGCCGTCCTTGCCGGTGGACGTGTCGACGTCCGGCGGGAGCAGCGCGTTCAGCGTCTTCGGGTTCTGCACGTCCGTGTTGGAGGGCAGCCCCGCCGCCCGGTACACGACCGTGGGGGAGGAGCCGAGCAGCGGGTCGGCGGCGGTCGCCCCGGCCAGCGACAGCCGGTCGGTGCGGTACAGGAACCCGGAGGTGATGCCCCGGGCGTCCGCGCCGGTGCGGTCGTACGCGGCGGCGTAGGCCGGACCACCGGCGGCGGCGACGGCCAGTGCCAACTCCTGGAGGGTGTCCGGCGCGCCGTCGGCGTCGTTCGTGTCGCCGCAGACCAGCGCGCCCCCGGCCACCGTGCAGATGTCCTGGTCCTCGGCCTCCTGCACCAGGATCAGATCCGGGGCGTGCAGGTCGGTGACGATCTGGTCGGCGAGGTTGCCGAGCTGCTCACGGTAGTCGGCCTCGCTCGCCGGGACGTAGTCGAACGGCGGCCGGACTCCGGGGCACCCGGCGTTGCCGGTGAAGTCGCAGCCGTCGAAGGGGTCGTCCCGGTGGTCGTAGAGGTTCTCCACGTTGTACGTGGCGACCGCGATCTCCTTCGACCGGTCGGCCGGCCGTGGCGGGGCGTTCCGCGACGGGTCGGCACCGGAGGTGAAGGCGGCCTGCTCGACCTGCACGCCGTACTTCTCGAAGGAGTAGTAGAGCGCGCCGTACGCGTCCCCGGTCAGGGTGTCGAAGGTCTTCGCCGGCGGCAGCAGGGCGGTGCTGTCCCCGGCGGTGGCCTTGACGCCCATGCTGCCCAGCATGATCCGCTGGCCGTTGCCGTCGTCGAAGACGCGGGTCGGGTCGTTGTCCAGCGGGTGCGCGTCCCGGAACACCCGGCGGGCGTACGCGTCGGCGCGGTCCAGCAGCGGGTCGTCCCGGTCGACCAGCCAGGTCTCGGCGTCGGCGGTGGACGCGAAGACCGCCCGCCCGCTCACCGCGCCGCTGCCGGCGCGGACCCGCAGCCGGGCCCCCTCGTGCCGCTCCCAGAACCGCCCGGCGGCGGTCAGGTCGGCCGGCGGGACCGCGTCGGTGACCGCGACGACGGCGTTCACGTCCAGCCCGGAGGCGATCTTCCGGACCAGGGACGCCGAGGAGAGCTGGGTCATGTCGAAGTACTCCGACACCCGGGCCCGGAGCACCACCTCGTCGCCGACGGTCGGCACGTAGCCGCCGATCAGCGAGGTGAACGAGCCCATGAAGACGAAGATGCCGTCCGAGCTGGTCGGGTCGCCGTCGGTGGCGTCGGCCCGGCTCTGCAGGAAGAAGCCGTGCTGGTCCGCCCCGGCCGAGGTCCGCGCCAGGGTGCGCTGGGTGATCACGCCCCGGACGTCGTACAGGGCGCTGCTGGTGCCGTTGCCCGAGGGCGGGGCGAGCGGGGACCGGTCGGCCGGGCCGGACTCGGTGTCGGTGGTCGACCCCTGCACCTCGCCGACGGTCAGCTCGCGGGTCACCGTCACGGCCAGCGTGCAGGTGGCGGTGCCCCCGTCCGCGTCGGTCGCGGTCAGGGTGACCGTGTACGCCCCGGCGGCCAGGTCGGCGCTGGCGGTCACGGTGGCCCGGGCGGTGCCGCCCACCGCGCCGGCGGCGGTGAACGCGGTCCGGCCGATCGTGCCGGCGGTCGGGGTCGGGGCGACCGCGCTGACCGCCAGGTCGACGATCCGGTCGTCCGCGTCGGTCGCGGTGACCTCCCGGGTCGCTGCCGTGCCGGCCGAGGTGACCAGGGCCGGGCCGCAGGTCAGCGCGGCCGGCTGGTCGACCGGGCCGCCACCGTCGGCGGTGTGCGTGCCGAGCCCGTCGAAGGTGTCGGTGGCGGAACCGGTCCACTGGGCGGCCGGGTCGAAGGCGTCCGACGGGTCGGTGTCCCCGGTGGTCACCGTGGGCAGTCGGCGCAGGGTGTTGTTCTCGGTGCTGGTGAGGCCACTGCCCCACTCGGTGCCCGGGTCGACGCCGACCTGGCCGATCGAGTCGAGCACGGTCGCGCCCCGGCGGAGCACGATCGCGTCGTCGCCGTTGTAGAGGCTCGCGCCGGTGGTCTGGTCGGCCTGGGCGAGGATCGCCGCGTTGGCCGAGGAGCTGGCGAGGACGAAGACGTCCCCGGCGGCGACCGTGCCGGTCAACGCCAGGTTGGTCGGCGTGGTCGAGCCGTTGAAGTAGAGCTGGAGCTGGTAACCACCGGCGGCCAGGTCGACGGCGGCACCGGTGCCGTTGAACAGCTCGATCGCCTTGTTGTTCGACGAGCCCTCGACGTACTCCGAGATGAACAGGTCGGTGGGCGCGGCGCTGGCCGCGAGGGGTGCGACGCCGACGGCCGTGGCTGTCACGGCGGTGGCGGTCGCGAGCGCGGCGAGGATGCGGCGCGGGCGCATAGGGCCTCCACGAAGGATGTGCGGGACCACCGCACGGTAGGCGTCGATGCGGTACGACGTCCATCCCCCACGGGACGGGCCGGTGAACAACCGGTCAGCGGGTCCGTGCGTCCAACCGGTGCACCAGTTCCGCCACGTCGGCGCCGTACTCGCACCACTGGCGGTCAGGGCGGTAACCCAGCTCGGCGTTCACCGCCAGCATGGCCTCGTTGGCCTGGGCGTTCCAGGTCTGCACCTCGGTCAGCTCCGGCTCGGCGGCGCGCAGTTCCAGCAGCATCCGGGCCTTGATCGACCGGTCGATGCCGTAGCCCCGGTGGTCCGGCACGACGATGGTGTCGTACTGGTCGGCCCGGGTGGGATGCTGCGCCGGCACGACCACCTCGGTCAGCCCGGCGACCTCGCCGGTGCGCTCGTGGATGGCGAAGACGATGTACGGCTTCATGCCCCGCCGGTGCAGGCAGTCCAGGCTGTCCCGGAGTCGCTGCGGGTCGTAGGAGCTGGGTCTCAGCTCGCCGTCCCCGATGTCGCGCGAGTCGGCCTTGGCCCGGGCGTACGACTCGATCAGGTCGTCCGGCGGCCCGCCCGGGCAGAACTCGATCCGGTACCCGGCGCCGATGCCGGTGGCCATCGCACCCAGCGCCGGCCAGTCCACCGTGGCGAGCCGGAGCACGCTGCGGGTTTCCACGTAGTCCCGACCGAAGCCGAGCGCCTCGAAGAACGCCATGGCCGGGGTTCCGCCGACCACCTCGACCCCGACCGCCTGGAAACCCTCCTGGTACGTGCGGCGGGCGGCCAGCCGGACCAGGGTGCGGCCGATGCCGGTGCGGCGCACGTCCGGGTGTACCAGCACCTCCAGTACGCCGATGTCGCCGAGCAGGAGCACCTGCACGTGACCGAGGATCGCCCCCGGCGTGCCGTCGGCGGCCGGCTCCGCCTGGGCCACCCAGGAGATCCGCCGCTCACCGGGCATCACCTCGGAGAGGTACTCCCGCAGCGAGGTCTCCCGCCAGGGCGGGTCGTCGGGCAGGTCGGCCGCCAGGACCGCGTTCAGCGTCGCCAGCAGGGACGCCATCTCGGCGGACGACGCGGTCCGGGGATCCCACTCGCGCACCATCACCCGTACAGCTTGCCGGCAACGGCAGCCCGGGGGAAGTATCCAGAACGTCCGGCTTGGATGCGTCGGATCAGCCGCGACTCGTCCGGCCGTACTCGTTGGCCTTGTCGAACACGTCCTGTGCGTACTGGCGGACGTCGTTGTAGGACAGGATCGCCCCCCACCAGTCGCCGGGGACGGTCATCCTCCGGCCGCCCTTGCAGAGGTAGTTCCCGGCGGCGAGCGCGGCGTCGTCCAGGTCGTGGGGATTCTTCACGCCGTCGTTGTCCGCGTCCGCGCCGATCTCCTCCCAGGTGGTCGGGATGAACTGCATCGGGCCGACCGCCCGGTCGTAGACGAGGTCCCTGTCGAGGCGGCCCCGGTCGGTGTCGAGGATCCGCATGCGATTGCCGTTGCCGTCGAGCGGAAGACCGATGATCTCCGGCAGCGCCTGCCCGTCCGGCAGCAGCTTCGCGCCGTTGGCCGCGCCGTGCCCCGACTCCACGTGCCCGATCGCGGCGAGGGTGGTCCAGCTCAGCGCGCAGTTGGGGGTGGTCTGGGCGAGCACCAGCTCGGCGTAGCCGTACGCCTGCATGGCCACCTGCGGGACACCGACCTTCTCGCCGGTGACCCGGGCCCAGTCGGCGAGCGCGTCGGCCGGGCGGCCGGTCGGCAACGGGGCGACGCCACCGGGAGTGACCCCGCCCGGCAGCGGGGTCCCGGGCGGCACGACCCCACCGGGGAAGGTCGGCACGGTGGTCGGTCCGCCGGACGCGTCGGGGCTGCCGCTCTCGGCGACCGGGCGCGGCGCGGGGGCGGTCGCCGGCACCAGCAGCGCACCGGCCGCCGCCGTGGCGGAGACCAGGGCGAGCAGGAAGACCCCGGAGAGGGCGAACCGGCCGCTGGGGCGTCTCGACCAGTCCCGGGTCACCCGGACCGCGCCGGCCGCGGCCTGCCGGGGTGGCAGGCGTACGGCGTGCGCGAACGGTACCCGGTAGCGGCGTCGCGCGGCCCGCCCGTCCTTCGCGTCCGACCCGTCCTTGCCGGCGTCGGACCCGTCCTTCGGGTCGGCTTCGGTCCCGTCCTTCGGGTCGGCTTCGGTCCCGGCCCCTGATGCGCTCTTGGCCCCGGGTTCGGTCTTCGTTCCGGGTTCGGTCTTCGTCTCGGGGCCGGTCTTGGCCTCGGGGCCGGCGCTGACGGCCGCGCCCGACTCCGCTCCGGGGTCGCCCGTCGGGTCCGGGCTGCTCTGCGGGCCGGCTGCGGTGGCGGCCGGTTCGACGGCCGCCGGCTCGGCGCTCCCTGCCGGGGCGGCTGCGGTGTCGCCGGGTGTGCCGTCCGATGTGGCACCGGGGTCGGCCGGCGTGTCTCCGGCGCGGGTGGCGCCGTCCGCCGGGTCGGCGGTGGTCGTGGCGGGGGTGTTCTCCGCCGGTGCGCTGACGACCGGTGCGCTGACGGCCGGTGGGGAGTCGGCCGGCGGGGAGTCGGCCGGCGGGGAGTCGGCCGGTGGGGAGTCGGCCGGTGCCGGGACGCTCGGCCGGAGCGCCTCCGGCGGCACCGGCGTCCGGGGCTGTGGCACCACGTCGGCGGTGCGCGGCACGGATTCGGGGGCGGCGCCCGACGCGGTGAGCGGCCCGTCGGGCGGCGCGGCCGGACGCAGGGGCCGACTCCGCACGCTGTCCTCTCCGTCCACCACCCGTCGAGTATTACCCATGTCAGCGCCGACGTCAGGACCGGTCGTACCCTTGTTGCCATGCCCCGGTACGAGTTCCGCTGCCGCGCCTGTGGCGCCACCTTCGAGGTCAACCGGCCGATGGCGCAGGCTGGTGCGCCGGCCTCCTGCCCGCAGGGCCACGCCGACACCGTCAAGCTCCTCTCCACGGTCGCGGTGACCGGCCGGGGTGGTGCCGGACCGGTCGGCGGAGGGTCCGCCCCGGCCGGCGGTGGCTGCTGCGGCGGCGGTTGCGGCTGCTGATTCCCGCGCCCACGTCGGTCGGTTGCGGTACCTTGCGGTCGAATCCGTCCGGCCGTTCTCACGATGCGTGACGGTTTCGACATAGGGCAGCATGGCGGCGACGTCAGGGGCGGAGGTTCCACGCATGTCGCCACGGATCCGCCTCCCGAGCGGTTGGGTGACCTTCCTGTTCACCGACATCGAGGGCTCGACGCGCCTGGCCCGGATGCTCGGTGCCGGTTACCGACCGGTGCTGCACGAACACCGTCGCCTGCTGCGCCACACCCTGGTCGCGGCCGACGGCGCGGAGCTGCTCACCGAGGGCGACTCGTTCTTCATCGCCTTCGCCGACGCCGCCGCGGCGGTCGCCGCCTGCCTGGCCGCGCAGCGGGCGCTGGCCGGTCACGACTGGCCCACCCCGGAGGCGGCCCCCCGGGTCCGGATGGGGCTGCACACCGGGTACGCGGAACCGCGCGACGGCGAGTACGCCAGCCCGGAGGTGCACCGGGCGGCCCGGATCGCCGCCGCCGCCCACGGTGGCCAGGTGCTCTGTTCGGCGTCGACGGTGCGGCACGCCGAGCCGCTGCCCGCCGGGGCGTCCCTGCTCGACCTCGGGCTGCACCGGCTGCGCGGTTTCGACGACCGGGAACGGCTGTTCCAGGTTCTCGCCCCCGGCCTGGAGCGGGAGTTCCCGCGCCCGCGTACCGCTGACGCCCCGCCACACAACCTGCCCACCCGGGTCACCTCGTTCGTCGGGCGGGAGGCGGAGCGGGCCGAGCTGCGGCGGCTGGTGGCGGGGCACCGGCTGGTCACCGTCGTCGGCGCGGGCGGCGCGGGCAAGACCCGGCTCGCCGTGGAGGTGTGCGCCGGGCTGGTCGAGGCGTACCCGGACGGGGTGTGGTTCGTCGACGTCGCCACGGTCACCGACCCGGGGCTCGTGCCGTTCGCGGTCGCCGCCGCCTTCGGTCTGCGGCCGGAGCCGGGCCGCCCGATCATGGACACCCTCGTCGAGTACGCGGCCACCCGCCGCACGCTGGTCGTGCTGGACACCTGCGACGCCCAACCGGCCGCCATCGCCGAGGTGATCTCACGGCTGCTGACCGGCGCGCGGGGCGTGCGGGTGCTCGCCACCAGCCGGGAGTCGTTCAACCTTCCCGGCGAGGTGGTGTGGCGGATCCCGCCGCTGTCGATCGACCCGTCACCGGGCGGCGGTGAGAGCGACGCCGTCGCCCTGCTGCTCGACCGGACCACGGCCGCCCGGGGCGGACGGCGTCCCGGCCCGGCCGAGGTCGTCGATCTGCGCCGGGTGGTGCACCGGCTGGACGGTCTCCCGCTGGCGATCGAGCTGGCCGCAGCCCGGCTGCGGGTGCTCTCGGCGGGGCAGCTCGCCGAGCGCCTGGCCGACGTGCTCGGTGCCCTGGACGCCGGACGGGACGAGCCGGACGCGCCCCGGCCCTGGTCGGGCGGGCAGGAGGACACCGTGGAACTCCGGACCGCCGACGGGCTGCCCGGGGACGGCAGCCGGTCGACGGTGGAACGGCACGCCACCATGCAGGCCACCGTGACCTGGTCGTACCGGACGCTCGGCCCCCGGTCGGCCCGGTTGCTGCGCTGGCTGGCGGTCTTCGCCGGCCCGGTCGACCTGGCGGCGGTGGAGTGGCTGCTCGACGAGGACCCGCTCGGTTCCCTCTCGGTGCTGGTGGACAAGTCGATGATCCTGGCCGAGCCGAGCGCGTCGGGCTGCACGTACCGGATGCTCGACCCGATCCGGGCGTACGCGGCCCGCCGGCTGGCGGCGGCCGGCGAGGAGCAGGTCGCCCGGGACCGGCACGTGGCCTGGTCGCAGCACGTGCTGCGGCGGGCGTACCTCGGTCCGGACGGGCAGCCGGTGACCCTGTCGCTCTACTCGCTCGACCCGCTCGCCGGTGAGCTGCGGGCCGCGCTGCGCTGGTCGACCACCGGGGGACGGGCCCGGGACGGGCTGCTCCTGGCCGGCGGCCTGGACCTGTGGTGGCGGGAGCGGGGGCTGGCCCGGGAGGGTCGGCTCTGGCTGTTCCGGCTCTACGGGCGGATCGCCGAGACCGGTGAGCGGATCCCCGAGGCGGAGCTGGCGGCGGCGTACCACATGCACTCGCTGCACGCCGGGGCGGACGGCGAGTTCGCCGAGGAGCTGCGCTTCGCCCAGCGGGCCGAGGCGGCGGCCCGGCAGGCCGGGGACGCCGGCCTGCTGGCCCGGGTGCTCGCCGGCCGGGCCGCGCCCCTGGTCGACATGGGGCAGTTCGTCGAGGCGGAGCAGGTCTGCCGGGAGGTCATCGACTGGGCGCGGGAGCGGGGGGTGGCCGCCGACGGGCTGCTCGCCGTCTACAGTCTGGCCGAGCTGCTGTGGCGGCGCGGGGCGCTGGACGAGGCGGCGGAGCTGCTCGGCGCGGCCCGGTCGGTGGAGGCGACCCGGCCGGTGGAGCGGGGGCAGCGCTCGGTGGACATGCTGCTGGGCATGGTGGCGCTGGCCCGGCGGGACCTGGTCGCCGCGCACGAGCACCTCCAGGTGGCGCTCCGCTCCCGGATGAGCCACGGCTACCACGGGCGGGCCTGCGACACGGTGAACGCGCTCGCGGTGCGCTGTGTCGACGGGGGCGATCCGCTCACCGCCGCCCGGCTCTTCGGCGCGACCCAGGCGACCCGGGCCCGGATGCGGTTCACACCGGGCCTGTTCGGGGCGTACTGGCTGCGGTGGCAGACGGAGGCCCGTCGGCGGCTGGGCGACGCGGCGTTCGACGCCGCCTACGCCTCCGGCACGGAGTTGGGACTGGAGGAGGCGGCGGCGCTGGCCCTGGCGGTGGAGCACCCGGACCTGTCCCCCGCCTCCCCCCGGTTCACGTCGAGCTGGTGAGCGTCGGTCGCCGCGCGGGTCAGCGCCGGGCGGCGGCCCGCTCGGCGTCGGCCTTCATCTTCGCCGCCCGGTCCAGGTCGGCCTGGCTGACCGCCGACCGCGAGCCGAAGGCCCGGACCGCCTGGTAGTACGTCCAGGCCAGGCTGGTGCAGGCCGGGCGGACGGTGCTGTTGTACGTGGCGCAGACGCGCTTGAGGTCCTCGTAGAAGGCGCTGTCGATGCGGGCCTTGTTGCCGCTGGTGAAGACGCCCATCGCCTTGTGGTTGCGGTAACCGAAGTCGTGCCGGTAGCAGGACACGTTGAACGTGAACCCGAGCGGGTTGTCCGGGCTGGACGAGCAGTAGTCGGTCGACCAGTTGAAGGCGTACGCCGACCAGGCGCCCTGGTTCAGCCGGGCCGAGTTCCAGGCGTTGTAGCTGCTGGCGCTGGTCTGCGTCCAGCTGTACATCACCGACAGCTTCTGGTCACGGGTGACCGCGGCGGCCGGCGAGGCGACCCCGAGAAGGGTGAGCAGCGCGAACGCGCTGGCGGCGAGCAGGGTGGTGAGGCGACGGTGCATCGGATTTCTCCTCCGGGGGTGGGGGTGAGCGCCGGAATGGTGTCACCGGCGGGTTACCAGGTGGAGAACAGTTTTCATCGATCTTGATGGATTTCCGGTGTCGTCTCGCTCAAAATTGCCGCCATGCTCAGAAACCGACGAATGCCCCGGGGTGAACGATCCACCCCGGGGCATCCGGTGCTCGTCAGGTCAGCGCACGAAGCGCACCGGGCTGGCCGGGCTCTCGTTGTACAGCCGGTCCAGCGCGGTCACCAGGTAGGTGTAGGACTTACCCGCCTCGGCGGTCGGGTCCACCCAGGACTGCACCGCGCCCGGGGTCGCCCGCACGGTGTCGACCAGGTGCGTCGCGTCCGCCAGGTCGCAGCGACCGGGCTGCTGCCGGCCGTCCAGCCGGTAGATCGCGTACGAGGTCGCCTTCCCGAGCGGGCCGACGCCGTCCGCCGGCTGCCGCCAGGTCAGCTTCACCCCGTCGGCGGTCCGCTTCGCGCCGGTCACCACCGGGAAGAGCAGCGGCTTCGCCTTCAGGTGCGGCATGGTCGGCACCAGCGCGGGCTTCGAGTAGTGGTCCTGCGCGTAGATGTCGGTCGCGCCGAGCCGGTTCGCCCGCACCTGCACGGCCGAGAAGTGCACGTTGCCGAGCACCTCCGGGTACGACCGGTTGAGCGTCAGGTGGTCGGACAGCTCGCGCGGGTTCATCCAGAACGAGCCGTACGCCGGGTCACCGCTCTTGTAGTCGGCCTGGCCGATGTAGAGCTGCACCTTCGTGCCGCGCACCGTCTCGGCCCACCACGGCACCAGCCGGGCGTAGTCGGCCGCCGGGTACTGGCCGATGTACCAGTAGAGCTGCGGCACGACGTAGTCGACCCACTCCTCCTTGACCCACTTGCGGGTGTCGGCGGAGATGATGTCGTACGACTGGCTGCCGGTGGTGTCCGAGCCGAGCGGGTCGACCGACTTGTTCCGCCAGATGCCGAACGGGCTGACCCCGAACTTCACCCACGGCTTGGCCGCCTTGACCTTCTCGCCCATCTCCTTGACCAGCAGGTTGATGTTGTCCCGCCGCCAGTCGGCCTTGTCGGCGATGCCCCGGTTGTGCTCGGCGAACGTCGCGTCGTCCGGCACCTGGTGGGTGCCGCTCGGGTACGGGTAGAAGTAGTCGTCGAAGTGCACGCCGTCGATGTCGTACCGCTTGACCGCGTCCATCATCGCGGTCTGGACGAACTCGCGGACCGCCGGGATGCCGGGGTTGTAGTAGAGCCGGCTGCCGGCGACGCCGGCCGGCGGGTACGCGAAGGTCCACTCCGGGTGCTGTCGGGCCGGGTGGTTCGGGGCGAGCTGGTCGATGTCCGCGCCCGCGCCGCCGGGGGCCGGCATCGAGATCCGGTACGGGTTGAACCAGGCGTGGAACTCCAGGTTCCGCTTGTGCGACTCGGCGACCAGGAAGGCCAACGGGTCCCAGCCCGGGTCCTGCCCGCGCACCCCGGTCAGGTACTCCGACCACGGCTCGTGCGGCGACGGCCAGAACGCGTCGGCGGTCGGCCGGATCTGGACGACCACCGCGTTGTGGTTGAGCCGCTCGGCGAGGTCGAGCCAGCGCAGGTACTCGGCCTGCTGGGCGGCGATCCGGTCCGGTGCGGTCCAGGACGTCTTGGTGGGCCAGTCGATGTTGGTCACCGACGCGATCCACATCGCCCGGAACTGGCGCTTGGGGGTGGCCGGGTCGGTGGTGCAGTCGGCGGCGGCGATGGTGGTGTTGGCGTCGGTGGCCGGGGCGGCTTGCGCGGGCGTCGCGGCGACGAGCGCGCCGAGCAGCGCGACGGCCAGCCCGGCGGCTCTGAGCCGAGGTGCCTTCATCAGGTGCGTCCCTTCGTTGGGGCTCGGCTGGCAGGGGAGCGGACGGCGGCTGGTCGGCAAGATTCGTCGCCGGCAATACACCGTCAGAAGGAAATTTTCACAACCGGCCGTCCGACGCAAGACCCCACCGGAGATCCGCCGCCCGCCCGGTCGCCGACTCGACCCGTTGTTACCGCGTTGGTACGCGACGTGGCGGTTCGCCGGTCGGGTGTCGGGGTAGCAGCAGCGGTCACCGGCCGCCACGGTGGTGGTCGCACGGTGGGAGGGGTGAACGCGGTGCCCGTGCTGCGTACCAAACCCTGCTGCTGGAGTTCGCCCTCGGCTCGGCGGTGGTCGCCCGGGGCTGGTCCGGCTACCTCGCCGAACTGTTCAACCTCCCGGCCGCCTGGTTCGGCGAGGAGGGGAGCGTGGTCAACGTCGGGGCCATCGCCATCGTGCTGCTCCTCGGCGTGGTGGCCATCGTCGGCATCCGGGAGTCGGCCCGGGTCACCAACCTGCTCGTCCTCGTCAAGGTCGCCATCTGCGTCTTCGTGATCGTCGCCGTGCTCTACATCGGGGTCTCGCTGGTGGTGGTCGGCATGGTCCCGTACACCGAGATCGACCGGGGTGCCCCGATCGCCGCAGCCTTCGAGTCGGTCGGGGCCGGCTGGGCGGCGATCCTCGTCTCCATCGCCGCCGTCGCCGGCCTGACCAGCGTGATCCTGGTCCAACTGGTGGCCATGGGCCGGATCGGCTTCGCCGTCGCCCGGGACGGGCTGATCCCGCCCGCCGTGGCGAAGGTGCACCCGCGCTGGGGCACCCCGTACCGGATCACGGCGATGATGACCGTGCTGGTCGCGCTGCTCGCCGGCTTCCTGCCGCTGGCGGCCCTGGCCGACATGGTCAGCATCGGCGCGCTCTGCGCCTTCGTGCTGGTGTCCCTGGCGGTGCCGATCCTGCGCCGGACCCGGCCCGAACTGGAGCGGCCGTTCACCGTGCCGTTCTCGCCGGTGCTGCCGATCGTCTCGGCGCTGGCCTGCCTCTACCTGATGCTCAACCTGTCGGTGGAGACCTGGCTGCGGTTCCTGGCCTGGATGCTGCTCGGCTTCCTTATCTACCTCTTCTACGGCCGCCGCCGTAACCGCCTCGCCCAGCCGTAACTCCTGCTCCGGGTGGGGTGGTTGCCGGGGTCCCCTGTTACGCAAAAAGCGGTAACAGGGGACCCCTCCTACCCCCTCTGAGCGCGGTGCGGCTACGGGCGGGGTTGGGCGGTGGCGGTGGGGCCCTTGACGACGGGGCGGCCGTCGCGCCAGACGACCTCGTCCAGCCAGGTCTGTCGACCGGGGGCGACGGAACCCTCCTGTCCGGGCGGCCAGGCGTGGTAGAGCAGCCAGGTCCGCCCGTCGGACTCGACCATCGAGGCGTGGCCGGGGCCGGAGGCCGCCGCGTTGCTCCGCAGGATCGGGTTCTCCGGTGCCTTGACGCAGGGGCCGGTGGGGCTCTCGCAGACCGCGTACCCCTCGGCGTATTCGGCCCGGTCGTAGGCGTTGGCGGCGAAGAAGAGGTAGAGTTTTCCGTCCCGCCGCCAGAAGAACGGCCCCTCGATCAGGTGGCCCTCCCACGGCTCGGTCTGCTTGAGCAGCTTCGCCGGCTCGCCGACCAGCTCCAGCCCGTCCTCGGAGAGGCGCTGCGACCAGAGCCAGGTGTCCTGGCCGACGGCGTTGCCGTCGTTCTTCCAGAGCAGCCACAGGCTGCCGTCGGTGTCCCGGAACGGGCTGGCGTCGATCGCGCCGCCCAGTTCCGCCTGGCAGATCAGCGGCCCGGACGACTCGTCCCGGTACGGGCCCTGCGGCGCGGTGGCGACCGCCCGCCCGACGCACTGCCGACCGGAGGACCGCCCGGCGACGGTGTAGTAGAGGACGAACCGGTCCGGGGCCAGTTCGATCGCCTCCGGGGCCCAGGTCTTCCCCGGGTCGGCCCAGGCCGGCAGCTCCGGCAGGGCGTCCCCGGCCGGCGTCCAGTCCACCAGGTCGGGCGAGGTGTGGACGGGGACGTTGCGGCCGTCGGCGTTGGTGTGGAAGAGGTACCAGGTGCCGCCGGCCCGGATCGCGTGCGGATCGGGGGAGTCGGTGGCGATGACCGGATTGGTGAACATGTCGGATCCCGTGGTCGTGGCGGTCGGTTCGTCGGGCGCGGTGCAGCCGGCGAGGAGCAGCGCGGCGGCGGCCAGCAGGGCCGGCGCCGCGCTGCGTCGCCGGGACGGGTGGGTGGTCACCCCTTCAGTCCACTGCGCGACACGCCCTGGATGATGTGCCGCTGGGCCAGGACGAAGAGGATCAGCACCGGCACGCTGGCCAGCACCGCACCGGCCATGATCACCGGATAGTCGGTGACGTACGCGCCCTGGAGCAGGCCCAGGCCCGCCGGGACGGTGAGGTTCTCCGGGCTGAACAGCACGTAGACCGGCCAGAGGAAGTCGTTCCAGTTGGTGAGGAACGACAGCACCGCCAGGGTGGCCAGGGCCGGCTTCGACAGCGGCAGCAGCACCTTGACGAAGATCTGCCAGTGGTTCGCCCCGTCCAGGACGGCGGCCTCCTCCAGCTCCGCCGGGATGGAGAGGAAGAACTGCCGGAGGAAGAACACCCCGAACGCGCTGGCCGCGCCCGGCACCACCAGCACGGTGAGGGTGTCCAGCCAGCCGAGCCGGTCGGCGATCACGAAGTTCGGGATGATCAGCGAGGTGGGTGGGATGAAGAGCGTCCCCACGATCAGGGCGAAGCTCACCGTACGGCCCCGGAACCTGATCCGGGCCAGGGCGTACGCGGCCATCGACGCGGTCGCGAGCACCAGCAGCGCGTGCAGCGTGGCGGCCAGCATGCTGTTGACGAACCAGCGCAGCACCGGGTTCTGCGTGTCCGTGAGGATGCGCTCGTAGCCGTACCCCGAGAAGGGGTTCGGCAGCCAGTCCGGCGGGATCTTCTGCGCGTCCCCGTAGGTCTTCAGCGAGGTGATGACCATCCAGAGCAACGGGGTGAGGAACACCAGGGCCAGGAGCACCAGGACGGTGTAGCGCCCGGTGCGGCGGAGTGTCGGCACGTCTCGCCTCCTCAGTCTTCCCGGTACCGGAAGAACCGGAAGTTGACCATGCTGATCACGGCGAGGGCGAGCGCGAAGATGATGCTCATCGCGGCGGCCCGACCCGCGTCGTTGTCCCGCAGCCCCTCGTCGACGATCCGCCAGACCACCGTGCGGGTCTGCTCGCCCGGCGCGCCCTGCGTGATCAGGAAGGACTGGCCGAAGACGTTGGCCGAGGCCAGGATCGTCGTGGTCAGCACGAAGAGCATGACCGGGCGCAGTCCGGGGAGCGTGACGTTGCGGAACCGGTCCCAGGCGCCGGCGCCGTCCATCTTCGCCGCCTCGTACAGCTCGGGTGGGATGTCCTGGAGACCGGCCAGATAGATCACCGCGTTGAACCCGGAGGTCCACCACACGGTCACCCCGACCAGGGAGACCCAGGCCCACGGCACGTCGGTCACCCAGGGGGTGTCCGACGGCAGCCCGACCGCGCCCAGCAGCCGGTTGACCAGGCCCAGGTTGGCGTCGAGCAGGAACCGCCAGAGCAGGCCGATCACCGCGACGCCGAGCACGTACGGGGCGAAGTAGACCGCCCGGAAGAACGTCCGCCCGGGGAACTTCTCGTTGAGCAGCAGCGCCAACCCGAGCGGTACGACCACCAGCAGCGGCACCGAGAAGAGGGTGAAGATGCCGGTGGCCCGGACGCTCGACCACCAGTCCCCGTAGATCGCCGAGTCGCTGGAGAACAGATCCTGGTAGTTGTCCAGCCCGACGAAGGGCCGGTGGGGCAGTTGGAGGTCCCACTGGTGCACGCTCAGCCAGAGCCCGAACACGATCGGGGCCAGCCCGAAGACCAGGAAGAGGACGAGGTACGGCGCGAGGAAGAGGTACGGGGTGGTGGCCCGCCCGCGTCGGCCCGCCACCCGGCGTTCCCGCTGCGCCGCCGGGGGCGGCGCGTTGCCGCGCGCCGCCCCGACCGTGCCGATGCCGGCCACGACCGCCTCAGTTCCCGTACTTCTTGCGGTTGTCCGCCAGCTGCTTGTCGGCCTTGGCCACGCCGTCGTCCAGCGCCTGCTTCGGCGACTTCTTGCCGAGCACCGCCTCGTTGAACGAGGTGTAGAAGGTGAGCAGTACCTCGCCGATGCCCGGCGCGGCCGGCGGGAAGGCCGCGTACTCGATCTCGGGGGCGAGCGCGTTCACCTCGGTGAGCGCCTTGAAGCCGGCATCGTCGCGGACCGCCTTGCGGGCCGGCACCTGGCCGCCGGCGGCCCACTCCAGCGAGTGCTGGCTCAGCCAGTTGATGAAGACCTTCGCCCCGGCCACCTTGTTGGCGTTGGTGCTGCGCTGCTTGACGATGGTGAAGTTGTGCGAGTTGCCCCAGGCCGCCGGCTTGCTGCCGATCTGCGGCAGGGGCGCGACCCCCCACTGCATCTCGGGACTCTTCTTCAGGTCGTTGATCTGCCAGATGCCGTTCCAGTTGAAGGCGTTCTTGCCGGCCTTGAACGCCAGGTAGTCGGCGTCCTGGCCGACGTTGGCCGGCGAGTGCCCCTGCTTGATCATGTCGACCAGCCAGGTGCACGCCTCGACCGCCGGGTCGGAGTTGAAGGTGGCCTTCGCGGCGTCGGCGTCGAAGAGGGTGCCGCCCCACTGGTGCAGCAGGGAGTAGAAGGTCATGCCGCCGGTGAACTGGAACGGGCTGACCCAGAAGCCCTGGACGCCGGACTTCTTGAGCTCGGTCAGCGCGGCGGTGTAGTCGTCCCGCGTGGTCGGCGGCTTCTCCGGGTCGAGGCCCGCCTTCTGCATGACGGCCTTGTTGTAGTAGAAGCCGAGCGGGTGCATGTCCAGCGGGATGCCGTACCGCTTGTCGTTGTAGAGGCCGCCGGTCCAGACCGTCGGGGCGAAGTCGGCCTCGGTCAGCTCCAGTGCCTTGGCCACGTCGTCCAGCTCGGTGATGACGCCCCGGGCGGCGAAGGTGGCGAGCTGGTCCATGTGCATGACCGCGATGTCCGGCCCGGCACCGCTGGAGACCGCGCCGGGAAGCTTGCTGTAGTAGTCCTCCCACTTGTAGGTGGTGACCGTCACCGCGATGTTGTCGTGCTCGGCGTTGAACTTCTCGACCAGCTTCTTGAAGATGTCGCCGTCGCCGCCGGTGAAGCCGTTCCACAGCTTCAGGTCGACCTTCGGGCCGGTGTAGTCCTTGCCGCCGTTGCCCGAGGCGGTGGTGGACTCCTCGTCGTCGCCGCCGCAGCCCGTCAGGGCGAGCGTGGCCGCGGTGCCGAGCCCGACACCCAGGCTGAGCAGACGGCGGCGGCTCATCTCGTTGCGCATCATGCTGTTGTCTCCTTGGGACGGAATCGCCGGGTCCGGCCGGAATCCCGTCCCGGACCGGGTTCCGGTTCGGGACGGGGGTGGAGCCTGTCGGGGCCGGTGGCGGGGCTGGTCAGAGGGTAGGCGGTGGAGCCGGTCAGGGCCGGGTGGCGAAACGCAGCACGTTCCAGGAGACGGCGGGCAGGCGTACGGTGCACCGGCCGCCGTCGACGGTGGGGGTGGTGGTCTCCCGGGGCGTGACCCGGTCGGGCTCGGCCTCGGTGTTGCACGCCGTCGGGTCGTCCCCGGCGGCGAGGGTCAGGTGGGCTCGACCGGAGGGTCGGGGCAGGCCGCGCAGGTCGAGGTCCAGCGCGAGGTCCTCGGTGCCCCGGTTGACCGCGAAGACGACCAGCTCGCCCCGCTCCTCGTCGTGCACCGCCACGGTGTCGAGGACCGGCACGTCGCCGTAGCGGGCGGTGGGGTAGGTCGGGGCGACCGGTTCGGTGCGCAGCACCGTGCCGCGGGCGTACCGGGCGGTGAGCGCGAACGGGTGGAAGATGCTCTGCCGCCAGGCCGGACCACCGGTGCGGGTCCGGATCGGCGCGATCACGTTGGCCAGCTGCGCCTGGCAGGCCACGCCGACCCGGTCGGCGTGCCGGAGCAGGGTGACCAACAGGTCGCCGACGACCACCGCGTCGACCGCGGTGTAGGTGTCCTCGATCAGCGCCGGGGCCTCCACCCAGCCGCGCCGGTCCAGGTCGGCCTGGAGCCGGGACTGGTACCAGACGTTCCACTCGTCGAAAGAGATCTTGAGCTTGCGCGGCTGGCGCAGCCTGGCCGCCACGTGGTCGGCGGTGGCGACCACCTCGCGGATGAAGTTGTCCATGTCGACCGCCGAGGCCAGGATGCTGGCCTGATCGCCGTCGGACGGGTCGTAGTAGGTGTGCGCGGAGATGTAGTCGACGTGCTCGTAGGTGTGCTCCAGCACGGTCGCCTCCCAGGAGGCGAAGGTGGACATCCCCCGGTTGGAGCTGCCGCAGGCGACCAGGCTGATCGAGGGGTCGACCAGCTTCATCGCGCGGGCGGTCTCGGCGGCCAGCCGGCCGTACTCGTCGGCGGTCTTGTGGCCGACCTGCCAGGGGCCGTCCAGCTCGTTGCCGAGGCACCAGAGCCGCACCCCGTACGGCTGCTCCGCGCCGTGCTTGCGGCGCAGGTCGGACAGGGCCGTCCCGCCCGGGTGGTTGGTGTACTCCAGCAGGTCGCAGGCCTCCTGGACGCCACGGGTGCCGAGGTTGACCGCCATCATCGGCTCCACCTGAGCCCGGGCCGCCCAGGTCATGAACTGGTCCAGGCCGAAGGCGTTGGTCTCGATGGTCTTCCAGGCCAGGTCCAGCCGGCGCGGCCGGTCGCCGACCGGGCCGATCCCGTCCTCCCAGCGATAGCCGGAGACGAAGTTGCCGCCGGGGTAGCGGACCACCGAGACGCCCAGTTCGCGGGTGAGTTCCAGCACGTCGGTCCGGAACCCGTCGGCGTCGGCTCCGGGATGGCCGGGCTCGAAGACGCCCCCGTAGACGCAGCGCCCCATGTGCTCGACGAACGATCCGAAGAGTCGGCGGTCGGCCGCGCCGATCGCGAAGGCGGGATCGATCGTCATCTGAGCGGTCCGCAAGGGGGCCACCTTTCCTGGTCACCTGCCTGACTGCGAAGTGACAGCGGTCACTCCTCTGCCCGACTTTCTACAACGTTGTAGGCAACGTTGTAAAGGGCTGGCGGCACGGTAAAGTGCCCCGCATAACGGGGTCGGGAGGGTGACGAGGTGCGGCACAGGCTCAAGGACGTGGCCGAGAAGGCCGGGGTGTCCGTGAAGACGGTATCGAATGTCGTCAACGGATACCAGCATGTCCGCCCGGCCACCCGGGCCCGGGTCGAGCAGGCGATCGCGGAGCTGAACTACCGCCCCAACCTCTCTGCCCGCAACCTGCGCAAGGGGCGCACCGGGGTCATCGCCCTCGCGGTGCCGGAGCTGGACATCCCCTACTTCGCCGAGCTGGCCCGACACGTCGTGGTGGCCGCCGCCGGGCAGGGCTGGACGGTGCTGATCGACCAGACCGGTGGCAGCCGGGAGCAGGAACGGGCGGCCGCCAGCGGCATCGGCGACCACCTCATCGACGGGCTGATCTTCAGTCCGCTGGCGCTCACCGCCGAGGACCTGACCGGCCTGGACGGCACCCCGATGGTGCTGCTCGGGGAACGCGTCGACCACGGGCCGGCCGACCACGTGATGATCGACAACGTGACCGCCTCCCGGCAGATCACCGCCCACCTGGCCGGCCTCGGCCGCCGCCGGATCGCCGCGATCGGCGCGCAGCGCACCGTCGAGGGGGCCAGCGCCCGGCTGCGGCTCGCCGGCTACCGCGCCGCCCTCACCGACGCCGGACTCGGGTACGACGAGCGCCTAGTCGCCCCCGCGCCGGTCTGGCACCGCGCGGACGGGGCCGCCGCCATGCGGAACCTGCTCGCCTCCGGGGTGCGCCCCGACGCGGTCTTCTGCTTCAACGACACGCTAGCCCTCGGCGCGCTGCGCGCCCTGCACGAGCACGGACTGCGGGCGCCCGAGGACGTCGCGGTCGCCGGCTTCGACGACATCGAGGACGGCCGGTTCTCGATGCCCACCCTCAGCACCATCGCGCCGGACAAGGAGCGCATCGGCCGGCTCGCGGTGGAACTGCTGGTCGGCCGGATCGAGGGCGACCGGGACGCTCCGCCTCGTACGGTCACCGCCCCGTACCGCCTCGAACTCCGCGAGAGCACCCTCGGCCGCTGACTGCAGGGGCCCCCTGTTACCGCTTTCTGCCGAGCAGGGGACCCCTGCAGGCACCCAGGCACCCGGTTCACTTGGTGCGCCCGGCATGCCCTGGCGCTCGGCGCGCCGAGCGCGCGGGCACCCCGGGGCGGTGGTCCGGGAGCGGGTGTTCCCGGAGCCGACGGTTCGGGGTGTGGTGTCCACGTGCGTCGGCTCTGGCAACCCCGCCGGACATCCTCGGTCACCCCGAGCCCGTCCACAGCCCCGTCGCACGCCCCGGGTACGGTGCCGGCACCTGCCCCGGGCTCGGTGAGAGCGTCCACGCCGGAGCCGGTGACGGCGCCTGCCCCGACGTCGGTGATGCCCCGGCCGGTGGACCCGGAGGCGGAACAGTGGCCCCGTCCTCCGGGGTATCAGCTCACCTAGATCGACTCCGTTTCGGCGGTGTCGGGGTGTCCACAACTCTGGATGCACCGACATCGCCGATTCGGCGCCGGCCCCCGGTAGCAGCCGGGCCGTCGGTCAGTCGAAGAAGCGGGCCAGGTGGGACGGCTCGGGTCCCGGGTCGTCGGCGGCGAGCGGCGTCAGGTCCGCGAAGATCGACGCTCCGTCGCAACCGACGTGCAGTGGATACCAGCGCGGCGCACCGGGCGGGCGCTGCCCGCAGATCCCCTTGATCGTCTGAACGTCGAGCAGCCGGACGTGGGTCGGGTCGGCGACGGCGTTCACGTGCCGCCACCAGGGGCTCATGACGTGCAGGACGCCGCCCGGCCGGAGCACCCGGTGAGCCTCGTCCACCAGGGGCAGGAAGTCGACCATGTGCTCCAGGATGTGCACCGCGAAGAGGACGTCGACCGAGTCGTCGGCCAGCGGCAGCGACCCGGACAGGTCCGCCACCGCGTCCACACCGGGGGCGGGGAGGATGTCCAGTCCGAGGTTGCCCGGGTACTGCTTGGTGCCGCCGCAGCCCAGGTCGACGACGACCGGTGCCCGGCCGGCGAACCCCACCCGCGACCAGACCCCGAACACCCCGGCGAGCCGGCCGACCCGATCCCGGACCAGGCGCAGGTCCGCCGCCGTGGGCACCTCGCCGGTCAGGTGGGCCACCCCCCGGTCGAACCTCACGTCGACCGCCAGGTCGCGCAGGCGGTCGTCGTGTCGGGCCTGGTCCGTCCACGCTTCGGCGAGAAAGACGTCGATCGCCCTCAGCCGGTCGGCCGAGGGCGGTGCCTGCGCCAGCGCGACCATGCGGGTCACCTCCCGCCGCCCGTTACCCGCATCCGCGCCCGGTATGCGCGGGCTGCCGGAGAGGTCGACCCGGTGCCCGGACGGTGCGTGCACGACGACCGGTGCGGGCGGCCCGGTCAGCCGGTGATGTCGGATCGACCGCTCCGTCCGGCCCGGTCAGCCGGTGATGCCGCGTCGACCGCTCCGCCCGGCCCCGCGTACCCGTTGCCGGGGCGCGAGCTGCGCCTTCGGGCGCTTGAGGTGGTAGCGGTGCAGTTCGTGGTTGCCGGGCAGCGACGGGTCCTCGCTCATCGACACCAGCTCCCACCCCTGGTCGCCGGCCCGGTTGAGGTGGGACAGCGCGGTGTCGCCGTACGGCGTGACGTCGACCATGGTGCCGTCCGGCCCGTACCAGTGGAAGGTGACCTCCCAGCCGATGCCGTCGCTGACCGCCTGCCGGCGGCGCACCAGCAGTGCGTACTCCCACCTCAGCATGAACCGATTGTGACCCGCCGATGGACGGTACGCACGGATCAGAGCTCGGCGATCCGTCCGTCGTCGACGTGCAGCCGGCGGTTGGTCTCGATCGCCTCCAGCATCCGCCGGTCGTGCGTGACCAGCAGCAGCGTGCCGGGGTAGCCGGCCAGCGCGGACTCCAACTGCTCGATCGCGGGCAGGTCGAGGTGGTTGGTCGGCTCGTCCAGCACCAGCAGGTTCACCCCGCGTCCCTGGAGCAGCGCGAGCGCCGCCCGGGTCCGCTCGCCGGGGGAGAGGGTCGCCGCCGGCCGCAGCACGTGGTCGGCGCGCAGGCCGAACTTGGCCAGCAGGGTCCGCGCGTCCGCCGGTGACATCTCCGGTACGGCGGCCCGGAAGGCGTCCAGCAGCGGCTCGTCGCCGACGAAGAGTTCCCGGGCCTGGTCGACCTCGCCGACCACCACTCCCGGTCCGAGCGAGGCGTGCCCGGACTCCAGCGGCACCCGGCCGAGCAGCGCCGCCAGCAGGGTGGACTTGCCCGATCCGTTCGCCCCGGTCACCGCCACCCGGTCGGCCCAGTCGATCTGGAGGGTCACCGGGCCGAGGGTGAAGCTGCCCCGACGTACCACGGCGTCGCGGAGCGCGGCCACGACGGCGCCGGCGCGGGGCGCGGCGGCGATCTCCATCCGCAGCTCCCACTCCTTGCGCGGCTCCTCGACCACCTCCAGCCGCTCGATCAGCCGCTCCGTCTGCTTGGCCTTCGCCGCCTGCTTCTCGGAGGACTCGGACCGGAACTTCCGGCCGATCTTGTCGTTGTCGGTGGCCTTGCGCCGGGCGTTGCGGACGCCCTTCTCCATCCAGCCCCGCTGGGTGCGGGCCCGTTCCTCCAGCCCGGCGCGGGTATCGGCGTACTCCTCGAAGTCGGCGCGGGCGTGCCGGCGGGCCACCTCGCGCTCCTCCAGGTACGCGGCGTAGCCACCGCCGTAGTGCTTGACCTGCTGCTGGTGCAGGTCCAGCTCGAGGATCCGGGTGACCGTGCGGGTCAGGAACTCGCGGTCGTGGCTGACCAGCACCGTGCCGGCCCGCAGCCCGGTGACGAACTCCTCCAACTTCGCCAGCCCGGCCAGGTCGAGGTCGTTGGTCGGCTCGTCGAGCAGAAAGACGTCGTACCGGCTGAGCAGCAGCGAGGCCAGCCCGGCGCGGGCCGCCTGCCCGCCGGAGAGCCCGGTCATCGGGTGGTCCAGGTCGACGCCGAGCCCCAGGTCGGCGGCCACCTGACCGGCGCGTTCCTCCAGGTCGGCACCGCCGAGGGCGAGCCACCGCTCCAGCGCCTCGGCGTACGCGTCGTCGGCACCGGCCGCCCCGACGGTCAGCGCCTCGGTCGCCGCGTCCAGTGCGGCCTGCGCCGCCGTCACCCCGGTCCGGCGGGCCAGGAAGTCGCGGACCGACTCGCCGGGGCGACGTTCCGGCTCCTGCGGCAGGTGGCCGACGTTCGCGGTGGGCGGGCTCAGCGCGACGCTGCCGGCCTCCACCGGCTGCAACCCGGCGAGGGTACGCAGCAGCGTCGACTTGCCGGCTCCGTTCGCCCCGACCAGGCCGACCACGTCCCCGGGAGCCACCACCAGGTCGAGTCCGGCGAAGAGCAGCCGGTCGCCGTGCCCGGCGGAAAGGTCCTTGACGATCATCGTGGCGCTCATCAGAAGGCGAAGCCTAGCCCTCCGGCCCCCCGTGCTCCGAGCGGATTAGGCAGACTGACGCGCGTGGTGACCACGTTGGCGATCGACTGCGGTGGCGGCGGCATCAAGGGCACGGTGCTCGACGAGGCGGGGACGATGCGCGCCCGGCCGCTGCGGGTGCCCACGCCGTACCCACTGCCGCCGAGCCTCTTCGTCCGGACGCTGCTGGACCTCGCCGGGCGACTGCCCGCCGCCGACCGGCTGACCGTGGGCATGCCCGGCATGCTCCGGCACGGGGTGGTGGTGGCCACCCCGCACTACGTCACCCGGTCCGGGCCACGCTCCCGGGTCGACCCGGCCCTGCTCGCCGCGTGGACAGGGTACGACGCGCGTACCGCGCTCGCCGACGCCTTCGGGGTGCCGGCGCTGGTGCTCAACGACGCCGAGGTGCACGGTGCCGGAGTGGTCGCCGGCAGCGGGTGCGAGCTGGTGCTGACCCTCGGCACCGGGCTCGGCTGCGCCCTCTTCGACGGCGGCGTGCTCGCCCCGCACCTGGAACTGTCCCAGGCCCCGGTGCGCTGGGGGATGACCTACGACACCTACATCGGTGAACCGGAACGCCGCCGGCTCGGCGACGGCTTCTGGTCCCGCCGGGTCCGGCAGGTGGTGGACGGACTGCGACCGGTGTTCCGCTGGGACCGGCTCTACCTGGGTGGTGGCAACTCCCGACTGATCCGTCCCGAGCAGCTCGCGCGGATGGGCGAGGACGTGGTGGTCGTCCCGAACACCGCCGCCCTGGTCGGTGGGGTCCGGGCGTGGCAGCTCACCCCGTCGGTCTCCGTCGACGGGCGTCCGGGCGGCTGACCGGGCGGGAACACTCGCCGCCCCTGCGGTGTTTGTGCGAGCGTCGGACGAGGACCGGACGGCGGGAGACGAGGGGGTGGGTCGAATGGACTTTCTGACGGAGTACCGGCGGGCGACGATGTTCTTCGAGGCCGGGGACCCGACCGGAGCGGCCCGGCTGTTGGAGCCGATCGTGGCGGCCGAGCCCGGCAACGCCTCGGTACGACAGCTGCTGGCCCGCGCGTACTTCCAGTCGGCCCAGCTCGGCCGGGCCGAGGAGCAGCTCCGGGTGCTGGTCGACCAGGACCCGAGCGACCACTACGCGCACCACGTGCTGGGCCGGACGCTCGAGCGGCTCAACCGTCCGGCGGACGCGCTGCGGCACCTGCGCATCGCCGCCGCGATGCACTCGACGAACGACGACTACCGCAAGGCCCTGCAACGGGTCGAGACCCGGGTCGGCGGCCCGCGCTGACCATCCGGGGCCCGGGGGGGGGGCCGCCCCCGGCGGGGCGGCCCCCCGCCCCCCCCCCGGCCCCCCCCCCGCCCCGGGGGGGGGCCCCCCCCCCCCCCCGGCCGCCGGGGGGCG